>JASJJZ010000057.1:0-4881 GCA_037622205.1 Actinomycetes bacterium
GGTATCTAATCAAATTTCTTACTCTTTAGTTGACCGCCGTGGAGGCGGTCAGATGGCGGACTACTGCGATAAAAATGGAATAGCAATCTTGGCCTACGGAACTCTTTGCGGTGGATTTATCTCTAAGAAGTGGCTTGGCAAATCCGAACCTGTTGGCGATGGCTTGCCCAACTGGTCGCTAATGAAATATAAGAGATTTATAGATACTGCAGGAGGCTGGGAAAAATTCCAGAATCTGCTAGAAGTATTAAATAAGGTCAGTACTGAAACAGATCGTTCTATCTCTACTATCGCAAGTAAATATCAGCTCGGGCAGAAAGCGGTAGGCGCAGTAATTATTGGGGCTCGGTTAGGTGAAAATGCACATATCCAAGATGCGCTTTCACTATTTACTTTCGAATTAAGTAAAGAACAGCGCAAAGAAATTAAGGGTGCCCTTAAATTATTAGATCCAATCCCGGGTGATTGTGGGGATGAATACCGCAAACCTCCTTATCTAACTGCCTCTGGAGATTTAAGCCACCACTTAGAAGAATTCCCATCTGTGTACGCATCAATAAAAACTGGAAGTAAGGAGCGAATTGATTCCGGTACCACTTGGGAGAAGCTCGCCGGCTATTCCAGAGCGGTAAGAATTGGCGATCGAGTTCTCGTATCTGGAACAACTGCGACACATGGCGAACTTGCTATTGGAAAGAGCGATCCAGCTGCGCAAGCGCATTTTGTGATTGATAAAATCGAAGCTTCCCTCGAGTCTCTAGGTTCAAAACTTTCAGATGTAGTTCGCACAAGAGTATTTGTAAACAATATGTCAGATTGGGAGGCAATCTCAATCGCACATGGCGAACGTTTTGCCGATATCAGACCAGCAAATACTATGTTTATCGCAAAATTGATTGGTGATGAATATTTGGTTGAAATCGAAGTAGAGGCGGTTATTCAATAATGCAGAAGCGTGAGTTAGTTCCTGGCTATAAAATATGCCCGGTAATAAAAGGTGGTTGGCAGCTAAGTTCCGGGCATTCGTTAAATCAGAAGATTGAAGACCAGAACGCTATTGACGACACGACCGCATTTATTGAAGCAGGAATCACCACGTTAGATTTTGGTGATATCTATACCGGGGTAGAAGAGCTGATCGGAAAATCAATTGCGAAGTTGCAAGAGAAACATGGTAATGCCGCCCGTGATTTGGTTCAGCTGCACACTAAATATGTTCCAAATGAAAAATTCCTAGATAATTTTGATCGCTCTGATGTTAAAACCATTGTGGATCGCTCGCTTTCCAGACTTGGAGTAGACCAAGTTGATTTGGTCCAATTCCACTGGTGGAAATATGAAGCAAAGTCTTATCTTGCTGCGATGGAGGAGCTCTTTAAATTGAAGAGCGCGGGAAAGATTCGGCATATCGGTGTTACTAACTTTGATTTAGAGCGTTTGAGTGAAATGGTTGATGCTGGGCTGAAGCCCGCAAGTATTCAAATTCAGTATTCCATGATTGATACCCGAGCTGAAGATGGAATGGCGCAATATTGCGTAGAAAATGGCATTGGGATTCTCTCTTACGGCACCGTCGCTGGTGGTTTCTTCTCAGAGCGATTCCTTGGAGCTAGCGAACCAACCCAGGTAGATACCCGTTCTAGTATCAAATATCAGTTAGTCATCAAGGAATTTGGTGGTTGGAATCTATTCCAAGAATTACTAAAAGTTCTAGATGCGATTGCTAAGTCGCATGACACAGATATTGGGACAATTGCATCTGCCTACATTGTTAATCGACCAGGCGTTGCCGCTGTAATTGTTGGCGCCCGGAATCTTTCACATTTAGAATCTAATTTGAAAATTCCAACAATTAAGTTTAGCGAGCAAGATCTTGGCGCAATCGCTGAGGTTTTAAGTAGGAGCAAAGGACCAAAAGGACCAGTTTTTTATCTAGAGCGTTACAACGATGAACATCGTGGCATTATGCACACTAATCTTAATTAAGTTAAATCCTGCGCATTTAATTTAACGGTCCGAATTCGATCAATCTTCATTATCAATTTTTCTTCTGGATCTGGGCAGGCAACAAGTGAGTCTTGCTCTAACCAATCATCAGAGGCCATCTTGCGCTGTTTAGCTGGAAGTAAAGGCAATATTGAAGCAATTGCATACATACAAAAATGTTTGCCCTCAGGAATCCGCAGCTCTGCGCTGTTTGTGACTTCGAAGTAATCGCCTGGCTTTAGGCCGCAGACTGAACGCCCGCCAATACTGTCGACGGTAACTCGGAGATCAAATATTTCCATGCGTAGAGAATACGGCACATCATGGGTTACAAAGGGTTAAAAATCTTTAATTTGAGAGCGCTGAACCTAAAGTTACGTTAAATGTTTTTGAGCCACCGGTTGGCAACGTGACCACAATATTTACCTTTTCGCCGGGTGCAAATGATCGAATGCGAACTATTGCAGATACATAATCTGTAATTCGAATACCCTCTATTGAAGTGATGATAGCGCCGACTGGAATACCAGCTTTTTGCGCACCATCATTAGGGGTAAGACTGGAAATCTTCGCACCCTTACCTGAAGTGAAACTTTGATCGAAGAAGACTCCTAGAACTGGCCTAGTTGCCTTCCCGGTATCAATAATCTCATTCATTACACGAAGTGCTTGATTCATTGGGATTGCAAAGCCGAGACCGATTGACCCAATCTGTCCTCCGGCAGAGCCAAGTGTTGCCGTTGCAGCATTTATGCCAATCATCTTTCCCGAAGCATCAGTCAAAGGCCCACCAGAATTTCCTGGGTTAATGGCGGCATCAGTTTGAATTGCATCTACATAAGATTCTGTTGAATTAGTTCCACCGCTGGTTACCACTGGACGATTTAGAGATGAAACAATGCCGGCAGTTACTGTGTGATCAAGACCAAGTGGGGAACCAAATGCAATGACTTGATCTCCAATATTCAATTGGCTTGAATTACCAATCTCAATTGTCGGAAGGTTGCTTTTGCTTATTTTTAAGACCGCCAAGTCATAATTAGGATCTCTTCCAACGATTGTTGCGGTTGCTTGATCGCCGTTATCTAATCCAACTGTAATAGTTCCGGCTCCACCAACAGCATCTTCGATAACGTGGTTATTGGTTACTACATAACTAATAGTTGAGTTTGATTTGAATACTGAACCTGAACCAGTTCCACCACCAGTTGGTGTGGTGACATTTATAGTTACGACACTTGGTGAGACCTTTGTGACTATTGAGCTAAGGCTGCCAGTTGCTGAACTTGGTAATCCAAGAGTTACACCGATCCTATTTGACGGGCAAGTATTATTTACCGCCGCATATATGACTTGGGTTTTCTTATTGACGCAGGCATTTACAACAGAGGTATTAAATACTCCTGCGGCCGTTGCAATTCCGCCCGCTGTTGTTATCCCGAGAATAAATCCCGCTATTACTTTCGACGGAGTACGGCTTATTAAATTCCTCATAGGAACACCTTAGTTTCTATTTGCTAAGCGCGGAGGTCGAAAAAGTTTAAAAAATTCTGTGAATCTATTCTGGGGTCTTTGCTTCTGCAATCTGCATATTCCGCATTTCCGGGGTGGCTAGCATCGCGAAGATTAGAACTGCGCTAAATATTGCCAGAAAATGCAGTGTTTGCGAGATTCCAATTGCCATTGATAGCGGACCTGCAATTGCTAGCCCAACTGGCCGCAGCAACATAGTCCCCATGGCATCAAAGGAGGAGACTCTAGATAGTGCTTCGCGTGGGACTTCCCTTGCCATGGCAGTCGACCAAATTGTTATCCATAAATCAAGTGTTATCCCCCATAGCAATGCGCAGAAAGCAATAAACCAGATCGATTGCGGTTTTGCCATAGACCACATATATAGCGAGATTGAAAAACTAATTAATAGCAGAAAGCGTAGGGGATATTTCAATTTTATCTTTAAACCAATGATTGATCCTAATAACAAACCTATTCCCTCAAAGGTTAGAACTAAGGACCAAGATTTTGCACCATTAAATTCTTTTAGGGCAATTAGGGGCCCTAAAATATTTTCGCCGGCCGCCCAAGCGAGAATAATAAATGAAAAACCAAATACGCCAATTACAATCCATCGGAATGAGATAAATATTCTCCAACCGTGGATTAGATCATCAAGCATTGTGTTCTCGGTTTGCGCACTCGCTGGTGACACATGCCTAAAAGAAAATAGAACTATTCCTCCGATAGTAAAGGTTGCTGCATCTATTGCTAACGCCCAAGTTACGCCCCAGCCCGCAACGATTAATCCACCAACTGCCGCCCCTAAAATTATTGCGCCATTAGAGAAGAAATTATTAACTGAATTGGTCCGCTGTAGGTGATCATCGGGAACAAGTGCGGGTAGAACTCCTGACATCGCAGGCCAGAAAATTCCCCACATCAATCCGAAGTTAATATTTACTAGCAGTAAAACAATTAATGGAACTTCTCCGGTTGCAAAAAAAGCTACTTGAACAAAAAGCCCGGCAGAGGCGACAAGGTCAGCAAAAGCCACTGCTTTAATACGACCAAACTTATCGGCCAAGACACCACCGAAAGGACTCATGATAAGCATTGCAACTGTCGTAGATCCAAGTACTAACCCCAATAGATTTGCATCACCTTTTGGAAGATTCAAAATCCCGAAAGCGAGAGCGATTGGCGACATTCCATTTCCAAAGTTGCTGATAAAACGAGCGAAATAAAAGCGTTTTATATATCGAAAATCGAAGAGTTGGTTGAATTGCACTTGGTTATGGTATCTGCAGATTAACTAGTTCTCCGACTCCGAATTTTGCTGATGGTGCGCCACTTAAAATATGTACACTGCCTTCGCCATACACCTGCCAATTATTTTGG
>JASJJZ010000058.1:0-8634 GCA_037622205.1 Actinomycetes bacterium
GAACGCTGCTCCAAAGCGTCGCAAGAAGGCAGCAGCTAAGAAGGCTGCTACAAAGCGTCGCAAAAAGGCAGCAGCTAAGAAGGCTGCTCCAAAGAAGCGCAAAAAGGCAGCAGCTAAGAAGGCTGCTCCAAAGAAGCGCAAAAAGGCAGCAGCTAAGAAGGCTGCTCCAAAGAAGCGCAAGAAGGCAGCAGCTAAGAAGGCTGCTCCAAAGAAGCGTCGTAAGAAAGCTGCTGCAAAGTAGTTTTTCTCAAAAAAGCCCCACAGTGAAAACTGTGGGGCTTTTTTATTTTCTTATTTTTTAAAAGTTCTTAAAGAAGTTCGGTGTAATAGGCTCGGACTCATGAAAAGCGGAATTAATTTAAAACATTTAAAGCCATCGGTAAGACCACAAGATGATTTGTATCGCCACGTAAATGGCACTTGGATAGATAGCGCCGAAATTCCCGCCGACCGTTCATCTGACGGCGCCTTCTATGAGCTCTACCAAAATGCGGAGCAGCAGGTTCGCGAAATTATTGAAGAGCTTGGCGCTAGTGGGGGATCCAAAGGTAGCGTCGCCCAGAAGATAGGTGATCTCTATGGCTCATTTATGGATGAGGTAAAAGCCAACACTCTCGGGATAGCTCCAATTACAAAAGACTTAGACCTTGCGCTCCAAGTCTCTGATGTCGATCAATTTCATAAGGTGCTCGGTGATTTTGAGAGCCGTGGCTTAGGCGGGATTTTCTACCAATACATAACAACGGACAATATGGATTCAAATACCAATATTGCCTACATCGGGCAGTCCGGATTGAGCCTGCCGGATGAGGCTTATTACCGGGAAGAAGAGTTTGCTGATATCCGAACCGACTTTGTTGAGCATGTAACCAAAATGTTTACCCTTGCCAAGATTCAAGACCCAGCAGGAAAAGCTGAAGCAATTTTGAAGTTAGAGACTGAGATAGCCAGCAAGCATTGGGACCAGGTTAAAGATCGTGATGCGCTTTTAACCTATAACAAGATGAGCTTTGTCGAATTAAAGGCGGCCTCCCCGGGCTTCGATTGGGATACCTGGCTAGCGACTTCAAAGATTCCAACCAAAGTTATGGAATCGGTAATAGTTCGACAGCCCTCTTTTTTTACTGGCCTTGGTGAACTCCTTAAACACTTTAACGCCGAAGCCTGGTCGGCTTGGTTAGCCTGGCATTTATTGTCTGGCACTTCTTCATATTTGAGTAGCGAATTTGTAAATGAAAATTTTGCTTTTTATGGCACCAAACTTTCCGGTACTCCAGAGTTAAAAGCTCGATGGAAGCGCGGTGTTGGGCTTGTTGAAGGCTCCCTCGGTGAAGCAGTCGGCCAAATTTATGTTGAGAAACATTTCCCACCAGCCGCTAAAACTCGCATGGTGGAATTAGTTGCGAATTTAATCGAGGCCTACCGAATTGATATTGCAGCACTTTCTTGGATGACCGCCGAGACCAAATCTAAAGCCTTTGAAAAATTGGATAAGTTCACACCAAAGATTGGCTATCCAGATAAGTGGCGCGATTATTCTGCATTGGAAATTACCAGAGATGACCTAATTGGAAATCTAGCCCGCGTAACTAAATTCAACCAGGACTATGAATTCGCGAAAATTGGCGCCCCAGTAGATCGCACTGAATGGCTAATGACGCCGCAAACTGTAAATGCTTATTACATGCCGGGCATGAATGAGATCGTTTTTCCGGCCGCAATCTTGCAGCCACCATTCTTTGATATCGATGCCGATGATGCAGCGAACTATGGCGGAATCGGCGCGGTCATTGGCCACGAGATCGGTCATGGCTTTGATGACCAAGGTTCTAAATATGATGGCGATGGAAATCTAAATAATTGGTGGACCGATTTGGATCGCGAAGAATTTGAAAAGCGAGCCAATAAGTTGATTGCCCAATATGAAGAGCTGCACCCACTTGAAGCTCCCGATGTCCATGTAAATGGCGCCCTGACAATTGGTGAAAATATTGGCGACTTGGGTGGCTTGACCATCGCTTACAAGGCCTACCAACTCTCACTCGATGGCAAAACTCCCCCTGTGATTGAAGGTCTCACCGGATACCAGAGGTTATTTATGGGTTGGGCTCAATGCTGGCGCCAGAAAATGCGGGGCGAGGAAGTTCGTCGTCGGGTTGCAACAGATCCACATTCACCCGATGAATTTCGGTGCAATCAAGTGGTTCGAAACCTGAATGAATTCTACGAAGCCTTCAGTGTTAGCGAAAAAGATGCGCTTTATCTCCCCGAAAGCGAGCGCGTTCGGATTTGGTAGCCCAGAAATGGGGATTATTCGCCTTAAAAGGCGGTTTTAAGCCCCTTTTCCCGCAAAGCCACATCTCTAACTTTCGAATGTAAATTAAAGGTAGATAATACGGATATGAACCAGTTTAAATTTAAGGTCGGAGAAGAAATTTCCGACTCAAATTTAAATGGTCGCACCGGTGTCATAACTACTCCCCATGGTGAGATAAAAACTCCGGCATTTATTCCGGTCGGCACCAAGGCAACCGTTAAATCTGTTCTTCCAGAATCGATGTCAGATCTTGGCGCCCAAGCTTTACTAGCAAATGCCTACCATCTCTACCTGCAACCCGGCCCAGAAATTGTTGATGAAGCAGGTGGCGTCGGAAAGTTTATGAACTGGTCTGGCCCAACCTTTACCGATAGCGGTGGCTTTCAAGTCCTATCCCTTGGCGTTGGGTTTAAGAAAGTCATTGCCATGGATGAAGAGACCTTCAGATCAGATGAAGTAATCGCCGACCATAAAGAACGTTTGGCGCATGTCGATAACGATGGCGTTACTTTTAAATCGCACCTCGACGGTTCCATGCATCGCTTTACCCCGGAAGTTTCGATGCAAGTTCAGCACCAACTTGGCGCCGATATTATTTTTGCTTTTGATGAGTGCACAACTCTTCACAACACTCGCAAGTATCAAGTGAAATCTTTGGAACGCACCAGACTCTGGGCAAAGCGTTGTTTAGTTGAACATGGCCGTTTGACCCGCGAGCGCTCAAGTAAGCCATATCAAGCCCTTTGGGGTGTTCTGCAAGGCGCCCAATATGAAGATCTCCGGCGCAAAGCGGCAAAAGATTTAGGCGCGCTAGATGAAGATGGAATTACCTTTGATGGTTTTGGTCTTGGCGGGGCACTTGATAAAGCAAACCTTGGAACCATTGTTGGCTGGATGACTGATGAATTACCGCGAGATAAGCCCCGCCACTTACTTGGTATTGGCGAGCCTGATGATTTATTTGTTGGCGTTGAAAATGGCGCCGATACTTTCGACTGTGTTGCGCCATCTCGACAAGCCCGAACCAGCGCCGTCTTCACAAATGCTGGCCGAGTAAATATCACCAACGCTAAATTTAACCGCGACTTCAATCCAATTGAAGAGAGCTGTGATTGCTATACCTGTGCCAACTACACGGCTGCCTATCTAAACCACCTCTTCCGAAGCAAAGAGATGATTGGCTCTACCTTGGCCACAATTCACAATGAGCGCTTTATCGTGAGATTGGTTGAGCGAATGCGAACTGAAATTGAGAAGGGCGACTTTCAGGAATTTAAAAAAGATTTCTTGGGCCGCTTTTATTCGGCGTCAACTAACTAAATGTTGATTCTTCTGCCACCCAGCGAGGGAAAGAACCAGCCAACTTCTAAGGTGAATGTGAATCTAACCAAATTGGTTTTCCCCAAAGAACTGCAAGCAATCAGAGGTCGACTTCTGACCAACTCCGCAGCCACGTCGCCTGCGGCAAAAGCTATGGATGTTTATACCGGGGTGCTTTATCAAGCCCTGGATTGGAATTCCCTAAGCCCGGCAGCAAAAGGGCGAGGTGAGAAATCAATCTTGATAACTTCTGCTCTTTTCGGAACTCTCCGGCCAAATGACTTAATCCCTAACTACAAAGCAAAGATTAAGACCTCGGACTGGAAGTCCACGCTAACGCCGGTTCTAGATGGCTTAGGGGCTGAATTAATTATTGATTGCAGATCTTCAACCTACGCCGGTATCTGGAAATCTCCGCCAGCAAAGACTGTGGCAGTTCGAGTATTTAAAAAAGAGAAGGGCAAGATTTCTGTCATCACTCATCTATCGAAAAAATATCGGGGCGAGCTCACTCGCGCACTTTTAAAATCTAGCAAATTACCAAGGATCCCGGCTGATTTGATTGCAATTGCCGAGAAGCACTTTAATTGTAGTTTGCAGAAACCCAAGGGAAGTATGCCTTGGCACCTAGATCTGATAATTAACTAATCCGGGCAATGCGCTGGCGAGCCAGATTCTGACTCGGCGACTCGGGACCAAGGATTGCGCTAAATATATTTAGCGCTCCCTTAGCAATCTTCAACCAAATTTTAGATTTAGCTTTGAGTCCTAAGATTTCTATCTCGTTCTTATCTAGCGTTGCTATCGCAGCGCTAGTAATTACTCGATAAAAGATAAGACCAGTTTTTCCAAATGGCGGCTTTAAAATAAATTGAACGACTTCTGAAGTTTTCTCAGTTCTTCCCAAATCGTTCATCCGGAAATCTTCAAGAGTCTCCTCTAACTGCGCCATAGATCTTGGTGCGCTATTGAGCCCTAGTGGAATTGCACTCTTCGCCCAGTCGCGGACATATTCATCTGGGCCACTGGGAAGCGGATAGCCAAGAGCTAAATGCGATTTAATAAATGAGTCGGTAAAAGCACAGTGCACCCAGAGCAAAAATCGCGCATCTTGCGCCTGGTAACTTGAATGCGCTCCGGACTTGCTGGTGTACTCCCCTGAAACCTTCGAATGCATTGCATTAACACGGTTAGCTTCACGATTAATAATTTCGGTAGAACCAAATGTTGTAATCGTCAGCCACCTAGTTGTTCCAGCTAAGCGCCCCATCGGATCTGATTCATATCTCGAATGTTGCGCTACCCCTGCGAGTGGGGCGGGATGTGCAGCCTGCAATAAAAGAGCTCGAACTCCCCCAACGAGGGTTGCCAAACTTCCATGAACTTTCCATACCGAGCCATCGGGTTTAAAAAGCCCGGAATCATTTCCTAAAGCAATATCTTTCGCCCAATCAGGCAGGCCGTCCTTAGATCCTGAGACATTTTTACGGAAGGCATCTGCCAGTGGCTTGGTCAGAAAGAATTTATGAAACGCGGGCACTGGAGAAGAATAAGGGAAAGCCTATTTTGTTACGCTATGAAAATGGAGAACAAACGTCATGGTTCTTGGTTTATTCGGACTTTTAGACCTAACGCTTCTGGCTAATCTAATTTAGATTGTAATTTTTGCAGGATATGAAAACTTCGTCTCCAAAATTGAGGTTGCCGCAGATGATGTCGATCGCCCGGAATGGATGGGAAGCGTCAATTTCTCTGGCCTCAAACTTAAGTTAATCGGATCACTTGACCTTCGTTGTATCTGGATTGGTCTTTGCGATTATGGACTGGGTATCTGATTTAACTAAAAAGTCGAAGGATAAGTAATTTAGTTAGGTATTCGATGCACCTTATGTTGGGCAGCTTGGGCTAAAGGTCGTACGACTAACAAATCTATATTTATGTGAGCAGGCAACATCACGGCCCAACGAATAGTTTCGGCAATATCGCTATCAGTTAGAGGTTTTTCTACCCCCTCATAAACTTTAGCGGCCTTGGTTTTATCCCCGGAAAATCGCGTAACTGCAAATTCCTCAGTCTTGACCATTCCGGGTGCAATTTCGGTAACGCGTATTGGTTGGCCATTTAGTTCTAGTCGAAGTGTTCCTGCGATTGCCGCGACTGCATGCTTTGCAGCGACATATGTCCCGCCATTTTCATAGGCAATTCGACCAGCGGTTGAAGACATTAAAACTATATGGCCCTGACCATGTTTTCTCATTAATGGAATCATCGCTTTAGTCATCCGAACTGCGCCCGTAACGTTTACCTCGTAAGTCTTCGCCCAAATTTCTGGATCTGAATCTTCGATTGATGCTGCGTCGAATGCGCCTCCAGCGTTATTTATCAAAACCGAAACAGGTTTGCCGACAAGTTTCGCCGCAAGTGTCTCAACGCTCTTCTGGTTTGTTACATCTAATTCGACTATCTCAATGTTTGAATCGCTCTTCGCCAATTCTGCTAATCGATCCATGCGACGGGCGCCAGCAATTACATGGAAACCATTAGCTGCTAATAACTTTGCGGTAGCCGCACCGATTCCACTGCTCGCCCCTGTAACTACTGCGTAATTTTCCATTTGCTAAGCCTATACGCTAGCCCACGTGACTATTTCAGATTGGGTCCAGCAATATTTGGGTTCTGCTACCCCATTCTTAATTTATGTAGCGCTGGGGGCGATTGTATTTATTGAGACCGGAATCCTTCTCGCTTTTTTTATTCCAGGGGACTCAATTCTCTTCGCTGCTGGCTACATAGCAGCAACTCGCGATGATACAAATATTGTAATTCTGATTGTAATCATTGTTTTAGCCGCATTCTTTGGGGATCAAGTTGGCTTTGTGCTTGGTCGAAAATATGGCCGAAATTATTTGGGTCGAAGTAACCGGCCAGCTATTCAAAAAATGATTGCGCGAGCAGAAGATTTTTATGAGAAATATGGTTGGACTGCAGTAGTGCTGGCACGTTTCTATCCATGGATTCGCACTTTTATGCCGCCAATAGCCGGCCTTGGAAAGATGAATTACTACAAGTTTCTTGGTGCCAATATTTTCGGCGCAATTCTTTGGGGCGCCGGCATTACAACACTTGGATTTTATGCTGCTTCAATTCCTGCGCTAGACGGATCTTCAAAGCAGATAGCTAGCTTTTTTATAGTCTTAACAATTGCAATAACACTAAAGAATTACATCAAAGCAAAACGTAATTAAAGCGAATCCACCGCGGCTTTTAGCCAGAGCGAGCTATCTTCAATAGTCTTGCCAAAAGAAGAACTTAGGTTTATCCAGAATCCATTTATCAAGAACTTAACTTGATACTGACTAAATTCATTAGTCGGCGATTGATCCTTCTGAAAGAAATACGCTTCACTCTCCATCAAGTTTGGGATATCAATTTTCTCGTATCCCTCTGCCAACCATCCCGTAATTCGATTATTAAATAGCGTAGTTCCATTTGCAACCCAATCAACGGTTATTCCAACCTCTGCGCTCTGTATTCCATAGCTACAAGCGATGCCACCGTTGTTCAGAAAATCTGCAAGCTCAGTTCCTGGTGCTGGTTGCCACGGAGTGTCAATAAATTGTGCCTGGCGAACATCTTTCTGTAAAGCTGCGAGAACATCTGTGGATAAGCAATCCTTGGGAACCGAGTACGTTATCGGCGAAACCGGGGCGACAGCTTGCGCCTTCGCAGAATCATTAATCACTCCAGTTGCAAGAAATGCCATGACTAAAGCACCCAAAGCTATCCGATAAATGATGAATGGCATGAAGCTCTTAGTTGTTACAAATTTTAAAAGCCATCCGATTACTAAATATCCAATAACGAAGGCGACAAGTGTTGCAATCAAGGTCTCGGTAAGTGAAAACACTGTTGTTGCCGACCCATCTGATATCGCTTTTTTTAATTGATAAAAACCACTTCCAAATACTGCGGGAATTGCTAATAGAAACGAGTAACGAAGGGCGGCCTCGCGCGAGTAACCCAGAAGTCGACCCATCGCGATTGTCGCCCCAGATCTTGAAACTCCAGGAACTAGCGCAATTGCCTGCGCTAGGCCATACAAAATTCCATGAGAAAGACTTAGGTCCTTTAAATTCCGATCTGATTTTCCATATTTATCAGCGATTCCCAAAATCACACCAAAGACGATTAATACTGATGCAATAAGCCAGAGTGAGCGAAAGTTTGTAGTGATGGCATCTTGACCAAGATAGCCAAGAATTGCAATTGGCAAACTGCCAACAATTATTAGCCAGCCCATGCGAGCGTCTGCTGCTTCTTCAATATCCAGATCTTTCCGGTAGATAACTTTACGGAACCAGGCAGAAATTATGCGGACAATATCTTTTCTAAAGTAAATAAGGACCGCTAGCTCTGTTCCAATCTGCATAATCGCCGTGAACATGGCCCCGGGGTCTTCAGACATCCCAAAAAACTCGGCAAAGATTCGAATATGTGCAGTTGATGAAATTGGAATGAACTCAGTTAGGCCCTGGAGAATTCCAAAGAAAATTGCTTCAAGCATGCGGCAACCTTACTTCAAATTATCAGAAAACCTTAGGAGCGATCCGCATTCATGACCTTTGTCCACGCAGCAATAAAGTCGTTTACAAACTTCTCTTTGCTGTCATCCTGGGCATAAACCTCGGAATATGCACGAAGAATTGAATTTGAGCCGAAGATCAAATCAATACGAGTTGCGCTGTATTTAACTTCCCCAGTTTCGCGGTCACGAAGCTGATAAAGATTTTTGCCATCAGGTTCCCAAACATAATTAATGTCAGTGATTGTTGTAAAGAAATCCTGAGTCAAAGCGCCAACTCGATTTGTAAAGACTCCGTGCTTGCTTGCACCGTGGTTAGTTCCGATAACCCGCATGCCGCCGACAAGAACTGTCATCTCGTGAGCAGTTAGCCCCATTAATTGAGTTCGATCAAGCATTAAATCTTCGGCACTTA
>JASJJZ010000059.1:0-14856 GCA_037622205.1 Actinomycetes bacterium
AGATCCGAAGAATGCAAAGATCTTGTCCTCATTTATTAATTCCCGGGCGGTATTGATTGTGATTCCCGCTTTGTAGTTATCATCTTTAGCTACGAGTTTGATACTGCGGCCGTACACACCACCCTTTGAATTCACGTAATCAAAGTAGGCGCGTGCTGCGTCATCTACCTTGTTATAACCTGGGCTAGCGCCGCCAGTTTGTGGCAACTGCATTCCCAGAACAATTTCAGTCTTTGATACTCCTGGGGCTGCGGCTGATGCCGAAACGCCATTTACTACTAGTGACCCCACCAGCGCTGATGCGACTATGGCAAGAATCAGAGGTTTGCGAAGATTCACTGCATTCACTCTTTCTACTGCACTCTAGCCATGGGCAAGCTTTCCTGGCCCATGGGAGTCAGGCAGGTGCGCCCGAATCTCTCCGTAGATTAACCAATTGTGAACATCTAGTGAAGTGCCAGACGCCACGAATTTCATAACAATCAGGCATCTTTTGCACCTAAATATCGATATTAACCCAGTTTTAGTGCTTGCGGCTTTGGCGAGCATGCCGGATATGTTCAAGGGCTCCGGCTGATCCCCGCGGGTTCAAAATCACTGTCAGAAGCAGAAGTAGGCCGATTATCAGAGCTGGCAGGTAGTTGCTGATGGATTCTGGGATTGCCCAATTTTTAGTCAATTTTCCAATTAAGTCTGGGAGAAAAACTATGACAAACGTTCCAAAAATCGCTCCGCCGATAGAACGTAGCCCACCAATTACCGCCGCTGTCAATAAGGTAAGAGAGAGATCGGTTGGATAAACAGTTGGGGCAACTAGACCTCGAAATCCATAGATTGCGCCAGCTAGGCCGGCCAAGGCTGAAGCACAAACAAATGCGATTACCTTAGTTCTTGCAATATTTATTCCAGCAAGTGCTGCAGATACTTCGTTATCGCGGACAGCACGCCAAGTTCTGCCGCTTCTGGAATTTGAAAGGTTTAAAACTGCAAATAGAGCCAGCGCTGCGAAGGGAAGCGCCACATAAAGTGACCATTCTTCAATACTAATTTCACCAATTAAATTGGTAAGCCAGTTTGGTGGATAACCATAATCTACACTCAGACCGATATCGCCACTAAAGAAAGATTCAAATCTCACTGCAATAGATGGGATTGCAAGGGCCATAACTAAAGTTGTTCCTGCTAAGTAAGGGCCACTTAACCTTGCAGCGGCAAGTCCTAAGAAGAGTCCAAATAGAGCTGAGATAAATATTGCTAAAATAAATGCAAGCCACATTGACATGCCAAGTCGCGTTACAAGTAGGGCCGAGCCATAACCACCAACGGCCATGATTGCACCTTGGCCTAATGAAATTTGGCCTGAAGCACCCGTTAAGATCGTGATTGAAAGGACCGCTATTAAAAGCGTTGCGATATTTGCCAATTGAGATTGATTGTATGGGCCAAATTGCATTGAAAGTAGAATGAAAAAGAGGAAAAATATAATTGATAAGCGAGTGCTACGGGCTCCGATAATTTTATGAGTCTTAACTTTAGACACGACGTACCTCTTTACTGCCGAGAATCCCTTGCGGCCGTATGAAGAGTGCGAGAAGCAAGAAGACCAGGATGGCAATGAAAACATTTTCTGGGGCGCCATAAACATTTACAAATGCAATTACATAGCCGACTATAAATCCACCAAGGACTGAACCAGCCAAACTTGTAAGTCCCCCAACTACAGCTGCAGTAAAGCCCACAATTAGAAGTAGATCTAAGGTATTTGGTGAAAGATTTGTCTTTGGTGTAATCAATAGCCCAGCAAGTGAAGATGCGGTTCCTGAAATTGCCCAGCCCAAGGTTCTAACTGATCCCACTTTGATCCCACTGAGTCTTGTAACTTCAGGGTTTAGTGCGCTAGCCCGCATTGCAAGCCCCATGCCTGTCTTAGTAAAGAAGATCGTTGTTAAAACTAAGGTTATAAAAACAACTCCGATTACGAAGAGATCGAAACCAGTTATTGCAAGGTTAGTGCTACCAATTTTTATTGAATTCGCTGGAACCGGCGTTGGAAAACCTCGCTCTTCACCAGCCCAAAAAATTCCCGCTAATGATTTTAAGACTCCAAGAATTCCAAGTGAAGCGATCACTGGAATCGTTGTTCGCATTGATTGGCTATTTAATAGTTGTGAATTCTTTCGAGAAGTGAGTGGGCGCATTAAACCAAGATCTACAATCGCACCAAGAATTGCGCCACTAATAAGTGCAATTACAAATGCACTCCAGTAAGAATAATTATTTTGGATTAATTGCGAAGCGATGTATGTTGTAAACATTGCCTGTCCCATTTGGGCGAAATTAACTACTCCAGCGCCGCGCCAAACCAGAACTAACCCGAGTGAAACAAGTGCATAGATCGCACCTTGCGAAGTCCCTGAAAAAAATGCCGTTAAAAATGAATCCATTTAATATCCCAGGTATGCGGCTCGAAGGGAAGAATCAGCGATTAATTCTTTCGCCGGTAAATTAGCAACAACTTTGCCAAGGGCCAGCAAGATTCCATGATCTGCAACCGCTAGCGCTGTATTCGCATTCTGTTCTACGAGCAAAACAGTAAGTCCAGTATTTCGGCATAATTCATTTACGATGCTAATAATTTGCGCTGAAATCAGCGGGGCTAAACCGAGTGAGGGTTCATCCAATAAAAGTAACTTCGGACGCGAAACAAGCGCGCGACTAATTGCAAGCATCTGTCGCTCGCCACCAGAGAGCGAGCCAGCAGGTTCGCGGCGGCGCTCGTAGAGGATAGGAAAGAGTTCATAAACTTCTTTGGTCGCGACTTCTAAGTCGCCTCGAGCTTTTCGCTTACGGAAAAGGCCACCTAACTCAATATTTTCAGCAACGCTAAGTTGTGAAATTACTGCGTGGCCCTCAGGCACCTGCGCGATTCCACTTCTGACAATCGACTCTACGCTCTTGTTAGTGAGCTCTTGGTCGAGCCACTTAATTGACCCACTTGTCGGTCTTTCAAGTCCGGAAATAGTTCTAAGTAATGTGCTTTTACCAGCGCCATTTGCCCCAATAACAGTTGTGATGCAACCTGGTTTAGCTTGAAAACTAATGTCATTTAACGCTTTGATTGATGCGAATTCAGTTACTAAATTAGAAACATTAAGCATTAGGCACCTAGTTTTGAATTCTCATCAGGTTTATCGGTATGCCCTAAATAGGCCGCAATCACAGCTGGGTTTTGCTTGACCTCGTCATAGGTTCCGGAGGCAATTAATTTTCCAAAGTTTAAAACATTTACTGAATCTGAAATCTCACGAACGAAATCAACATGGTGTTCTACTATCAAAATAGAACATCGTCGCTTTAATTGCTTAATCAAAGCCGCCAAGGCATCAATATCATCTTGACCTAATCCCGCAGCGGGCTCATCCAACATCAACAAGGTTGGATTTATTACTAGGGCGCGTGCCAAGGCAACTCGCTTTGAATCTGGATAACTAAGTTCCGATGGTTGGCGACCAATTAATGAGGTGCCACCAACCCATGCCAGCGCCTCTTCGGCTCGCTGCAATAAGTTAGCTTCAGTCTTTCCTGATAATCCAAACATTTCTTTAATAAAATTTGGTTTATATTTTTTATCTGCTCCGACTACAACATTCTGCAGAACAGAAAGTTCATTAAAAAGCCCGACTCCTTGAAGAGTTCGGGTAATTCCAAGATCAACTAATTCGTGTGGTTTGGGAAAGGCTCTCTGAACGCCATTAAATTCAAAAGTTCCAGAATCACTTTTAACTAGCCCTGAAATACAGTTAAAGACTGTGGTCTTCCCAGCACCATTTGGTCCGATTAATCCAACAACGCTATTTTTTGGAACTGAGAGTGAAACATCAGTTAGCGCCTTGATCCCACCAAAAGAGACCGAAAGGCTCTTCACGGATAATTGAGTTGAGCTCACGCGTAGATTCTAGGCACCCGAGAGGCAATTCGCGTAACTATCTCATAATTAATTGTTCCTGCTGCTGTGGCCCAATCATCTATCGAATAACCAAGACCCCCAAATACTTCTACTATCTCACCAGCTATTGCGTTGGAATCGGCGCCAAGATCTACAACAAATTGGTCCATAGATACCCGACCAATAATGGCCGCCTTGCGTCCCGCAACAAATATGCCTGCAGCACTACTAGTGTTGCGTGGAATTCCATCTGCATACCCCATAGCAATAATTGCTAATTTAGTATCTTGCAAAGTAATTTGCGTGCCACCATAGCCAACCGGTGAGCCAGCTGGAACGCGCTTTACTAATTGGATTTCGGCTTTTAGAGTCATTGCGGGTTCAAGTTTTAAATCTCGAGATATGCCCATTGTTTCTATATCTGGACTCAGCCCATACATTGCAATTCCTAATCGGACTATATTTTTATGCGAATTTGGATTCGTTAGCGTGGCAGCAGAATTAGCCAGATGAATATATTCTGGGGTAATTCCAATTCCAACTAGTTCTGCTAATTTCTTCTCGAATTCTAATAATTGACTTTGATTTGCAACTTCATCGGGTTCATCTGCTCGGGCAAAATGTGACCAAAATCCAACAACTTCTATTTCTGCGCCAGGTGCCGCTATTAAAAAATCTGACCACTCATCCAATAAACCACCGCGAGTCATTCCGGTATCAACTTCAATATGAACTCGTGGTTTTTTACCTAACACTTTTCCTACTTCAATAATTAGTTCCAAGTGATTGAGTGAGGGCACTCCAAGATCAATATCTAATTCAATAGCTTTCTTGAAATCTGAACTAGGTGGATTTAGCCATGAAATTATTGGTACGCTTATCCCAGATTCTCGAAGCGAGATCGCCTCTTCTAGTAAGGCAACGCCCAACCACGTAGCGCCAGCACTAATTGCACATTTGGCAACCGGAATTAGCCCATGCCCATAAGCATCAGCTTTAACTACTGCAAGAATCTCTGCCTGAGTTTTGGATTTAATCAATTTAATATTATTTGAAATTGCATTGAGATTTACTTCTACGAAGGCCCGCATTACTTCGCCTCAACAATCACCATAGCGGAAGCGATTCCAGCATCATGCGAAAGCGTCAAATGAACGCTGTGTCCAGCAAGACGGATAGCCAACTTCCCAGAAAACTCGAAAATCGGTTTACCTGTTGCCTCATTTGTAACTTCAGCTTCTTGCCAATCAAATGCTGCCTTTGCATCGAGTGCTTTGGCTAGCGCCTCTTTAGCAGCAAATCTGGCAGCCAAACTAGATACCTTTAATTTTGATTCATTTGGTGTGAAAACCCTCTTTAGAAGTCCTGGTGTGCGATCCAGCGATTCTTGAAATCTATCAATCGCAACTACATCGATACCGATTCCTAAAATAGAGCTCATCAGGAAGGCTGTTTCTTTGATGGGATAAATCTATCTATCGCAATAATTGCAACGAGTAGCGCCCCACCAATAAATACCCCACCGAGTAAATCCGAGAACCAGTGAGTATTTCTAATCAAAGAGACCATGACGACAATAAAAGTAATTAATCCAACTATCGGATATAACTTAATTCCATTGAATGGCGCACGATTTGTGTATCGATAGATCAAATAAGCAAGTAATCCCCAACTTATTAAGGCATTCGATGCATGTCCGCTTGGATAAGACATCCCATTTGCATACAAAACATCAATATAAAGTCTTGGCTTAGTTCTTCCAATTACGATTTTAGTAACTCCAACAACTAAGTTGAGTGATAGCAATGCAAGAATTGAGAGATTAATTGGGCGAAAAGACTTAAATCTCCAGCTAATAATTCCGGCACAAATAAGAAGTACTGTCGCCGTAAACCAACGTAAACCAAGATCGTCTAGCCGGATTAAAATCAGGCCTGCGATCCCCTTGAACTCTGGATTTTCTAGATTTAAAATGTAGTGATCTAACCGATATAGCCAGCCCCGAGTTAGAACTTGCTCAGTTATAAAGAGAAAACCCAGGAATAAAAGCCCGGATACTCGAAGGGCGTGAAACATTTCATCGCGCCTTTTAGTCAAGAGGTCAGTGGTCATTTCACTCAACAGTTACCGACTTGGCAAGATTGCGTGGCTGATCAACATCATTGCCTCGAGCAATTGCCATTTCGTATGCGATAACTTGTAGCGGAACAACAGAGAGCACTGGCTGTAAGAATTCATGAGTAGTCGGGATTCGCACCAAATAATTTGCGGCAGCTAGAGGTGAATCTGCAATCGCGATTATCACTGCCCCTCTGGCTTTTACCTCTTGGATATTTGAAGCCATTTTCTCCGCCAGCAAAGAACCAGCGGCTGGCATAATCGCCACAACTGGAGTTCCCTCTTCAATTAAGGCGATTGGACCATGTTTTAATTCACCGCCAGCAAAGCCTTCCGCATGCATGTAGGCCAACTCTTTTAATTTAAGGGCTCCCTCAAGTGCTGTAGGAAATCCAACATGCCTACCTAAAAACAACATCGAAGCCGATTTACTAAATTTTCTAGTTAGTTCACGTAGTGGCTCTACAGTCTCTAAAACTTGCTCAACTTTTGCCGGTAACTCTGACAGCTCGGATTCAATTTCAACCATTAAATCCTCAGAGATTGCGCCCCGGATTCGACCTAGATGTAATCCAATCAAATACATGGCAATTAATTGGGTTTCGAATGCCTTAGTTGATGCGACCGCTATCTCTGGGCCAGCATGTGTGTATAGAACCGCATCTGATTCGCGTGGAATTGTTGAACCATTTGTATTACAAACTGCAAATACTTTGGCACCCTTTTCCTTCGCGTATCTCATCGCCATCAAAGTATCCATCGTTTCACCAGATTGCGATATCGCAATCAGCAGCGTTTTATTATCAACGCTTGGCTCGCGGTAGCGGTATTCAGATGCAAGTTCCACATCAACTGCAATATTTGCCCATTTTTCAATAGCGTATTTTCCTACTAAACCTGCATGGTAGGCAGTTCCGCAAGCGATTATTACAACCTTATCGATATTTTTTAAATCAATTCCCTTTGTTACATCATCTCCAAGTCCAGATATTCTTCCAAGTAAGGTATCCGCGATTGCTTTGGGTTGTTCGAAAATTTCCTTAAGCATAAAGTGCTCAAAACCACCTCGTTCAGCGGCGCTAGCATCCCAAGAGATTTCATATTCATTATGCGGCAAAATTTTGCCAGCAAGATTTGTTATGACAATTGCATCAGCCGTTATATCTGCGACTTCGTCTTGCCCCAATTCTAAAGCGCGCTTTGTATGTGAGATAAAGGCAGAAACGTCGGAAGCCAGGAAATTCTCGCCTTTGCCGACACCGACTACTAGCGGCGAATTTCTGCGAGCACCAACTATGCGTCCTGGTTCATCGCTATGGATTGCAAGTAGCGTGAAAGAACCCCGTAGTTGTTGACAGACTTCACGCATCGCGGCTGCTAGATCACCACCGTGCTTCTTTCGGGAATCACTCAAAAGATGAGCCACTGATTCGCTATCAGTTTCAGATTTGAATACGTGACCGGCTTTTTCTAACTGCTGACGGAGTTCTAAATAATTCTCAATAATTCCATTGTGAATAACCGCTAATTTTCCTTCATTATCTAAGTGCGGATGTGCATTCTCATCGGTTGGCCCACCATGCGTAGCCCATCTGGTATGACCAATCCCGCTGTGCGAGTTAGGGGTTTTATCTCCCAAGATTTCTTCCAGGTTTCCTAATTTTCCAGCGCGCTTTTCAATCCAGAGTTTTTCGCCAGCATCTGTTATCAGCGCAATTCCGGCAGAGTCATATCCTCGATATTCAAGTTTCCGCAGCCCCTCTAAAACTGGGCCAAGTGCGAGTTCTTTACCGGTGTAACCAACAATGCCACACATTTAAAAAGCTCCTTCTTGAAGTTACTTGAAGTTAAGAGAGTTCTAATCTTACTAGCGTTGCTAGTTTCTGAGCGATTTCGCCAGCCACAACTTCGCTCTCGGCTTCAACCATAACCCTTACTAAAGGTTCAGTTCCGGATGCGCGCAGCAAGATTCGACCATTTGCTCCAAGTTTTGATTCGTTCTCTCCAATTGCAGCAGCAATAGCTTTTGATTTCGTGAGATTAGCCTTGTTTACACCATCTACATTGATCAATACTTGTGGAAAGCGAACCATAATTTTCGCTAACTCACTTAGAGATTTCTTAGTCTTTGCCATGACTGACATAAGTTGAAGTGCGGTGAGCAAACCATCTCCAGTATTTGCAAAATCTCGCATAATTATGTGGCCTGATTGTTCGCCACCAAGTTTGTGATTGTTAGCTAACATATTCTCTAAAACATAGCGATCGCCAACCGGTGTCTTCTCAAATGCAATTCCAGTTTCGGTCATAGCTTTTATAAATCCAAGATTAGTCATTACGGTACCAACGACAGTTGGGACCTTCCACGCTTTCGCTAAAATAGCCAGAATATAATCACCATCTACTAGATTTCCGGTTGCATCAATCGCTAGACATCTATCGGCATCGCCATCGTGTGCGATACCTAAATCGGCGCCCTGTTTCTTTACTTCGGAAATTAATTTCTCAAGATGGGTAGACCCGCAATTATCATTAATATTTAAGCCATTTGGTTGGTTTGAAATGGCAATCACTTCAGCCCCAGCCCGAGCATAAACTTCTGGTGCAACTTCTGAAGCAGCACCATTTGCACAATCAACAACAACTTTTATTCCACTTAGATTTACTGATAGCGACGAGAGCAAGTGAAAGATATATCTTTCGGCGGCAGATTCATCAGTTATAACTCGACCTACATCTCGACCGACTGGACGCTCCCATGGTTCATTTAGGCGACTTTCAATTGCTAATTCCAGTGCGTCATCTAATTTTCCGCCGCCTTTGGCAAAGAATTTAATCCCATTATCTGGCATTGGATTATGTGAGGCGCTAATCATTACGCCAAGATCCGCACCGCTTGATGCAACTAAATGCGCGATTGCAGGTGTTGGAAGAACTCCAACTTTATAAACATCTACGCCAGCACTTGCTAAACCAGCAACTATCGCGGCCTCTAAGAATTCACCAGATGCACGTGAGTCTTGACCGACAATTGCTTTCGGACGATTCTTCGAGATCGCCCCGACTTCAGCTAATACATGAGCAGCAGCAACCGCTAAATCAAGGGCTAGTTCTGCTGTGAGATCGACATTAGCTACACCTCTGACACCATCCGTGCCAAAGAGAGCCATAACTGCGAAGGTTGAATTAACGCTTGCTGTATTGAGAACGCTTACGAGCCTTCTTTAGGCCGTACTTCTTACGTTCAATTACTCGAGCATCACGTGAAAGGAATCCAGCCTTCTTAAGTGAAGCACGGTTTGCATCGCGATCGATTTCATTAAGAGCGCGAGCAACACCTAAACGAAGTGCGCCTGCTTGACCTGACGTTCCGCCACCATTGATACGAGCGACAACATCAAATTCATTTTCTGCGCCAACAGTGCGGAATGGTTCTGACACTAGTTGTTGGTGCACTTTGTTTGGGAAGTAAACTGCTAATTCTTTACCGTTAACGATCCACTTTCCTGAACCAGGAACTAAGCGAACTCGAGCAACTGCTTCTTTACGACGACCAGTTCCGCCACCAGGTGCAAGAACACCTTTACGACCAGGGGCGATTCCAGGAGTTGACGATGAATATGTTGTCGGAACTTCTTCAACATCGCTATCGATTACAGTATCAAAATCAGACATTTATATGGCTCCTGTTACTTACTTTGTCATTTGGGAAACTTGGGTGAATACGAATGGTGTTGGGTTCTGCGCAGCATGTGGATGTGCTGGACCTGCGTAAACCTTTAGCTTTGAACCAACAGTGCGGCCCAACTTATTCTTTGGAATCATTCCTAGAATTGCTTTTTCAACGATACGTGTTGGATCTGAATTAATGAGATCTGAATAAACAATTGAAGTCATACCACCTGGGAAACCAGAGTGGTGATGAGCAAACTTTTGTCCAGCTTTTTGTCCGGTAAGGACAACTTTCTCTGCGTTGATAACAACTACAAAGTCGCCCATATCGATGTGTGGTGCGAATGTTGTCTTGTGCTTTCCGCGAAGTAGAACAGCTGCATGGCTTGCAAGACGACCAAGTACAACTCCTTCTGCATCGATGACATGCCATTTACGAGCAACGTCACCAGCTTTTGGTGTGAAAGTGCGCACGAGGTATCTCTCTTTCTAAATTGTTATTCGGTTTAACCCACCGGCTTGAATCTGACTAAAAGCCATTTGAGTAGGGGGCTAGATTACCCGCCAAGGGGAAATGGGTCAAAATCAGTATTCCCACACGGGCTCTTTCGCCTCATACACCCCGCCCGTAGCAGGAAATACTAGGTATCGATCGAATCCGCGGGTGAACCAACGGTCGTGGGTCACTGCAAGGACGGTTCCAGAATATCCGGCAAGACCTTCTTCCAAGGCTTCAGCAGAAGCCAAATCTAAGTTATCTGTTGGCTCATCCAATAACAGCATTGTTGAACCTTGAAGTTCTAATAACAAGATTTGGAAACGTGCTTGTTGTCCACCTGAGAGAGACTCAAATTTTTGATCAGATTGCTGGCTTAATTCATATCTATTCAACACGCTCTTTGCTGGGCCAAGCTGCAGCGACGCTTCTTCCCAGAGAATTTCGACAAGTGTTTTACCAATAAATTCTGGATGAGCATGAGTTTGCGCAAAGAATCCTGGCGTAACTCGGGCACCCAATTTAAAACTTCCAGAATATTTAACGGTTGTATCTCCCGATAAGGCCCGCAAGAAATGTGATTTTCCAGTTCCATTCTGGCCCAAAATTGCAACGCGATCACCGTAAAAAAGTTCGAGATCAAAGGGATCTGTGAGGCCAGTTAATTGCAAATTTTCACAAGTTAAGACTCGGAGGCCAGTGCGCGCACCGCGCAGAGTTACCTTTACCTCTTGCTCGAGTGGCGGCGCTTCTGGTGGGCCAACTTCTTCATACTTTCGGAGTCTGGTCTGCATCGCACGATATTTAGATGCCATATCCGGGCTACTAGCCGCCTGAACTTGCAAAGTTTTAACAAGATTTATTAATCGATCATGCTCTTGATTCCATCTAAGAAGTAGCTCGGCAAAGCGCTCTTGTCGAGCTTTTCTTGCATCATGCCAAGTTGCAAAGTTTCCGCCATGGACCCAGACCGTATTTCCAGTTGCGCCAAGCTCTACCGTAACAATTTTCTGAGCTACCTTATTTAATAATTCGCGATCGTGGCTTACAAAGAAGACGGTCTTACTTGTATTAATTAATTCAGCTTCTAGCCATCTCTTGGCCGGAACATCTAAGTAGTTATCAGGTTCATCTAGGACTAAGACTTCATCTGGTCCACGAAGCAAGGCTTGCAATACTAGCTTCTTCTGTTCGCCACCAGAGAGCGTGTTTACTAAACGATGCGAGACTTCGTCATAAGTTTTATTTAAGGCGCTGGTGCAACACATATCCCACATAACTTCGGCGTCATATCCCCCAATATCTCCCCAATCAGAAATCGCTTGGGCGAAATTAAGTTGATCTTTCTCAGTATTTCGCTCGTTCATTAATTTTTCAGCGCTCTTAACTTTTTGTGCAGCTTCTTGGATTTTTGGAGGTGAGATTGAAACTAGTAAATCTTGAACGGTTGATTCATCTCGCACCTGTCCAATAAATTGGCGCATAATTCCGAGTCCGCCAGAGATTGCGACTTTCCCGGTATGCGGTGTGAGATCTCCACAAATCATCCTTATTAAAGTAGTTTTACCAGATCCATTAGGACCAACAATTGCGACCTTTGCGCCATCACCAACTCTAAAATTAATATCGTTTAATAATAATCTGCCATCTGGTAACCAATATTCGATGCCACTTAAATCAATATGACCCATTAATAAGTAACTTTCACCAGGGTTAAGCCATGAGCAGGAAATACATAGGAATCAGATACTCGCTCCTTATTATCTAAAATTGCTTGTGCCCACTCTTTTTCAAATCGGCCTTCGCCTACCGCAACTGCAGCTCCCACTAGGTTTCGAACCATCGAATAACAGAAGGCATTTGCCGCAACATCTGCAATCAAGATTCCAGAATCCAACCTGGACCAGTGAAATTTCTTCAAAGTTCTAACTGTTTTTTGATCCTCGCGAAATTTACAGAAGGCAACGAAATCATGTTCGCCAAGTAGCAGAGAACTCGCCTGATTTAAGCGATCAACATCTAGTCCTCGAAACCAGGTTGCGGTGTTATACCTTTCAAGTGGAAAAACTATTTGGTTGTTATCAGCCAAGCGATATTGATATTCGCGCTCAACAGCCGAGAAGCGAGCATGGAATTCAGCAGTAGCAATACTTACATTTAGGATTCGAATATCGGGATCTAAAATTCTATTTAATCTGAAATTCCAATTTGGAATATCGTCGGACGTCTTTGGAACATCCACATGCATTACCTGCTCAGTGGCATGAACTCCAGCATCGGTTCGCCCCGCAACTACAGGTTCAACTTGAACTCCTGCTAGCTTTGAAATCGCACTTGTTAATTCGCCTTCGATAGTGCGCTGATCTGGTTGTGGCGCCCACCCGGCATAGTTTGTGCCGTCATAAGTTAAATCAATTCTTAAACGACAAAACCCACTGGCGATAACGGCAGTGGGCTCTGACATAACTAATTAGTTTTACTTAACGAGTTCAATTACCGCCATTGGCGCATTGTCACCGTTACGTGGACCAATTTTGGTGATACGTGTGTACCCGCCTTCGCGAGTAGCGAATGTCGGTGCAATCTCAGTGAAAAGTGTGTGCACTACTGACTTGTTCTGGATTGTCTCCATTACGCGACGACGAGCTGGAAGATCTCCAACCTTTGCAGCAGTGATTAACTTTTCAGCCAATGGACGAAGACGCTTTGCCTTGGTCTCAGTGGTTGTGATCTTGCCGTGTTCGAAAAGTTGTTCAGCCAGTGTGCCTAGCAGCAATCTTTCGTGAGAAGGTCCGCTACCGAGGCGAGGACCTTTACTTGGACGTGGCATTTATTTCTCCTGACTTACTCAACATCGACGAGATCATCGTCAACGTTTGTTCCATAGTTAGCATGCTTTGTTGGATCAAAGCCGATTGGGCTGTCCTTAAGTTGAAGTGACATTGATACTAGCTTTGCTTTAACTTCATCAATTGACTTCGAACCAAAGTTACGGATATCCATTAGATCAGCTTCTGAACGTCCTACAAGTTCGCCAACAGTGTGAATACCTTCACGCTTTAGGCAGTTGTATGAACGAACTGTTAGATCAAGATCTTCGATTGGAAGCGCAAGATCTGCAGCTAGCGCTGTGTCTTGCATAGAAGGTCCCATTTCAACGCCTTCAGCATCAACATTTAATTCGCGAGCAAGACCGAATAGTTCAACCAAAGTCTTACCGGCAGATGCCATTGCATCTCCTGGCTTCATTGATTGCTTGGTCTCGACATCAACGATCAAACGATCGAAGTCTGTGCGTTGTTCAACACGTGTTGCTTCAACTTTGTAGGTAACGCGAAGGACAGGTGAGTAGATAGAGTCAACTGGAATACGACCAATTTCTCCGCCTGCTGCCTTGTTCTGTACCGCTGTTACATAACCGCGTCCACGTTCAACTGTAAGTTCAACTTCGAAGCTGGCCTTTGAGTTAAGTGTTGCGATATGAAGCTCTGGATTGTGAACTACTACGCCAGCAGGAGCTGCAATGTCGGCGCCAGTTACGACACCTTCTGCGCTCTTGCGGATGTAGAGAAGTGAAGGCTCATCATTATCTGATGAGAGGACTAGGTTCTTGATGTTAAGAACGACCTCAGTGAGATCTTCCTTAACGCCATCAAGGGTGGCAAATTCATGTAGCGCACCATTGACGCGAATACTGGTAATAGCTGCACCAGGGATCGAAGACAAAAGTGTGCGGCGTAATGAATTTCCAAGGGTGTAACCAAAGCCCGGCTCTAGTGGCTCGATTATGAACCGTGAACGGTATTCGCTTACTGCTTCCTCGGTGAGGATGGGGCGTTGTGCAATTAGCACTTAGTTCCTCCGTCTGTCTGGGAGACCCGTTATTTGATCTCTCGGTTGATAGTTCCTTTTTTAGTTTTTTAAAGCTGGTGGTACTTATTACTTGGAATAAAGTTCAACGATTAGTTGCTCTTGGACTTGGGTATCAATCACAGGGCGAGTTGGTGTTGCATGAACCAAAATACGTAACCTTGATCCAACAACTTCCATCCACGCTGGGACTGCTTTTTCACCAAGTTCAGCACTTGCCACGATAAACGGTGTGGCATCTAGTGATCCTGGAAGAACATCGATTACATCCATTGGAGTTACGCGGAATGAAGGAATGTTTACCTTCTTACCGTTAACCAGGAAGTGACCGTGACGAACTAGTTGACGTGCCATGTCGCGGCTCTTTGCAAAGCCAGCGCGGTAAACAACGTTATCTAGACGAGTTTCAAGAATAATTAAGAGGTTTTCACCAGTCTTACCTTGAAGACGGTTAGCCTCTTCGTAATATCCACGGAATTGCTTCTCTAGAACACCGTAAATGCGAGCGCACTTCTGCTTTTCGCGCATCTGTAATAGGTATTCAGATTCTTTTGAACGACCGCGGCCGTGTTGTCCTGGTGGATAAGGACGTGATTCGATCGGACACTTTGGTCCATCGCACTTAGAACCCTTAAGAAAGAGTTTTACTTTTTCGCGACGGCAGCGCTTGCAATCTGCTCCTGTGTAACGGGCCATTTATTCTCTTCCTTCCTTAAACTCTACGTGGTTTGGTTGGGCGGCAGCCATTGTGTGG
>JASJJZ010000060.1:0-4337 GCA_037622205.1 Actinomycetes bacterium
AATATCGACGCGAGTTAAATCTTCTGGCCAACTTGGCTTCAAACCAACAGCAAGCTTGTCTCTGTACTCGCGCTCGGTTAAAACCCATCCTGGATTTATCTGATTCACCCGAACCCCATGAATCCCATTTGCATTCGCCAAATTTCTAGTCATTGTCGCCATGCCACCTTTGGTGATGCTGTAGGCAAGCAACTTAGATTCACCGGCATGGGCATTTATGGAACCAATATTTAAAACGCAACCGCCAGTCTTCTTAAGCTCTTCAAAAGCTGCCTTAATTAGAAAAAGTGGCGCAGATAAATTTATCTGCACCATTCTGCGGAAATGTTCAACCTCTTGCTCCGAAATATTTGTTCCACCAAAGATTGCAGCATTATTTACTATGCCATCAATCTTGCCAAAGGCCGTTAGCGCGGCGCCAACAATCAATTCTGGCGCACTGTCTTCTTCCAAATCTGCAATACAGAGAACGGCGCTGGCTCCCAATCGCTCAACAGTAGCCCGGCCTTCTTCCGCATTAATTCCATGAACCAATACTTTTGCACCCTCACGGATAGCCGCAGTTGCGATTGCAGCACCAATTCCTGATGTTCCGCCAGTAACAATTATTGCCTTATCTTTTAAGCGCATCTTAAGCCGGCTTAATTACTGATTTAATAAATTCACCCGAGTGCATCTTTTTAAATGCAGTTTCCCACTCTTCGATTGGAAAAGTTCCACCAAGAACCGGAGTTAAATCTAATTGTCCAGTGCCAAGCATCCGAAGTGCGCGCTCCCACATTGGCCAATTATGGCTAAATGATCCCTCTAACCGCACATTTTTCTGCACTAGTTGATCAAGTGAGAAATTAACTGGCTGCGGACCCCAACCGACTTTCGAAATCCAACCATTTGGCCGAATCACATCAAGTGCAATCTTTAACGTAGCCGAAACTCCGGCAGCATCAACAACGCCATCTGCGCCAAGTCCATCTACTTCCATTGCCCAATCTTTTACATCACCAATAACGACATCGCACCCATATTTTTTTGCAACTTCTAACCGCGCTTTATCGCGTTCTAGGCCAACGATTGCAACTTCGGCACCAGCAAGCCTTGCCATTGCACCAGCTAAAATTCCAATTGGGCCAGGTCCTAAAACAACAATGCGATCTCCAGGGCGAATATGTCCGGGTGCAATCGATGAAGAGTATGCGACGGAACATGGTTCGGTCATAGATGCATGATCAAATGAAACGTTATCTGGAATCTTGTGAAGCAGGCGAGCTGCAACTTTTACATACCTAGTCATTGCGCCATTTACGCCGTAACCAAAGCCCTTACGGCTTGGATCTAAGTTATATAAACCTTGACGGGACATTGCGCCAGACATATCTACGACAGCGGCAGTTTCACTCACGATGCGATCGCCTTCGTGCCATTTACCAGCGGAAACAACTTCTTTTCCAAGCTCAACTACATGGCCACCAAATTCGTGCCCCAATACAACTGGGTAATTAACTGGCCAAGAATTTGTGCCCTCCCATTGGTGTAAATCAGATCCGCAAACACTTGCTGCTTCAACCTGAACAATTACATCGCCATCGCCACAAACTGGACGTTCAACTTCACGGACTTCAACGCTATGGGGCTCAGATGAAAAATTAACTACGCCAGCAGACTTCAATTATTTTTCTCCCTTAACTTTTACATCGCCAAAGCCATGAACTGCTTCACAAATCTTGCGTAATACTTCTTCGACATCTCCGGCGCCTTGACTAAATGAATCAGCATCAATTGCAAGGGGAGCACCAATCACAACAAGTGGAGCGCCATAAGAAGGACAGGCAATTGCTTGTTCTAGTGTTAAACCTCCAACTGCTTGAACCGGAACGCTTACCGCGTCGACAACTTCGCGCAATTGATCAAGTGGGTTCTTCCAAGGCTTACCTGCGGCGGCAAGGCCACGTCGTTCGTCATAACCAATATGGTGAATAACCATGTCGCAACCAAGTTCTTCTAATTCGCGGGCACCTGCCACCATATCGGGACAACCTAAATTATCTCCCATAACTTTTACGCCGTAATCTTTTCCAGCTTGCACAACGCATTTAATAGTTTCTGGATGAGATCTCGCCATCACAACAACATGTGTAGCACCAGCTTTGGCCATCATCTCGGCCTCTAGATATCCACCATCCATAGTTTTTAGATCCGCGACAATTGGATGACTGGGAAACTCCTTGCGAAGTGCTCTCACGCCATGTAAACCCTCGGCCAAAATAAGTGGCGTTCCGGCTTCTATCCAATCAACACCCGCCCGAATAGCAGTATGCGCCATTTCTAGCGCTTCTTTTATATCGGTTAGGTCGAGAGATACTTGAACAATTGGTTTCATGTTTGAAGTTTAGTTCAATTTTGCCAAAGGTGACCTTTCTTTCGCGCAAGATTATTGGTTAGATACTCACAAGATGTTCACGAATTTGGGAAGCTTCGCCGACTTAGAAACAGTGCTCGAATTTTCCCCGCCGGCAATCCCAAATATTGATACGGCTGGACTTCTAAATATATTTGGCCACCTTCCAAAATTTCCAACTGATTTTAAAATTCAACGTGGCAAGAGTTGGATCCATGATGGCGTAGAAATGTCGGAGATAAGTTGGAGCACAGGATTTGGGCCACGCACCGAAGCTCTCTTACTCCGCCCTCCAAACGTAAATACACCTCTTCCTGGTGCACTATTTCTGCACAGCCATGATGATGTTAAAGAATTTGGTAAAGAGAAAGTCGTTGATGGTGTTGAAGAATTACCAGAGCGCGCGGCTTGGGTAAAGCGCGATCACTACGGGAATCGCGGCGCCGCAAATGCCCTAGCTAAAAAAGGTTTCGCTGTTCTGGCTTTTGATTGTTTCCTGTGGGGATCGCGCAGTTTTAAATTAGAAGATATGCCAGCTCGATTAATCGAGTTACTTGGAAGAAAAGATTACGAGCAACTTTCGGTAATGCATGAATCAATGGCGCTTTCTAAATACTTAAGTCTATTTAATTCAACACTTGCCGGGCTGCTTAATTTTGATGATCGCGTTGCTGTTGAGGTTGCAAAGTCAATGCCAGAAATTTCGGATTCAATTTCGGTTGTTGGCCTCTCTGGTGGCGGTGCTCGGGCTGTTTATCTGCACGCAACCAATCCAGAATTAAGCGCTGTTGTATGTGTTGGCGCAATGGCAACATATAAATCGATGGTAGCAACTCATATCGCTCCGCATTCTTGGATGTTTTTCCCGCAAGGCCTTGGCGCAAAGAGTGATTGGCCTGGTCTCTGCACAATAAACAGAACCCCGCTCTATGTTCAATTCTGCGGCGAGGATCAACTATTTACTAAGGCCGGAATGTCAGATGCCGATAGCGCTCTAAAGATTGCATTTGCAAAGAGTGAAAGTAATTATAAATCCGACACATATCCGGTCGGCCATTCATTTACGATTGAAATGCAAGATGCAGCATTTGATTGGTTGAAGGAAGTGGCAACTAATGTCTAATTCATACGCCGATAGGCATTTGGGAGAAAATGAGAATCTGCCACTAGCCCGCACTATCTACGCCGAGATGCGTAAGTATCCAATCATTTCGCCGCATGGACATGTCGATGCCTCGATGATTTTGGCCAATAAAAACTTCACTGATCCAGTTGCGCTTTTGATGGCACCCGATCATTACATCTTGCGGATGTTACATAGCCAGGGCGTTAAATATGAGGCGCTTGCTAAAAATTCACCTGAAGAAAATTGGAAAGTGCTTGCTGAAAATTGGAAATTATTTAGATCAACCCCATCTCGAATCTGGTTTCAAGAGATTTTAGCTACGCTCTTTGATGTTAGCGAAATTCTTGCGCCAGAAAACGCATCAAAAATTTATAGCCAGATAAATACTAAATTACAGATCCCAGAATTTAAGCCGCAGGCGCTATTCAAGAGATTTAATATCGAACTACTTGCAACAACTGATACAACTTCTGATTCTCTTGGCTCTCATATCGAACTTTCAAAGCTAGATCTTGGAGGTCGAGTAATTCCAACCTTTAGACCAGATGGTGTATCTGATCCTGATCGTCCAGACTGGAAATCAAATTTAGACGCATTGGGAGAACTTTACGGAATCGAGATAACTTCTTTCGCTAATTTACTTAGTGCGCTAAGAAAGGCGAGGGCGCACTTCAAAGATAATGGCGCAACAGCAACCGATCACGGGGTAGTTAGCGTACAAACGCTAAAACTTGAAAGCGCTAAAGCGGAAGAACTCTTCAAGAAGGCACTTTCTGGAAGTGCTAACGAAGCAGAGTTAGATGACTTCCGAGCCGT
>JASJJZ010000061.1:0-30667 GCA_037622205.1 Actinomycetes bacterium
CTTCGTAGTAGATAGCTTCTACTGGACACACGGGCTCACAGGCACCGCAGTCAACACATTCGTCAGGTTGGATATAAAGCATCCGCCCGCCCTCGTAAATGCAATCAACAGGACATTCCTCGATACAGGATTTATCCTTTATGTCTACACATGGTTCTGCGATTATGTAAGTCAATTTGCTACCTTTCCATCTAATCTAATGAGCCTAGGATAGCGAATACCTGCAATTTCGTAGGTCTCGAATTCGAAGATTTCAGGGAAAGGAGGGGCTATTAATATGGGAAACCCCACTCCCTCCTTAAATGAGATTGGAAAGCGCGTATCTATTCGGCTACGTGAGCCAGGTGGCGGCTTTCGAGATTTACTTGGCACCTTGGAAGAAATTGATGCAGTTCGCAAAAAAGATGGAACTCTAAAAAAATTTGATTACAACGCAATTGCGCTCTGGAAAATAGTCCCTGAAAAATGAGGACTGGGCTATATATCTTTGACACCAAAGCGCGTTCCTTAAAAGAGGTCTGTGCCAAGAATGGCTTTGAAGTTGCAATTTACTGTTGTGGTCCAACTGTCTATCGCGATGCACATGTGGGGAACTTACGAACATTCTTGCTTGGCGATTTGATAAAAAGAATTTTAACTTTTTCTGGGTTTGATTCGAAACTTATACAAAACATAACAGATGTTGGTCACATGAGCGAAGATTTAACGGGTAACGAAATTGGCGGCGATAAGTTACTGGAGCAGTCGAAAGTTGAAGCTAAAGATCCTTTTGAAATCGCCCGTAAGTATGAGGCAAACTTTCATACAGATTTAGCTAGATTAAATATTATTCCGGCAACTGCATATCCCAAGGCCAGTGAAACAATTGAGTTAATACAGAAACTAATCTCTAAATTAATTGATTCAAAATATGCCTACGTAGGATCTGATAGTTGCGTTTATTTTTCTGCTACCCAGTTCGAAACCTATGGTGAGATTTCTGGTAATCGATTAGATTCCCTAAAGCCTGGTCATAGCTATGAATTTGTAGAAGATGGTGCAAAAATATTTCATGCTGACTGGGCGCTCTGGAAAGCTGCAGCAAATCGCACGGAGATGATTTGGGATTCGCCTTGGGGTCCAGGATTTCCGGGCTGGCATATTGAATGTTCCGCAATGTCCCTGCATTTTTTAGATGGTGGTGTTGATTTACATTTAGGTGGAATCGATCTGCGATTCCCGCATCATGAAAATGAGAGAGCACAGTCCAATTCGGCAGTCGGATATGAAGTGGTAGAAAATTGGATACATGGCGAACATTTGCTCTTTGAGGGCAGGAAAATGTCGAAAAGCTCAGGCAATGTAGTTTTATTAAAAGATGTGATTCAAAGTGGCCTCGATCCCCTGGCTTTACGGCTCTGTTTCCTAGAAAACCGATATCGCAGCCAGATGGATTTAACTTGGGAAGCCCTACGTGCTGCTGATTCAACCTTGGATCGTTGGCGCAAAAAAATGCTGCAGTGGGGAGATCAAGGTGAGATAGATACTGAATTCGTCTCCGATTTTTCTGCAGGCAGCTTGGCTGATATCCAACAAGATCTAGATACCCCGCGGGCTCTCCAACAACTTAGAAAACTTGAGAAGGATGATTTGATATCTGGCGCCACTAAAGCAGCATGCTTCATGAGCGTAGATCAAATTTATGGATTGGAAATTGCGAGAGTTCCAAAAGCTAAAGCTGAAGCAACGCCAGAAATTTCTGATTTACTAGAACAACGACGTTCGGCACGTGAAGTAAAGAACTTCACAGAAAGCGATAAGTTGCGTGACCAGTTATTAAAGTTAGGGATTTCAATTAAAGATTCATCAGGTGGACAAGAGTGGGATTGGGTTTAACTCTTCTTAAGAACTGCGATAGCCGCCATGAGTAAACCGCCAAGTAAGAAAATGTTCCCATAGAGATTTGAAATAATTAGGATTTCATTACTCTGGCCATAAGTTCCAGCACGCAGCGCAACTGCAAGCCAAGCAACTGCTGCTATCAACTTAAATTTTCGAGCACCAAATAGTTGACCGGCAAAATTAATGCCAATTGCGGTGGTCAGTAGAGCAAGTAAAATCCCAAATGGCTGAAGTGAATTGTGAAGAACTACTCCGATGAATCCAATCAAGCTTCCAAATAACAAGGCGCCAATTGCACTAAGCAAAGAGATCTGCCTCGCGCCCCATACCGTCAAGAATATTACCTTTATCGCCTTTTACTAAGGTGTAATACTCATGGGCCCAGACCTGATTTCCTAAATTGTTTGATAGCGCAAAGAACGGACCATCTAATTCAATCTGAGTCGGATGCGCCGCCATTGCTTTCATTTTAGCTTCAATAAATTCGGTGCCATCAATAAGCGTTGTTACAAGTTCATCAGGTTTTGCAAATGGCAGATCGTCGGCACTTTCTGCGCCAAAAAAGTCAGAGCCAATCTCCGTCATCTTGTCGATACCAGCTTGAATTACTGACCTGGGCATTGTGTTCCAATAAATTTTAGATATTTCCCAAGGATTTCCCTCGCCATGATTAGAATCGCTCGCTAACTCGGCTGCTCGCATTGCCACTCGATGGGTTTGGATGTGATCTGGATGGCCATATCCGCCAAATTCATCATATGTAACCAGTACCTGTGGCTTCACCTCACGAATAATTTTTACTAAATAACTTGCCGCCTCATCTAAACCGGCCTGCCAAAAGACATCACTTCGATTATTTGGCTCGGTCCCCATCATTCCGCTATCTCGCCATTTTCGATCTGGTGCGCCCAGGAATCTAAAGTCAGTCACACCAAGTGCAGCCATCGCATCTGCCAATTCAGTTTCACGATGGCTACCTAGCTGATCTTTCTGGGAGCTAGCTAAATCTGCTAGCTCTGGAATTAATACTTCGCCTTCCTCACCCCTTGTGCAGGTAACCAGAGTTACCCGAACACCTTCACCCGCATATTTAGCCATAGTTGCGCCATTATTAATGGTTTCATCGTCAGGATGCGCATGAACTAGAAGTAATGAACGATCTGTCATTTCTAAACCTAACTATTAATAAATCGGAAGTAAAGGATCAATTTGCTTTACCCAAGCAACAACCCCACCAGCCACATGAGTTGCATCAGCAAAACCAGCCTGTTTCAAAACAGCTAAGCATTCAGCTGATCGAACACCAGATTTACAGTGCAAAATTATTGGAATATCTTGCGGTAGGCCTTCGAGAGCAGATCCATTTAAGAATTCTTGCTTAGGAATTAACACTGATCCAGGGATTCTTACAATCTCAAATTCTCCAGGTTCGCGCACATCAATTAACATGAATTTCTCGCCACTATCCATTTTCGCTTTAAGTTCAGTAACCGCAATCGTTGAACCAGATGCAGCTTCAGTTGCGCCTTCAGAGAGCATCCCACAGAAAGATTCATAGTCTGGAAGCAGTTCGGTTTGAGTTGGGTTTTCACTGCAGACCGGACACGCTGGATCTTTGCGAATCTTAACTTTGCGATACTCCATTTCAAGAGCGTCATAAACAATTAATTCACCTATTAGTGGATCACCGATTCCAGCAATTAATTTAATAGCTTCGGTCGTCTGAATTGAACCGATTGATGCACAAAGAACTCCGAGAACGCCGCCTTCGGCACAACTTGGAACCATTCCTGGTGGTGGTGGTTCTGGATATAAGCAGCGATAGCACGGACCATGTTCGGCCCAGAAAACGCTTGCTTGTCCATCAAATCTATAGATCGAACCCCACACATAAGGTTTCTTTAAGAGGACTGCTGCATCATTTACAAGATATCTGGTTGCAAAATTATCGGTACCATCAACTATTAAATCGTATTGGGCAAAAATTTCCATGACGTTATCTACATCTAGTCTGGTTTCATGCAAGACGACATTGATATATGGATTTATCTCTGCAATTGCCTCTTTAGCACTAATGGCTTTGCTCTTACCAATATCTGATTGGCCGTGAATTATTTGGCGTTGCAAATTTGATTCATCGACGGTATCGAACTCAACAATTCCCAGAGTTCCTACCCCGGCTGCTGCTAAATACATAAGAGCTGGTGAACCTAAACCGCCCGCCCCGACGCACAAAACTTTCGCATTCATCAATCGGCGCTGCCCACTCATGCCTACATCGGGAATTATGAGATGGCGGCTATAGCGACGAACTTCATCAACGCTTAATGGTGGACCTTCTGTAACGAGTGGCTTTAAAGTGGCCGACACAAATACTCATCTCTTTAATTTTTACCAATATTTTGGTTGGGCAGTTATTACAACGCCCTAATTTTCGCTGATATTCCTCACAAATCAAAATTGAAAGTTAAATACTTGTTGCAAGTTTCTCGCAAAAAGTCGCATTAGCAGTGCTATAGACCCTACGATTAGCCAGATGAGCACAGAATCCACAGCGGCAACCAATGGAAATAAGGGGCGCCTACCCCGAGACGAGCGTCGCGCGCAACTACTTGCTGCGGCGTTAGAAGTTTTCACCCAGGCTGGATACCACTCGGCCGCTATGGATGAGATTGCGGATAGAGCAAAAGTTAGCAAGCCTGTTCTATATCAACATTTTCCATCGAAGTTGGATCTATATCTCGCTGTTCTTGATCTACATATTGACTCCTTAGTTTTCGATATTCAAAAAGCTATTGCTTCAACTTCTGATAATGCAGCTCGCGTTCATGCAACAGTTGATGCATATTTTGGGTTCATTAATCGCGAGGGTGAAGCATTTAGATTGCTCTTCGAAAGTGACATGAGTGTTGAACCTCAAGTTCGCGAACGATTAAGCCGTATGACTTACGATTCAGCAGCTGCGCTTAGCGCAGTTATTTCACTGGATACTGGATTAACCAAAGAGGCTTCGATGATGCTTGCTGTTGGATTAATCGGAACCGCTCAAACTTCGGCCCGCCATTGGTTAGAGCGTGATGGGAAACTTGATCGTGAGACTGCAGTAGAACTAGTTTCAAATCTGATCTGGCGTGGAATTTCTGGATTCCCTAAAGCAAATTAATAGATTAAACTAAATCCATGTCTACTAAAAAATCTACATTAGGTTCAACAACAGAAGTTCGTATTGGCATTTCAGATTCAACTCAAGAGCTTCATATCGAGTGTGAACTAGCTCCGGAAAAAGTAATGGAAGCTGTTACCGCTGCACTAGATTCCGGAAAATCTCTCGTTTTGACAGATATTCGAGGACGTCAAACTATTATTGCGAACGACAAAATTTCATTTGTTGAAATCGGGCAGAGTGAAGAGCGAAAAGTAGGTTTCGCTTCAGCTTAAAGGTTAAAAAATCCCTTAATAGCCTGAACAATCATCTCAACTGCAATTGCTGCAAGCAGTAATCCGGCAATTCTTGCAAGTAAAGTAACGCCAGATTCCTTAATCAAGGAAACTATTTTCGTTGAGAACATCAAAGTGAGTCCAATTGCTAAATGAACAGCGATAATAGCTGCAGCTAGCGCGAGTTTCATAGATGTTGTATGGGCATTTTGAACGAAAACTATTGTTGTGACAATGGCACCTGGCCCGGCTAGAAGTGGGGTTCCCAGTGGAACGAGAGCGACATTAACATCTTTGGATTTATCACTAGAACTATCTCCCCCAGTCAGCAGCTCGAGAGCGATGAGCAATAGGAGTAGGCCACCCGCGCCTTGCAAGGCTTCAACCGAGATCTGCAAATAATCAAGAATAAACTTTCCGAAAATTGCAAAAGCTACGATCACAATTAATGAAACCGCAGCGCCTTGCCAGGCCATCAGAATTCGCTTACGGGAAGTTTCATCTTTAACTAGCGCCAAAAATATTGGGGTTGCACCAGGTGGATCCATAATTACAAAGAGCGTAACGAAAGCTTGAATCCCAAAGGTTGTTGCCGAAACAAGTAGGACTTCATTCATTTACGGACCACCCTTCTTGTATCTGCTCTGGCTTCTAAAGCTTCAAAATCCTCTGGTTTGGTAGTGAACTCGGCCAACTTATTTAATTTTCCATTGCCGTGATAATCACTCGAACCAGTTGCAATGATGCCATATTGCGCAATGACATTACGCAGTAATTCCTGCTCATCTTCACTCTGATCTCTATGGGAGACTTCAATTCCATCTAGACCAGCTTCAACCATTGAACCAAAACTCTCGATGCTAACTGTTCGGCCTCGTAGAGAGGCTAATGGGTGGGCTATAACTGCGACTCCACCGGCCTGTTTAATCAACTTAATGGCATCTTCTGGGGTTGGTGAATAATGTGAAATATAGTATTTAGAATTATTATGTAAAAGTTCGGAAAATGCTTCGTCTCGACTGGAAACTATCTTCTTAGCTATCAACGCATCCGCAAGATGTGGGCGGCCAAGAGTCGCACCTGGCGCAAGTTGTGCAAGAACATCTTCAATACTAATTTCAAATCCAGCTTCATTTAGCCTTGCAATTATGCGCTTCATACGAGTCAATCGATTATCTCGAGTCGTAGCCAAAACTTCCGCCAATCCGGCGTGATTGCGATCAAATAACATACCAAGCATATGAACACTCGTGCCATCTAAAGTTTGACAAGAAATTTCTGAACCCAACACAAGAGACATCCCTGGTCGTAAATAATTTGTTGCCTCGTCCCACCCAGCAACAGTGTCATGATCCATCAAACCTAAAATAGAAATTCCACTGGCATGGGCTTTATTTATAAGTTCGCCCGGCGTATCTGTGCCATCACTTGCAAGTGAGTGAGTATGAAGATCAATCATTTTCTGACACCACTTTCGCTTTTGAAACAAAGATTCCGCACCCAATTAATAGCCCGATAATCCCTGGGATGATGCCCGCTGGTGGAATCTGATCGAGCCAGAAGTAGGCAATTATTGCGCATACCGGCACTTCGAAGAAAACAATTTGCGCAACAATAACTGGTGAAACTCGACGAAGCGTCATATTAAACATTGTATGACCCAGAAATTGAGCCCCAATAATAAGTGCAGCGACTAGCCACCATTGGCGAGCTGCAAAATGCAGAATATCACTACCTGTTGCAAGAGCAATAGTTAGAGTTGTTGCGGCACAAGTCAGATAGCAAGCAGTCGTATAAGTTGAAGTCGATATTTTTTGCTGTGCTTTAGATCCAATCAACATATAACCGGCTGCCAGCGCTGCACCAAAAATTGCTAATAAATCTCCTACGAAGCTTCGGAAGCTAATTTGAAAATCAATACCAGTTATTAAAATAACCGATAGGAATGCAATTAGCATGCCACCCCAAGAACGTCTCGGAATTATTCCACCTCGAACTTTGAAGTAAATTGCGGTAAAAATCGGCTGCATGGCCGTTAGTGCTGTTCCTGTTGCAACACTTGTTAATCGCATCGCCAGAAAAAAACATATGAAGTGAGCAGCGAGTAAAACACCAGCAATTGTTGAAATTGCGATCGCTTGTCGTTGTTCCCGTGTCCGCCACTCGGCATTTCTAATCGCAAATGGCAGCATCATTGCAGCGCCGCCAAGGTTACGCCAAAAAATTAGCGAAGCTATTGGCATAGTGCTCGCAGCAATAACCGGGCCGGAAGTTCCAACCCCAATTACGCCAAGAGTTAACAGTCCTAGATCTTTAGCCGCAGGAATGGCAGTATGGTCATTTTTACTCATTAATTAATCGTAAACCAGAGCATGCAAACTACTGCGGTGGCTACCACTGCAATAATGATTGAATAAATTATTTTCATTGTGCGAGTTGCAACATATTCGCCCATGAGTTGTTTGTCTCTAGAAATACCAAACATATAAATTAGTAATGGCAATAATAAAATTGCATTAAGAACTTGAGTCAAAACCAGAATTTTAATAAGAGGTGCACCTGGAATTAAAACCAGAACGGCACTGATTCCAGTTATCAATCCGAAAGTAAGATAGAAGAGTGGAGCTTCCTTCGGACTATCATCTAGTGCGGCTGGTCGCCCAGTTAAGTCACTCACTGAATATGCAGTAGATAACGGAAGAATCGAGGCAGCTAGAAGGGCGGCACCGATTAATCCAATTGCAAATAGTTCTTTCGCCATGGTTCCTGCAAGTGGTTCTAGCGCCTTTGCCGCATCTGCAGCTCCATTGATATGAATTCCCTGCTTATTCAAAGTTGCTGCGCAAGTTACAACCACGAAGAAACCAATCACTCCTGTGAGCAATGAGCCAGTCCAAACATCAACCCTAAGAAGTTTTAGATCATCTTTCGTTAATCTTTTATCAACCGCATAAGACTGGATGAACGCTAGCCCCCAAGGCGCAAGCGTTGTTCCAATAGTTGCAGTTGCAATAAAAATAGCATCTTGAGTGAATGGAATGGTGGGGATTAGAACTCCCCTTGCAGCTGCTCCCCAGTCTGGTCCTGCCATGAATCCAGCAATTATGTAGGCGATAAAACCAGCAGAAATTATAAAGAAAACTTTTTCAACCGTAGCAAAGGAATTGCGAAGTACTAAGAATGAAACTGCAATTGCAGCTACCGGAACCGATACATACTTACTGAAACCAAAGAGTTGGCCTGCAGCTGCGATACCAGCGAACTCTGCGGTCATCGTCCCAATATTTGCGAGGATTAACGCACCGGCACTTAGAGTTCCAGATCTAGCTCCATACTTCTGGCGGATTAAGCCAATCATTCCTTGGCGAGTGACTACACCGATTCTGGAACCTAAATCATGCAGAACAATTAGCGCAAATGTCGAAGCGACTAGAACCCAGAGCAGTTGATAACCATAATCAGCACCAAGAACTGAGTAAGTTGTAATACCAGCAGGATCGTTATCGGAAAGTCCAGCAATCAATCCTGGACCCATCACCGCTAGAAGCGCTGCAATCCGGATTTTGTTGGGTGAAATTGTGGATTTATTTGCCATCACATAACCCCGCTTCCCTGTGCAAAACCGTGGTTTTCTGAAGTTGATGCAAGGGCATCTACTAAATCATCGGCCAGAATCCGACCTACTGGTTTATTTTTCTCATCAACGACAATGATTGAAGCGCCCCGGTTATTTGCGAATTCGACAATAACTTCTTCAAGTCTGGTATTTAAATTAACTGAAGTTGGATATGGCGGGCCTATAAGTGAGGACAGTTTGGAACCCGGTTTTGCGGCAATTAATTCAATAATTTGAATATGATCGAGAAGTTTTCCTTTAGTATCTACGACAACCACACCATCTGAAATATCGCGGCCCCGATGCTCAACTAGAAGTGCAAGTGCGGATGCAACGGTGTCAGCCTCATGAGTAATTAACATGTGAGAAGTCATAATTCCGCCCGCAAGAGTTTCATCAAATTCGACGAGTTTACGTAGCTGCTTTGCAACTCCAGTATCCATCTCTACAAAAATACTTTCTCGGTGGACTTCGCCGAGATCACGTAGAACTTCAGCGCCTTCATCTGGTTCCATTAAAGAAATAAGTTCGGCCGACCTTTGCGCAGGTAGGCCACGTAATAAGCCCTGTAATTCGCCATCTTCCATCTCTTCAAGAGCGTCGGCCGCAAGATCTGGATCAAGTATCTCAATAAGTGCATTTCGTTCGCGACCAGCCAAATCTTCAATTAGATCGGCTAAATCCGCTGGACGAAGTTGTCCAAGTGCAGTGCGAGATTCAGTTGACCTTACAACTCCAGTTCCATGTGCCAATGAGGCAACGTTCGCCCAATCAATCACATGCTCTGGAATCGGCCCCCTACCAAGTGCGCCAGGAAATATTCTGCGAATAAATGCTTTGAATGAAATATCAACGCCAACAACACGAATTTCGCGATCAAGTGGCGCTAAGTAAAGGTCCGAGGATCGAACTACGCGGAGCCCATTTACATCAACTATCTGATGATCTAAGACATCAGCATCGAGAAGTGATTCACCCTCTCGTCTTGTAAATTCAGTCAAATCAACCTTTGCTGAAGATAGCTGAATTTCATTCTGAGTTAACTTTGCAATTCTTGCACCATCAATAAAAGATTTGCTCTGGCCAACTTTAACTATTAGCCCTGAAACTGGTGGATAAGAATTTTCACCATGCCTTACTACTACATCTACCAGGCGCCCAATTTCTTTTCCACCTTGATATTTAACTGGTTTTCCGATTAAGCCAGCTACTGATACCAATGACTCACGAATATTTTTGCGTTGTAAAGCTAACTCACTTCGTCCAGCGAACCGCTTGGCCACCGTATTGATGCTCTTTACAGGTGGCTTTTTCATAGCCCAATCTTAGGCGATGTTAAGAGAGCGAAAGCCTGACCCCGACTAAAGACTTAGGGCGAAGCGTTATTTTCTCTACTATTGCTGCAAAAGCTTCACTTGCTGGACATGTTGGATCACTAATAACGATTGGATTTCCAATATCTCCGCCCTCGCGCAAGGCTGGAGCAAATGGGATTTGGCCAATCAAAGAAATATCGGCTCCAACTAATTCCGATAATTGTTTAGCAGTTTCCAGGCCACCACCAGATCCAAATATCGCAATTGGTTCGCCACATTTTGCACAAGCGGAGTCAGACATATTTTCGATTACCCCAATGATGTGTTGTTTCAATTGGTGGGCTATTCGACCAGCTCGCTCTGAAACTTCAGCCGCAGCTATTTGCGGAGTTGTGACAACAATAATTTCTGATGCCGGCAATAACTGCCCGAGGGAGATTGCAATATCACCAGTTCCTGGTGGCAAATCTAAGAGAAGCAAATCAAGATCTCCCCAATAGGCATCGCTTAATAACTGCTCTAAAACTTTATGCAACATAGGTCCACGAAATGCAACGGCATCTGACCGCTCGGGCTTAAACATCTCCATTGAAACTACTTTTACTCCATATGTTTCAACTGGAATAAAGGTCTGATCAATTGCAGTTGGCCGAACTCCAACTATTCCCATCAACCTTGGGATTGAATGACCATAAATATCGGCATCTAAAATACCAACCTTCAAGCCCTTCTTGGCGGCCGCTACCGCAAGATTTGCAGTTACTGAAGATTTGCCAACACCACCTTTACCTGAAGCTATCCCGATAACCCGGGTTAAAGAATCTGGTTGGGCAAAAGGAATAAATTTTTCGCGGCCACCATTTAATAATTTTTTTACGTTATTGCGCTGCTCTTCATTCATTACACCAAATGTCAGATCTAATGACTTTACTTCAGTAATTGGCTCTAGTGAGTCAGAAATATCTTTTTGTAACCGGTCCTTCATCGGACAGCCAGAAATAGTTAATAAAATAGTTATAGCGGCTACGCCTTCAATGAATTCAACTGATTGCACCATTCCCAACTCTGGAAGTGGGCGATGCAATTCTGGATCTGAGACTCCTTGCAGTGCCTTATGAATTCTTTCAACTACTGCGCTACTCATAAAAGGTCGGGGTCAATCTTCGCTGATTTAATAATTTCGGTAATTTCAGCGCTAGGTTCCGCCAAGACTTCATTGATATGTTTTGTAATGAATTTCTTAGGGTGGAGATCGGATACCGTTAAATCTTCATACCCCGGGCCAAGATTTTCGCGCAGATCCCTTGTAGCACCCTGGGCTAAATCTCGAATTTTTCGGATAAACCTTGCCGAGTCGGCAGAAAATTGTGGAAGCTTATCTGGCCCCACTAAAACTACAGCCAATAGGGCTAGTGCGATAAATTCGCCACCGCCGATTCCTAACATTTACGAATCCTATATCTAATCTGAATATATTGTAATTATTTTGCAGCAATGAGCACTAGTGAGACTTCTTTGGTAGTGCCTTGGCGTTCAAACTTAACTTTGATTTTATCGCCAACGTTATGGGATCGAACATTGACGATTGCTTCATCCGCAGTATTAACAGATTTACCATCGATTTCAATGATGATATCGCCAGGTTGAATACCTGCACTATCTGCAGGTCCACCAGGAGTTACTGAACCAACTTCACTTGGAATCTTTGCTCCGACTCCGGTGTATCTAGTATCTAGTGACACCCCAATGATTGGATAAGTCGAACTTCCATTCTTTATTAATTGATCAGCAGTTTTTCTTGCTTGATTGATTGGTATCGCAAAACCTAAGCCGATCGAACCGCTCTGCCCGCCAAAGCTTGAACCCGTTGTCGCAATAGCCGAGTTGATTCCTACTACCGCGCCCGAAAGATCTACTAGCGGCCCGCCAGAATTTCCTGGGTTGATTGCCGCATCTGTTTGAAGCGCATTAATGAATGAGCTCTCACTTGTGCCTCCTCCAGATGTAACTGGGCGGTTTTTTGCACTAATAATTCCTGATGTAACAGTTCCGGTTAAACCAAGCGGTGAACCAATTGCAATTACCCCGTCACCAACCTGAACTTTATCGCTATCTCCTAGTTGTAACGCGGGTGCATCAGAGACTGCAATTTTTATTACCGCCAAGTCATATGAAACATCGCGACCAACTAATTTCGCATCATAATCTTTGCCGTTTGCTAATTTAACTTTGATGGTTGCGCCTGTTTTGGCTGCAAGTGAAATCACATGATTATTTGTGAGGATGTGTCCAATACTGTCGAGGAAGAAACCAGAACCAGTTCCCCCACTATTAGAACTTCTTACTTCAATCGATACTACCGAAGGCGATACTCGCGCAGCGATTCCAGCAATTGAATCTGGCCTGCGTTCGATTATGCTATTGGTTGAAACTAAATTTGTTCTTGAATCAAGTGACGCTGAGGTGCGCCCCACAACGCTACCGACGATACCGGCAATGAGAGCCATTGCAATTGCGATCCCAAAACTTACAGTCCTGGTATTTCGTCTCTTTATATCCTGGGCCGTAACAACTTTATGTTCTGAAATCCACCAAGGAGTATCAGAGTTATTTAAGTTATTGGGCATAATCAAATCTTACGAGCAAGCAGCGCTCCGCCGCCAATTGGAAGGAGTGAAGAACTCCATCTGGAGCTCTCTTTTATTGCTTTTATGGAATCACGACGGGCAATAGTTTCAAAATCTCGTTGGGTTGGGTCGGCAACTTTCCCGCCATCTAAAGCATTATCGATTATTAGCACACCATTAGGTTTTAGCAATCTATAACTCTCTTGCACTACATCGACCATATCTATTGGAGATCTCACAATCATTAAGTCGTAATTTGAATCTGCTAACTTTCCAACGACTTCAATAATATTGCCTGTGATTAATCTGAATCTTTGCGCAGAAACACCCGCCTCTTCCAAAATTTCTTTGGCGACAGCCGAATGTTCGCGCTCAGAATCGATAGAGGTAAAGGTCGCATCTTTAGGGGCGCCATTAAAAATCCAGAGGCCGCTAACGCCAGAACCTGTACCGATCTCGACAATTGATTTCGCTGAAATCAGTCCAACTATAAAATTTATTAAGCCACCAACGCCAACACTTGGATCCGGTGCCCCGACTTCAGCCCCATTATTTCGAGCTTGTTGCATAAAGAAATCTTCATGTGGAAAGTTTTCAGCGAAGATTGACATATCACCGCGGTTAGTTGCCGGTCTTTCAATTGTCATAGCGAAGTCAACCACTCGATTAGCAATCTGACACCGAAGCCAGTCCCGCCTTTTGGATTTTCCCCAGAATCATTTTCAGAGCGTGCTGGGCCGGCAATATCTAGATGAACCCATCTTCGATTACCAGCAAAGTGCTCTAAGAAAAGCGCAGCGGTGATCGAGCCGCCATTAAAATCTGGTTTTTCGGCGGTATGGTTAAAATCAGCAATCTCACTTGCAAGTGCAATTTTGTAATCATCAATGAGCGGCATGTGCCATACCCGTTCACCAGCGCTCTGCCCGGCGTCGTAAAGCTCCTTGGCTAAAGCGAGATCTCGGGTATACATCGCCGCATACTGCCTACCAAGTCCGAGTGTCGCAGCACCAGTAAGGGTCGCAACATCAATTAAATAATCGGGGTTAAGTTCTGCATCTGCATATGCCAGGCCATCAGCAAGAACCAACCGTCCCTCTGCATCTGTGTTAATTACTTCAACGCTAGTTCCGCCGTAATGAGTTATCACATCAGATGGTCTCTGCGATGTACTGGAAAGAGCATTTTCTGCGCACATCAAAATTCCAGTTACTCGAACTTTTGGTGCATTAACTCCTAATTTTTCAATTCCAATAACTGTTGCTAAAACAGCTGCAGCGCCCGCCATATCACTCTTCATTCCAACCATGTGCTCATACGGGCGTTTTAAAGAGACACCTCCGGTGTCGAAAGTAATTCCTTTACCTACTAAAACTACATGTGGCCAATTCTTGGAACCCTTTGGTGCATAAGAAACTTGAATCAATCTAGGACCAGGCTTTGGAGCCGAATTCCCGACTGCAAGTAGGCCTCCAAATTTGGCAAGCCCCGCCCCACTTTTAATTTCAATCTTAAGTGCTGGAGACTTGGATTTTGTTACAAGAGCTTTAGCTTGTCCTGCAATCCAAAGTGGATTCTTTATATTTGAAGGTGTATGAATTAAATCGCGAGCAAGCCAAACTCCTTCCGCTAGCAAACGCGCGTTGGTTAGCTCATCATTAAATTCTCCAACTAAGGTAAAACTTGCAGCTTTCAAAGCTTTTGGTGATGGGCTCTTCTGGTTCCAGGAATAACTAGCTAAGACAATTGCAACTGCGTGAGTGCGCGCTGCTTGTTCTGTTGAGACTAGGGCATTTAATATTGATGACCCAGAATTCTTAACTTTCCGGGAAAGCGCAGCTCCAGCTTTGCGTAGGTCTTCTGGGCTATTTTCACCTACTCCAACAAAATAGAGTCGGGATAATTTATTATCGGCCGAGTCAATCGGCACCTCAATTAATTCTCCAGCTTTGCCAGTAGCATCTGGCCAATTTGCAAGTAATTTTTCAACTTCGATTTTGAAATGTTTTTCAATCGCCTTGATTATTTTTGGATTACTTAATTCCACACCTTTAACAGATTTGGCAACTGGAACTGCGACACTGTCATACTTAGAAAATTCGATTTCTGATAACAGCAAACATTTGATATTCGGCATAAGTTTCATGATTGTTACTTACCCCAATACCCGCACGGACTTGTTACTTCTTAACTAGGGAGACCGCTGCCTGTAATGCGTTTCCAAGATTTGTAGCTTCTTCAATATTTAATTCGACGACTAAACGTCCACCGCCTTCAAGAGGGATCCGCATTACAAAACTGCGAGCCTCCTTGGTAACTTCCATGGGTCCATCACCAGTTCGAGGTTTCATGGCTGCCATGTTTATCTCCTTTTCACATTAACGTCGCTCTATATCAATCGGTGTATTGCAGTGGCTAAGTATCTCGCAAAAGTGGTGGTGAAAGGAAATTGAAAAAATCTTGATATTAGCCCTGATTTAACGCGGAAAGTAGACGAGATTTCCCACTCGTGATAACGCTTTGAACTGCGCGTTCAGGCACCCCAAGCGCTTCAGCAATCTCCCTGGCCGACATCGATCGGATGTAATGCATAGTCAGAATAAAGCGCTCCTCTTGCGGCAAACTAGCTAGAAGTTCGGAGAGCGCGCCCATGAGCGAAGGTTACCGTTCTAACTTAAAGTTTTTAAGTAATTTACTTCTTTGCTACGGCGTACACGCACGGATTGTGCTCGGTATGTCGCGGCACCAGGCAACTAAGTCATTTGAGGCCGCACCAATTAATTCTTCTTGGCTTAAATAGTCGAGAGAGTTTTTCAGCATTTCATAAGTTCCAAAGGGATCACAGACAACTACTGGCTTAGAGTGATAACCCAATTTACGACCGACCCAAATTTCAAAGAATTCTTCCAAAGTTCCGATTCCGCCTGGCAACGCTATGAAAGCATCAGATATTTCTTCTATCTTGGCTTTGCGAGTTCGCATATTTGAAACTGTAAACATCTCCGTAGCTTCAGGATCTACGAATTCAATAGTCAAAAGTTTCTCCGGAATTACTCCGAAAGTTTTCGCACCTCGCTCGCGTGCGCCTCGGGCGACCGCACCCATCATTGAAACCTGACCGCCGCCCCAAACTAAATCGGCACCACTGCTGGCTATTGCGACGCCAACATCAAAGGCCAGATCAAGATATTTTTGGTCAATACTTGTCGAGGCAGAGCAATAAACGGCTATTTGCATAATAAATGAAGTGTAGTAGCAGAATGGTTTTGGTAGCGTTATCTCATGAGAAGCGCCTTTGGATTTGGAATTGCCAGCACTGCAAATTCTGGTGAAGTTTTAGATGTCTGGTTTGATTCACTCGGAATCGGCAAGCTCGCAGAAAATAACGGAGCTGACCTATCTCAATTTACGGGGATTGATTCCATTCGAGAGGTGACAAAATCAGAAGTTAGTATTGAAATTGATTTAGATGCGCCACCAAAAGGCGTCGCCGACGCCTACCTAAGACTCCAATTACTTTCACATCGAATTGTTAAACCTCATGGCCAATCCATTGATGGGATTTTTGGCATCTTGAATAATGTGGTTTGGACATCTGCTGGACCATGCGCTGTTTCAAGTTTCAGTTCAGTTGGGCCAAAACTTCGCGCAAAGTATGGAACCCTCACAGTTTTTTCTGTTGATAAATTTCCAAGGATGGTTGATTACGTAGTGCCTGATGGTGTTCGAATTGCAGATGCAGATCGAGTTCGGCTTGGTGCCTATCTTGCGAGCGGTACAACAGTCATGCATGAAGGCTTTGTTAACTTCAACGCCGGAACTCTTGGTAAATCTATGGTTGAAGGGCGTATAAGTTCCGGAGTTGTTGTCGGCGATGGAAGTGATATCGGTGGTGGCGCTTCTATTATGGGAACTTTGAGCGGCGGTGGTAAAGAAATTATTTCGATTGGTGAACGTTGTTTATTGGGTGCAAATGCTGGTTTGGGTATTTCCCTTGGTAATGACTGCGTCATCGAATCTGGAACCTATATAACTGCAGGATCAAAAATAACTCTTCCAGACGGTAGCGTGATTAAAGCAAGCGAACTTTCTGGGGCAAATAATTTACTCTTCCGTCGTAATTCTACGAGCGGTGCGCTAGAGGCTCTCCCTAAGACGGGTAGCTGGGGTGGCTTGAATTCAGTTCTCCATAATAATTAATTCAATTTTAATTCTTTAATGCAAACCAAGAAGATGGCAATTTAACTGCTGATTTGAAGGTACCAACTGGCAACGTTATACTTTTTCCATCACTTGAAATGCCAGTTACGTTAAGAACGCTATTTGTGGCAGTTCTAGCTCCAAGCCTTAGCTCAATTACATCAACTAATCCAAGCGCCTTGGACATAACTCTCTGTGAAACCTTTTTCCTCCAACTTGCATAATTCTTATTAATCGCAGGATCGATGCTCCAAGAGTCAATGACACTTACAAGATGTGGAATATCCGTTCCCCAAACATCAACTGGGCGCTGGGTCATGCCTCCTGATGAAGAAGAGAAAAATACACTTACTGGAAGTTGATCCACGGTGATAGCCAACCCGTGACCCTCATCAACTGCAGTTGCATCAACTGCCGCTTTCCAGAACTGGCCATATCCCCGTTCGCCTTCTTTGGAATATCCGACAAATGCCTGATCGTATTTTGAATTATAAACGTGGCAGTCGCAGGCTTTCTTAATTGAGTTCATTCGCATCAGTGCATAGGTGCGTGAAGCAATTACCTGGCTCTGTAATGCCGCTTCCGGCCATGACGATGGAACTTCGGCAATTCCATATAAATATTCATCATGCAATCTCAATAAGTTTGTTGCTTCAATTCGAAATCCAACTCCCCGTACTTTTACTGCTTTAAGTCGAAGATAGCCATGGTTAATTCGAAATTTAGTTTTTCCATAATTTACTGAAATCACAGATTGCGGATTGTTCCATTTTACTACCCACAATTTTCCAATTCCGCCTGGACCAGTAATCAATTTTCCACTTATTGCAAAGTTAATTTCAGAATCTTCGGGTAAAGAATTAGCAACTGCAGTATCAACTGCAACTGTTGCGGAATCTGTTATAGGAAGAACTAGCGAAAGGGCGGAGACTTGGTGCGCGATATTCACGCTAATTGTTGCGGTATCTTCCACAGGAGTAACTTCTGAATTCGGAAAATAATGATTTAGAATTTCGATTGCCGATTTACCTTCCAGGGCCTGGCCTTTAGCCCCATATTGGCTCAGTCCCACTCCGTGACCATATCCAGAACCAATAAAGATAAATGATTTTGGAGCAGCAGCACTTGCGTTGGAAAGCGAAGTTAGGGTTATCAAAACACTTAGCGCTAGAGCCCGTTTCATTCTTCTTCAGCCATTAGCCCTTTTGGTGATGATAAGTAGCCAGCTCCCCACACCATATGCATAGTTATTAAAACTACTGGGAGAATAAATTTCTCCACAAGAGTTCTGCCCAAAATTAAGGAGCCTAAAATTATTAGTATTAGGTAAGTGGCGATAGGAATAAATAAAATTGGTGAAACCACTAGCCCTAAAATAACTGAGACGGTGTTGACCAGCAATGCGGTAGGTGGTGCGAGGTAACGTAAATTCACACTTCCTTTGTGACTGCGTGAAACCGCACGTCGCCAAGTGCCATATTGGAAATATTGTTTAGCAAGTGCTTTAAGTGTTGAACGAGGGCGATATGTGACAATTAAAGATGGGTCAAACCAGATAATTCCGCCATTCTTGCGTAATCTAAAATTAAGCTCCCAATCTTGGGCACGAATAAATCTCTCGTCATAGCCACCGGCTTCAAGTAAGGCAGACTTTTTAAAGGTTCCTAGATAAACCGTGTCTGCGCGGCCCGCGACACCACCAGTGTGAAATCTAGAAGAACCGACACCGAGAACGGAACGCATTGCAGTCGCAACAGCTTTTTCGAATTTAGTTTTGCCTACTGCCGCCATGATGCCACCAACATTTACCGCTCCAGTTTTGTTAAGCAACTCTGTTGCATCAGCTAAATAGGTTGGTGAAATTTCAGCATGCCCATCAATGCGCGAAATAATCGGGTGCTTTGCACTAGCAATTGCCGCATTCAAACCATTCGCCGTGCGGCCAGTTGGGTTATCTACTAATACAACTCGAGAATCGCCTGCGGCTAGCTCCTTGGCGATTTCATTTGTTCGATCAGTTGATGGCCCCAGGGCAAGAATCACTTCGAATGCGCCACTGTAATTTTGGGCCAAAATTGCCGAAACACTTTCCCGAAGGTCTCGCTCCTCGTTGAGAATGGGCAGAACAACAGATATGCCCATCAAACTGCCAGAAACCTGATTCATATCTCTAAGGTTAGTGTTAACGCGCACTAGTATCGGGCAAATGAAGCTTAAAGTTTCCGTAATAGGCACTGGATATTTGGGTGCTACCCACGCCGCCTGCATGTCATCGCTGGGCTTTGAAGTTATTGGAGTTGATGTTGACTCCACCAAAATTGAACTTCTAGCCGCTGGCAAAGTTCCATTTTATGAACCTGGCCTAGAAGATTTATTGCAAAAAGAGATTGCTTCTGGCCGACTTACCTTCACTACCGATTTTAAAGCTATTGCAGATGCTGATGTTCACTTTATCTGTGTTGGAACTCCACAACTTGAGGATTCATTAGCGGCAGATCTTCAGTATGTTGATTCAGCTCTTGACGCGGTCGCCCCAAATTGCAAGCCAGGATCTCTCGTAGTTGGTAAATCAACAGTTCCAGTGGGGACTGCGGCCAGGCTACGAGAACGGTTATTGAAAATAAATCCACAGGTTGACCTAGCCTGGAACCCAGAGTTCTTACGAGAAGGATTTGCGGTCGAAGATACCTTGCACCCAAATCGATTGGTAGTTGGCGTCACTAACGATGCTGCTGAAACGAAATTAAAGGAAATTTACGCGATTAATTTGAGCGAAAATACCCCATGGGTTCGAGCTGATTTACCTACATCGGAATTAGTAAAAGTTGCCGCAAATTCATTTCTTGCAACAAAGATTTCATTTATAAATGCAATGGCTGAAGTTTGTGAAGCTGCCGGTGGAGATGTAACGGTACTTGCGAAGGCAATTGGATATGACCCAAGAATTGGAAGTCGTTTCTTGCAAGCTGGGATTGGATTTGGCGGAGGTTGTCTACCAAAAGATATTCGCGCATTTATGGCACGTGCCGGTGAGCTTGGCGCAGATCAAGCACTTGAATTTCTACGCGAAATCGATTCAATCAATCTTAGGGCTAGACAACGCGTTATTGAATTAGTTCGAAAAGATTTATCGGATAACCTTGCTGGAAAAAGGATTGCAGTGCTTGGCGCTGCATTTAAACCAGATAGCGATGACGTTCGTGACTCTCCTGCTCTTGATATTGCTGCCCAAATAGCGGCAGCTGGTGCAATTGTCACTATTCATGATCCAAAGGCAATCGCTCCTGCTAGAAAGCGTTTTCCGGCTCTGGGTTTTTCAGAGGATATTGAAGGTGCGATTAAGGGAGCAGATTTAGTTTTACATTTAACCGAGTGGAAGGTTTATCGCGAACTTGATCCAGCGAAATTGGCAAAGCTGGTTACGAATCCAATAATTATAGATGGGCGAAATGCCCTCGATCGCGAAGCCTGGATTGCCGCTGGTTGGAAATTTAGAGCTTTGGGGCGCGCAAATTAATCAGGACGAAATAATAGATATTGTTCTTGGATTAAAAACCTGGGCAATCGTCGGGCTTGGCAATAATCCAGAGCGCGCTGCATTTGGAGTTTCAAAGCTGCTTCAAGAAAAGGGCCATCAAATTATCCCGGTTTATCCGCGTGCTGAAATAGTGCACGGTGAGATCGGATATAAAACTCTTGCAGAAATTCCAATTGCAGTAGATGTGGTTGATTGCTTCGTTAATTCTAATCTAGTTGGAAAAGTAGTTGATGAAGCAATTGCAATAGGTGCTAAAGCGGTCTGGTTGCAATTAGATGTCATCGACCATGAGGCAATTGATAGGGCTAATGCAGCTGGCTTATTCACTGTTATGGACCGCTGCCCCGCTATTGAATATAAAAAGCGAAGCTAGAACTTCTATTTGGTGTTAAGTTTTAAAGACCAAATTCCTAAAGCAACAACAACTAGCCCAGTTGCAAAGCAGAGCGCGGCATAAGAGAAAAATCCAATTATTACGCCACCGATAGCGGCGCCACCAGCGCCCATTAAATTCATTACCAAATCACTTGCTCCTTGAGTTGAAGGGCGCATATCAATCGTTACGGTTTCAGATAACAGAGTTGATCCAGCGATTAAAGTAAAGGACCACCCAAGACCCAATAAAAATAACCCAATTCCTAGAGTGAATGAATCGTGGTGTGGAGCCAGCCCGGAGATTAGCGCTGATGCAATTAATATCACAATACCGATTTGAATTGTTTTGATTCGCCCGATCTTGTCACTTATCGAACCAACTATTGGCGAGAAGGCATACATTCCAAGAACATGAACACTTATAACTAAGCCAATTATTCTTAAAGTTACATCAAAGTGTGCCATATGCACGGGAGTCATAACCATGATTGAAACCATTGCTAAGTGTCCGACAGCTACAGAGGCTATTGCGAAAAGTGCTTTTGGATACTCTTTTATATGGGCAAGTGCTGAACGTGTGGTGACATACTTCTTAGGAGTATCCCCTTCTGCTGTTTTATTAGCAGTCAAATAAGGATCGGGTTTCAGAAATAGTTGAATGACAATTACTGCTAAAAATAGCGTTACCGCTGCAATGAAATATGGTCCAACCAATTTTGGTAACCCTAAAGATTTAGCAAAGATTCCAGATGGCTCCATTAAATTTGGTCCGGCCACGGCTCCGATAGTGGAACCCCAAACTACAAATGATAAATTCTTGGATCTATTCTCCGGGGTAGCTAAATCAATTGCCGCGAATCTTGCTTGATATCCCGATGCGGATGCAGCCCCGACCATAAAGGCACCAAGAAGCATGAAAAACAGAATTCGGTGAGTACCACCAAAAATAGCTAGCAGCGCGCCAATGACTCCTACGGAGTAGCCAAAAGTTAGCGAAAGTCGACGCCCGCCATTCTGAGTAAGTCGAGCAAGCGGTAGCGCCATTACTGCAGCGCCAAGAACTGAAGTTGTTTGTGCAAGTCCCGATAAACCTTCAGATTTAGTTATAGATGATACAAGAAGTGAACCCGCAGCAACTGTTCCGGCAACACCAATACCATTCAATACTTGCGCGGCACCGAGTACTCGAACAATCTTTCTTTGATGGGCTTCCGGTGAAAGAGTTTTCATCCGTTAGGTCTAGAACCCAGTTTTTTGATTGCGCTTCGTGCTTAAATTTGCGCCTTTTTCTTTTGCTTCCGAATTAATTTTTACAAGTTCGCCACTTACCTTCTGCGAAACTTCTTCATCGCTGACTCCCAGAATCCGAGCAGCAAGAAGTCCGGCATTCTTAGCGCTTCCGACCCCAACTGTTGCAACTGGAATTCCTGCTGGCATCTGAACAATCGAAAGCAACGAATCCATTCCATCTAAATTCTTAAGCGGAACTGGAACTCCAATTACTGGAAGTGGTGTTAGTGAGGCAACCATTCCCGGTAGATGGGCGGCGCCACCAGCGCCCGCGATAATTACCTTGTAACCCTTGGCCTTGGCGCTCTGAGCAAATTCGACCATCTCAAGTGGCATGCGATGTGCTGAAACAACATCTGCTGAATAAGAGATGCCAAGTGAATCCAATATCTTTGCAGCATCTTCCATTACTGACCAATCAGAATCTGATCCCCTAATTATTGCTACATCACTCATCAATAACTCCATTCATGTAGTCAACGGCATGGGTAACTTCCTGTTGTAATTGTAGAAGGTTTTCACCACACATTGTTACGTGGCCTATCTTGCGTCCAGGCTTAACTTCTTTGCCATACTGATGAAATTTAAGTTCTGGAGTTCGAGCCATTAAGTGCAGATATGGTCGATACATGTCGCTCTTCGCACCACCTAAGACATTTCCCATGACTGCAAATTTACTACGCATCGCTGTGCTGCCAAGTGGTAGATCTAAGATTGCTCGAAGATGCTGTTCGAACTGACTAGTTAGACAACCTTCGATAGTCCAGTGTCCTGAATTATGTGGTCGAAGCGCAAGTTCGTTAATATAAAAATCGTCACCAACAATAAACATTTCTACCGCCATCACTCCAACAAGTGAGATCCCCGAGGCAATTTCTAAAGCAGCCGCTTGCACTTTATTTGCTAGTAAATCAGATATTTCAGGAACTGGCGTAACTGTAGAAGTGCAGATTCCATTACTTTGGATCGTTAGAGTTGCTGGCCAAGTTGCAGCCTGATTATGTGGCGATCTGGCAACCATGACTGAAATTTCATAATCAAAATTTATTTTCTCTTCAAGTAAGAGCATGCCGGTTTTTTTGTGGAGTTCATGCAGCTGCGCTTCGGAATCTATTTGGAAAACGCCCCGACCGTCGTATCCGCCAGCTGGCAATTTGGCTATCAGTGGGAAACCTAATTCACATTCCTTACCCTGATATTTCTGCCATTTTGGGTTAGGCAAATTAAGTTCAGTGATTTTTCTGCGCATTTCCAACTTATCTTGGGAGTACGTAAAAGATTCTGATCGCGGATAAACCTTTATCCCAGCCGCCTCTACGGCTCTGATAACACCCTGCGGCACCAACTCGTGCTCGAACGTTAGAACATCACAACCCTTAGCAAAATCTAGAACTGAATCAATATCCGAATAGTCACCTAAAACGAAGTGTGAAACTTGGGCAGCAGAATCATTTGGAATTGCAGCGAATACTTTGAAATCTATTCCCAGATCATTGGCTGCAACTGCCATCATTCTGGCAAGTTGGCCGGCGCCGATTACTCCAACTCTTGGAAAGCTCACTCCGAAAGTTTACTGTCCAAGTGAATAACATCTCCAACTGTGATGAGTTGGCCATTATCTAAGTGAAGGTTCCCGGTTTCATCTATATCTAGCGCCGTTGCTTCAACGTTAGAACCATCTGGAAGTGTTATCCGAACCTGGCGCCCAATAGTTGCACTCAGAGTTCGGTATTTTGAGGTCAAATCCCCTCCGTTCTGCCAATCCTGCAAATCACTCTCTAAATTTATTAATACCCTGGTGAGCAAGATATTTCTATCTAGCAAAATTTCGGTCGCGAGAAATATCGATGTCGCATGGGCTACTGGAAGCGCGGCTTTAGTAGTAGAAACATTTATTCCAATGCCAATTATCACGCCAGTATTTGTCTTCTCAGCTAACAAGCCTGCAACTTTGTGCTCATCAAATAAAATATCATTAGGCCACTTACATTTAAAGTTATTTGAATTTGTAATTTCATTTAGTGTTGCTGCCACACTTGCGCCAACTAATAACGTGATATATCCAAAATTTTCTACTGTATTTTCGGGTTCGAAATAAAATGAGAAAAGTAGAGCGCTCGATTTTTCGGCATCAAATTTACGATCGAGGCGACCACGTCCTGCACTTTGATACTCGGCAGTAATTAAATCGCCAGGTCTTGGATTACTGGCACGTAAATAATTTTGCGTTGAATCAATCTCATCTACAACGGATACCCGCCAGTAACTACTCAGCAATGCGCCTGCAATTGCATTGGCACTCAACAATTCTGGCTTCACTTGCTTGCTCATTTCATATTGCTTTGTAGGAATAACCGTTGAGAACTAGTAATCTACGGCCGTGACTGATGATATTCGCACTACAGCCGGAAAGATTGCTGATCTTCGCAGACGTCGTTTGCAAGCCGAAACGAATGGGACGCCGGAAGCAGTAGCGAAGCGTCATGCCCAAGGAAAGCTAACTGCTCGTGAGCGAATTTCCCGCCTTGTCGATCCAGGCTCCTTTGTGGAGATGGATGCATTCTCACGCCACCGCTCTTCAAATTTCGGAATGGATAAGAATCGAATTTACGGTGATGGTGTTGTGACCGGACATGCAACTGTTGATGGACGTGCAATTGCGATTTACTCTCAAGATTTCTTAACCTTTGGTGGAAGCCTTGGTGAAGTTGTTGGTGAAAAAATTGTAAAGGTAATGGAGTTTGCGCTTAAAAGTGGGATTCCAATTGTTGGAATTAATGACTCTGGTGGCGCTCGTATTCAAGAAGGCGTTGCATCTTTGAGCCAATATGGTGAAATATTTAAGCGAAATGTCCGAGCTTCCGGCGTTATTCCACAAATTTCTCTAATTATGGGACCAACAGCAGGCGGCGCAGTTTATTCCCCAGCGATAACTGACTTTGTAATTATGGTCAATGAAACTTCCCAAATGTTTATTACTGGTCCAGATGTGATCAAAACTGTAACTGGTGAAGAAGTCGGAATGGAAGAACTGGGTGGAGCACGAACTCATAACACTAAGACTGGAAATTCACATTATCTTGCCGATAGCGAAGATGATGCAATCGACTATGTAAAAGCTTTGCTCTCATACTTGCCCGGCAATAATATGGATGAGCCTCCGGTATTAGCTGCGACTGAAAGTAAAGATGTTTCACCATCAGATCGCGCGCTTGATTCATTAATTCCAGATAATCCAAATAAGCCATATGATATGAAGGTTTTAGTTGAAGCCATATTGGATGAATCAGATTTCTTGGAAGTTCACACTCTTTACGCGCCGAATATTCTGGTTGGCTTTGGTCGAATCGAAGGACGCTCTGTTGGAATTATTGCAAACCAACCTCAAGCCCTCGCCGGAACTTTAGATATTGCTGCAAGTGAGAAGGCGGCACGTTTTGTGCGCACTTGCGATGCCTTTGGAATTCCAGTCATCACATTGGTTGATGTTCCAGGCTTCTTACCTGGAACCGAGCAAGAGTGGAATGGAATTATTCGCCGCGGAGCTAAATTACTTTACGCGTATGGCGAAGCAACTGTTCCGCTAATTACAGTTATTACCCGCAAAGCTTATGGCGGCGCTTATATTGTTATGGGTTCAAAGCATCTTGGGGCCGATGTAAACCTAGCTTGGCCAACTGCGCAGATTGCAGTTATGGGGGCTCAGGGAGCCGTAAATATTCTTCATCGCAAAGAGCTGGCTGATGCTAAAGACACTGAGGCGAGGCGAAAAGAATTAGTCGAAGATTATGAAGAGACCTTACTTAATCCATATATCGCAGCCGATCGCGGATTTATAGATGCAGTAATCGAACCACAAGAAACGCGACACCAGATTGTTAAGGCGCTACATGCCCTTCGCAATAAGCGAGTCGCACTTCCACCTCGCAAGCACGGAAATATTCCACTCTAATGAGTAATAGATTTACGATTCTAAATGGGACTGCGACTGAGAGCGAACTAGCTGCGTTAGAGAAGGCGTTGCCGGCTCCAGTGGTGAAGAAGATTAATACTGCAAGCCTTTGGCGTAAATCTCAGATCCGGCAACCGCTACCACGTAAGTGGGGGCAGAGCTTCTAATGTCAGATTCAAGAAGTGTTGTTCTGGCATCTGCCTCACCATCGCGTAAACGATTATTAGATTCTTGTGGAGTCTCTGCCCAAGTTATTATTAGCGGAGTAGATGAAGAAGATCCAAAACTTACTGCGCTGGCACCAAGAGAGATGGTCATTGCTCTAGCCATACTTAAGGCACATACAATTAAGTCGCAGGTCGGTAGCGAACATTTAATTATTGGCTGTGATTCCACCTTTGAATTCCAAGGAAAATCATTTGGAAAACCATTAACAGAAGAGCTAGCGATTGCTCGCTGTAAAGAGTTACGCGGTAATTTCGGACTGCTACATACCGGCCACTGCATTATTGACACTAAGCAAGGTATCGAAATTAGCGATGTATCAACTTCTAAAGTATTTTTTGCCGATATGACCGATGCCGAAATTGCTGAATATGTTGCATCAGGTGAGCCATTGAGCGTTGCAGGTGGATTTACACTCGACGGCTTAAGCGCGCCATTCATCTCAAGAATTGAGGGAGATCCGTCAGGAATTATTGGACTCTCACTTCCGCTACTTCGCCGAGCGGTTAATTCACTTGGATTAACTTGGAGCGCAATTGCAAAATCTGAGGTGAGCGCATGAAAGCCGTTTTAATTGCTAACCGTGGCGAAATTGCAGTTCGTGTTGCTCGGGCCGCACGAGATCATGGCATCAAATCAATTGCAATTTACTCTGATGAGGATCGGACTTCGCTTCATGTTGCAACAGCCGACGAGGCCTATGCTCTGAATGGATTATCAGCCGCAGAAACTTATTTAGATCAGCGAAAAATTATTGAAATAGCTAAGAAATCTGGTGCAGATGCCGTTCATCCCGGTTATGGATTCCTATCTGAGAATGCAGACTTTGCTGATTTAGTTATTGCTGCAGGTTTAATCTGGATTGGTCCCCCACCAAGTGCGATTCGACTTCTCGGCGATAAAGTTTCGGCCCGCAAGATTGCTGCCGAAGTTGGGGCTCCACTTGTTGCTGGAACCGTTGATCCAGTTGACTCACCAGAAGAAATTGTTGCTTTTGCTAAAGAATACGGGCTACCAGTTGCAATTAAAGCAGCCCATGGTGGTGGTGGACGTGGCTTAAAAGTTGCGCACACAATCGAAGAAATTCCAGAGTTATTTGCATCTGCCGTCCGCGAAGCGATTACTGGATTTGGGCGAGGTGAATGCTTCGTTGAGCGTTACTTAGATAAGCCACGTCACGTTGAAACTCAAGTATTAATTGATGCTGAGGGTAATGCAATAGTAGTAAGTACCCGTGATTGTTCATTACAGCGGCGCCATCAAAAATTAGTGGAGGAAGCTCCAGCGCCATTCTTAACGCAGGCCCAGATTGATCAACTTTATTCTTCAAGTAAAGCAATCATGAAAAAAGCTGGATACATCGGAGCTGGAACCTGCGAATTTTTAATTGGTTCAGATGGAACTATCTCATTCCTTGAAGTTAATACCAGATTGCAAGTAGAACACCCAGTAAGTGAAGAAGTAACTGGATTAGATTTAGTAAGAGAGCAATTTAGAATTGCAGATGGCCAGACGATCAATCCAGTTGATCCAATTATTCGTGGGCACAGTATTGAATTTAGAATAAACGGCGAAGATCCAGGAAAGGGGTTTCTCCCCTCACTTGGAACTATTACTAGGTGGGAAGTTCCATCTGGACCAGGCGTACGAATTGATGCCGGTTTTGACCATGGCCACACTATTGGTTCTCACTTTGATTCACTATTAGCAAAATTAATTATTACTGCTGCTACTCGCGAAGAGGCAATTGAGCGGGCCCGGCGGGCGCTTCGCGAATTCGATATCGGTGGCTTAGCCACTGCACTTCCATTTCATCGCGCGATTGTGGATGACCCTAACTTCAATAAAGATTTCAAGGTTTATACAAGCTATATTGAGAATGAATTCAAGAATGAGATCCCACCATTTTCATTTAAGCAAGGAACTGCCGATTCAAAGGCAGCTTCTCAGAAAATAATTGCAGAAGTTGATGGCCATAGATTCGAGGTCTTACTTCATACGCCAGAACCAATCCAGAAACGACATCGCGTGAAGAGCAATGCGATTACCGCTCTTGCGGGAGATTCACTTGAAAGTCCGATGCAAGGCACGGTTGTGAAAATCGTTAAGTCCAATGGCGACCGAGTTGAAGTTGGAGATTTAATAGTCGTCCTCGAAGCTATGAAGATGGAACAACCGCTTATCGCACACAAGCCAGGAACAATCTCCAAGTTGCAGGTAAATGTTGGCCAAACTGTTGCCAGTGGTGCGACCTTATGCTTGATCGAGGATTAATTACTAAGTGCTAGATTTGGGGCGTGAATTCAACGCTACTTGCAGATAACAGCGAGGCTTCTTTAAAGAAATTCTTAAATTCGCTCCCTGCTGTTGATGAGGTTGGAGCTAAAGGTCGAGTTGAAATGTTGGCCACTCGCAGCATCAAGACCTCAAGTAAGAACTGGGCAATTGATCTAGCAATTCGCATGGTTGACTTAACGACTTTAGAGGGCGCTGATACGCCGGGGAAAGTTAAAGCGCTCTGCGCAAAAGGTATCTACCCAGACCCGACGGATTTATCAGTGCCCTCAGTCGGAGCGATCTGTGTTTACAACGATATGGTGAAAATTGCTCGCCAAGCGCTTGATGCTGGCGGTGGAAAAAATATTCCAGTGGCAGCAGTCTCGACGGCATTTCCATCTGGTCGAGCAAGTATGGAAGTTAAAATTCAAGATACAAAAGATGCAATTATCAATGGCGCTAGCGAGATTGATATGGTTATTGACCGCGGTGCTTTTTTGGCAGGCAAACTAGGATTTGTTTTTGATCAAATTAAAGCCATCAAAGAGGTTTGTGGAGATGAAATCCATCTAAAAGTAATTTTAGAGACCGGCGAACTGGTTACCTTAGATAATGTTAGGAAGGCTTCGTACTTAGCAATGCTTGCTGGTGCAGATTTCATTAAGACTAGTACCGGAAAAGTTGCGCCTGCGGCTACGGCCCCAGTCGTATATGTAATGCTTGAAGCCGTTCGAGATTTTTACAAATTTACTGGTAACCGAATTGGGGTCAAGCCGGCAGGTGGAATTCGAAATACTAAAGATGCAATCAAGCAATTGGTCCTGGTTAATGAAATAGCTGGCCCAGAGTGGCTTGATCCTTCGCTCTTTCGAATTGGTGCAAGCGCACTTCTAAACGATTTACTCATGCAGCGTATGAAAATGCGTGATGGGTATTATGCTAGCCCCAACTACGTGACTTTGGATTGATGAGAGTGAACAAGTGAAAGATAAGTTTGAATATGCGCCCGCGCCAGAGTCCGCTGCCCTTGTTGATATCAAGAGTGAATATGGGCTCTTTATAAATGGAAAGTTTGTTGCGCCAAAAGGTGGGAAAACTTTCACAACAATTAATCCAGCTACCGAGGAAGTATTGGCAAAAATTGCTTATGCCGAACTTGCGGATGTAAATCTAGCTGTTACTGCGGCCCGTAATGCTTTTACGAAGATCTGGTCAAAAATGCCAGCAGCAGAACGTGGAAAGTATTTATTCCGAATTGCCAGAATTTTGCAAGAGCGCTCCCGAGAATTTGCGGTGCTAGAAACTTTAGATAATGGAAAGCCGATACGGGAAAGTAGAGATACCGATATTCCGCTTGCGGCGGCACATTTCTTTTATCACGCTGGCTGGGCTGACAAACTTTCATACGCCGGTGTTGGTTCAAACCCAAAACCCTATGGTGTCGCAGCTCAGATAATTCCTTGGAACTTTCCAATGCTGATGCTGGCTTGGAAAATTGCGCCAGCTCTTGCTACTGGAAATACGGTGGTATTAAAACCGGCGGAAACTACACCTTTAACCGCCCTCTTATTTGCAGAGGTTTGTCAGCAGGCAGGATTACCGGCAGGTGTTGTAAATATTATTACCGGAGATGGTGCTACTGGATCTCATCTAGTCAACCATCCAGGGGTCGATAAGGTAGCTTTCACTGGTTCAACTGGTGTCGGAAAAGCAATTGCTAAAGCGATTGCTGGCACGAAGAAAAGCGCAACCCTTGAACTTGGTGGAAAAGGTGCAAATCTAGTTTTTGATGATGCCCCAATAGACGAAGCAGTCGAAGGTATCGTTAATGGAATTTTCTTCAATCAAGGACATGTGTGCTGCGCTGGATCTAGGTTATTGCTGCAAGAGAATATTCAAGTTGAATTTTTAGAGAAACTTAAGAATCGAATG
>JASJJZ010000062.1:0-8031 GCA_037622205.1 Actinomycetes bacterium
GATGACACAATGGATTCAATCCTTAACTGGTATCGCGAAGAGGGAATGATCTTCAAAGGTGGTTCTGGTGCTGGACTAAACCTTTCACGTATCCGTTCTGCAAAAGAACTTCTAAAATCTGGCGGAACAGCTTCTGGTCCAGTTTCATTCATGCGCGGTGCTGATGCATCAGCAGGAACAATCAAGTCAGGTGGCGCAACGCGTCGCGCAGCAAAGATGGTTGTTCTAGATGTAAACCACCCAGATATCGAAGAATTCATTGAGACTAAGGTCCGCGAAGAAGACAAGATTCGCGCACTTCGCGATGCTGGCTTCGATATGGATCTCGGCGGCAAAGACATTATTTCTGTTCAATACCAGAATGCAAATAACTCAGTTCGCGTATCCGATGAATTCATGCGCGCATATGAGAACAGCGAAAAATTTGGTCTAGTTGCTCGTGCTTCCGGTGAAGTTATCGAAACCGTTGAAGCCCGCGAACTATTCCGCAAGATGGCAGAAGCGGCATGGGCTTGCGCCGATCCAGGAATTCAATATGACGACACCATCAATGAATGGCACACAAACCCAGAGACCGGTCGTATCAATGCATCGAACCCTTGCTCTGAATATATGTCACTTGATAACTCATCATGTAACTTGGCATCACTAAACCTTCTAAAGTTCCTTCAATCAAATGGCTCATTTGATACCAAGAACTTTGTTAAGGCAACCGAGCTAATTATCACCGCAATGGATATCTCGATCTGCTTCGCAGATTTCCCAACGGCTCCAATCGGTGAAACAACTCGCAACTACCGTCAACTTGGTATCGGATTTGCAAACCTTGGTGCGCTACTTATGGCTTCAGGTCTTGCTTATGATTCTGATGGTGGCCGCCAACTAGCTGGCGCAATTACATCTCTTATGACCGGCACTTCATATCGTCGCTCAGCAGAACTTGCTGGAATTGTTGGACCATATGCTGGTTATGCCCGCAACCAATCTGCGCACACTCGCGTAATGAAGAAGCATGCAAATGCTTCGGCATCAGCAAAGAGCGTTACTTCACTTGATCAAGATGTCTGGCAAGTAGCGAACAAGGAGTGGGATAAGTGCCTAGAGATTGGCGATAAGAACGGCTGGCGTAATGCGCAAGCATCAGTTCTTGCACCAACTGGAACTATCGGCTTGATGATGGATTGCGATACAACAGGTATCGAGCCAGACCTTGCGCTAGTTAAGTTTAAGAAGCTTGTCGGTGGCGGTTCAATGCAGATTGTTAACCAGACAATTCCACAAGCACTTAAGAAGCTTGGATATTCAGATGAGACCAACGAGGCAATCGTTGAATACATTGGCGAAAACGGAAACATCATCGACGCACCTGGCCTAAAGCCAGAGCACTATGACATCTTCGACTGCGCAATGGGTATCCGTTCAATCTCAGCTATGGGCCACGTAGAGATGATGGCTGCATGCCAACCATTCCTATCTGGTGCAATCTCAAAGACAGTTAACCTGCCTTCAGATGCAACAGTCGCGGAAATCGAAGAGGTTTACTACAAAGGTTGGAAGCTTGGTCTAAAGGCGCTCGCGGTTTATCGCGATAACTGTAAGGTCGGTCAACCACTATCTGATTCAAAGGGCGCACCAACAGATGCTGTTGCAGATGCAATCCACCCAACTGCTACACGTAAGCGTCTTCCTAAGTCTCGTCCATCAATGACAACATCATTTGCGGTTGGCGGCGCCGAGGGTTATATGACAGCTGGTGCATATGCAGATGGCGCACTTGGTGAAGTATTCCTAAAGCTTGGCAAGCAAGGTTCAACACTTGCCGGTGTAATGGATGCCTTCTCAATCGCAGTATCAATCGGTTTGCAATACGGAGTTCCACTAGAAACTTTCGTAGAGAAGTTCACTAACCTGCGCTTCGAACCAGCCGGTATGACAGATGATGCCGATATCCGCATGGCGCAATCCATGATGGATTACATCTTCCGTCGCTTGGCACTTGATTACTTACCATTTGAATCACGTAGCGCGATGGGTCTCTATACATCTTCAGAACGCCAACGTGCACTAGATACTGGTGAATACACAGCAGATCCTTCAGCGATTAAAGAGATCGTTGCAGCTGCAGCACAATCAGCATCTTTCAAACCAGTTGCGAAAGCACCGGTTTCATCTAGCGGTGTCGAAGTGAAGATTGAAAGTGCACCATCCGGCAAATCCACGCCATCTATTCAAGGAGTTGGTTCTTCAATGGAACTCTTTGAAAAGATGAGCGGTGTAACTTCAGACGCACCTCTCTGCATGACTTGCGGAGTAAAGATGCGTATGGCTGGTTCATGCTTCGTCTGCGAAGGTTGTGGCAACACTTCAGGATGTTCATGATCTGAAAGTAAATAGGTAATTCGGTCGAGCCCCGTGTGAGAAATCACTCGGGGCTCGTTCGATTTCTGGAAGAAAACACTGACAGGGATAGCCCACAACCAATTAGGCTCTTGCCTAATCAGGAGGGTCAACGATGACTACTTTTATTCACCCGTTCACATTTGGCGATCGCACGCAATCAGATCTGCTTGGCGGAAAAGGTGCAAACCTCGCCGAGATGGTGAAGATTGGTTTACCAGTTCCTCCCGGATTCACAATTACAACCGAAGCTTGTCGCGAATTCTTATTGAGTGGAAAAATTCCAGAGACCCTGCCTGCGCAATTAGAAGCAGCGTTAGCAAATTTAGAGAGAGAACTTGGCAGAGAGTTTGGAAATCCAGCTAAGCCACTTTTAGTTTCAGTTCGCTCTGGCGCAAAGTTTTCAATGCCCGGAATGATGGAGACAGTTTTAAATGTTGGGATGACGCCAGAAGTTGCGCAAGCGATGGGTGAACAATCAGGAAATCCAAAGTTTGCCTGGGATTGTTATCGCCGCTTTGTTGATATGTATGGCCGCATCGTTTGTGATGTGCCTAATGAAGAGTTTCATAAAATTGCCGCTCGGGTATTGTCACAATTTAAAGCCAAGTCAATTGCAGATTTAGATGTCGATGGCTTAAAGGCTTTGACCGAGGGATACATTAAAGAGACTGAAGCGGTTACGGGTGAAGATTTCCCAACTGACCCACGTGAACATTTAGCGAAATCAGTTGAAGCAGTATTTCATTCCTGGAACTCTGAGCGGGCCCAGTTATATCGCCAACGTGAGCGAATTCCATCTGATTTAGGAACTGCGGTAAATGTGCAATCAATGGTCTTTGGAAACCTCGATGACCAGTCTGGAACCGGTGTTGCATTTACAAGAGATCCGGCAACCGGTGAGAGCGGAAGTTATGGCGATTACTTAGTTCGCGCCCAGGGTGAGGATGTTGTTGCAGGGATTAGAAACACAATGTCGTTAGCTGATTTAGCGGTAGAAATTCCACGAATTCATGCTGAACTTGAAGATTTAATGGCAAAACTTGAAGAACATTATCGCGATCTCTGCGATATTGAATTCACGGTTGAAAAGGGCAAGCTCTGGATTTTGCAGACTCGAGTCGGAAAGCGAACCGCTGAAGCAGCGTTTCGAATTGCCGTGCAGTTGGTAGAAGAAGGAAAGATCACAATTGATGAAGCGCTAGTGCGAGTAAGTGGAGATCAACTTGTCCAACTGATGTTCCCACAATTCGATCTGCGCGGTGCAGTAAATGAAATAGCTCGCGGAATTCCAGCATCTCCCGGGGCGGCAGTCGGTGAAGTGGTATTTGATTCAAAGAAGGCCTATGAAGCATCAAAGAGTGGACGCAAAGTTATTCTGGTTCGACGCGAGACCAGCCCGGATGATTTAGGTGGCATGGTTGCGGCGCAAGGAATCTTGACTAGTCGCGGTGGAAAAACTTCACATGCTGCAGTTGTTGCAAGAGGTATGGGAAAGACTGCGGTGTGCGGAACTGAAAGTATTACTGTTGATGAAGCTGGTGGGTTTTTTACAGTTGGCGGCAGAAGTGTTTATGCCGGCGAAGTTATTTCAATAGATGGATCAACTGGCGCCGTATACTTAGGTGAACTTCCAGTTGTTGCATCACCTGTAACAACTTATCTTGAAGGTTTACTGGATTCCAAGAGTGAAGAGGCATCTGCTGTAGTAAAGGCAGTTGATCAATTGCTAACACACGCCGATTCAATTCGCAGATTACAAGTTCGGGCAAATGCCGATACGCCAGAAGATGCAATAAAAGCGCGCATCTTGGGCGGCGAAGGCGTTGGTTTATGTCGCACCGAGCATATGTTTTTGGGGCCACGGCGCTCATATGTAGAACGGTTGGTCTTGGCCGAAAACGAAGATGTTCAACGCGGTGTTATTGGCGAGATGGAAGTTTTGCAACGCGCAGATTTTGTTGGAATTATGATGGCGATGTCTGGTCTTCCAGTAACAGTTCGCTTACTAGATCCACCGCTACATGAATTCCTTCCGCCACTCGCCGAATTAATGGCACATATGGCACGGGCTGAAGCTTTAAATGAAGAGATCCCAGCTCGAGACATTGCAGTTTTCGCCGCAGTCAAGCGGATGCACGAATCAAATCCGATGCTCGGACTTCGCGGAGTTCGCCTCGGTATTTTAATTCCAGAACTTTATAAGATGCAGGTTCGTGCACTCGTGCACGCGCTTTTAGAAGTTCGAAAACTTGGTCATGATCCAAAGCCTGAAGTAATGATTCCACTTGTTGCAACTCAGCGCGAGCTTCTATATTTACGTGAAACTTTGGAAGAAGAAATCAAGCGAACCTTCAAGGGCACAGGGCAGAGCGAACAAATTCCGATTGGCACAATGATTGAAACTCCGCGGGCGGCAATAACTGCCGAGCGGTTAGGTGTTTATGCCGACTTCTTCTCCTTTGGAACTAATGATTTAACTCAACTTACTTGGGCCTTTAGCCGCGATGACGTAGAGTCTTCATTCTTACCGAGATATTTAGATTTAGAACTAGTGCCATTTAATCCATTTGAATCGCTAGATCAAGCGGGTGTAGGAATCTTGGTTAAAACTGCGACAGATCAGGCCCGTTCAATTCGTCCTGATTTCAAATTAGGTGTTTGCGGAGAGCATGGTGGCGACCCAACAAGTATCCATTTCTTCGACAGAATTGGTCTGGATTATGTTTCTTGCTCACCATTTAGAGTCCCAGTTGCTAGATTGGAATCAGGCCGTGCAGTGGCTTTAAAAATTAATAAGGAGAGTTCAACCCAGTGATTCAAGTTCCAGATCGCAACCTAGCGTTAGAGCTAATTCGCGTTACTGAAACCGCTGCACTTGCTGCGGCACCTTGGATTGGTCTTGGGGATAAAGATGGGGCAGATGGCGCAGCAGTAAAGGCAATGCGCTCACTTATAAATACTGTCGACATGGCCGGGATTGTTGTGATTGGTGAAGGCGAAAAAGATAATGCTCCAATGTTGCACGATGGCGAAGAAGTTGGAAATGGCCTTGGACCAAAGTGCGATGTTGCAGTAGATCCAATCGATGGAACTTCACTGACTGCAAATGGCTCTAATGGCGCAATCAGTGTTATCTCAATTGCCCCACGCGGCACGATGTTTGATCCATCAGGCGTTTTTTATATGAACAAGATAGTTACTGGCCCAGAGGCCGCAGCTAAAATTGATATCACGGCGCCGGTAAAAGCTAATTTACAAGCAGTAGCCAAGGCAAAACATCGCAGCATAAGTGATTTAACTGTCGTTGTCTTGAATCGACCACGACATGATGAATTGGTTAGAGAAATTCGCGAAGCAGGTGCCCGAGTTAAATATATTCAGGATGGCGATGTTGCCGCTGCAATTGAAGCAGCCCGACCAAATACTTCCGTTGATTTATTAATGGGAATTGGTGGAACTCCGGAAGGTGTAATAACAGCTGCCGCGATGATCTGCCTAGGGGGTGTAATTCAAGGTCTACTGTGTCCGAAAGATGAATCGGAAAAAGAGAGCGCAATTGCTGCCGGATATAAGTTGGATCGGGTTTATACAACGAAAGATTTAGTTAATTCTGATGATGTATTTATGGCTGCAACCGGAATAACTGATGGTGAATTGCTAAAAGGTGTTAAATATTCCGAATTTGGCGCAATCAGCCAATCACTTGTCATGCGTGGGAAATCTCGCACGGTGCGCTTTGTGGAGACCGAGCACCATCTCAATTAGCGCCAAAAGAAATAACTTGCTCGTGTGGTACCATTTCCCGTACTATTAAGGAGAGGGGCCAAATTATGTCTATAACAGCATCGCAAGCTCGAGCCCAACTATTTCCATTAATTGAACAAGTTAACGAGGATATGAAGCCCGTAGTTATAACTTCAAAGGGTGGAAACGCAGTGCTTATTTCTGAGAGTGAATATGAATCTATGATTGAAACTGCCTATCTGCTTTCGACACCGGCAAATCGAGAATGGCTAATTGATTCATTGGCCCAGGCAGATCGCGGTGAAACCACGCGACTGGAATTTCCAATTGTTGCTCCGGTTATTGCCAAAGTTAAAACTCTCAAAGCCAAACGACGCGCTTAGTGCCACGTAAGGCAAAACTTACCAAAGTCGAACAGACCAAGGGGGCCGCACAAGATATTCAATATTGGATTGAGAGCGGAAATAGTAAGAAACTTGCGAGAATAAATCAGCTAATTTCTAGCGCTCTCGTTGACCCCTTCTCTGGAATCGGTGTACCAGAGCAGTTGAGATTTCAAGATGAGGCTACATATTCCAGAAGAATCGATAAGACCCACCGTTTGGTGTACCGCATTAGTGGGTCAACTCTAATAATTATTTCGGCACGCTTTCATTATGAAAAATAACAGAGAGATAGGGTTGCGGGTGTGATTGAGAATGATTGAGAAGATGCGCAAAGCTCTCGATGCGGCGGTTGAAGCAATCGGTGGGCAACCCCGCGAAGGCCAGATTGAAATGGCTGAAGCAGTTGCAAATGCACTCTCAGATCGACATCACTTATTAGTTCAAGCCGGAACCGGAACCGGAAAATCACTCGCCTATCTAGTCCCGGCACTTGTGCATGGCAAGAAAGTATTAGTTGCAACTGCAACACTCGCACTTCAACGCCAGTTGGTCGAACGCGATTTACCAAGAATTAAAGGCGCACTTGAGAAAGAATTGGGGCGCGAATTAACTTTCGCGGTTTATAAGGGCGTCGGGAATTATTTATGTTTACAGAAAATGAATAGCGCAGAGGGTGATCCAGATGGTGAACTCTTGTTGGAAATCGGAACCCTTGAGAAGGATGCTAAACGCCTGCGGGCTTGGGCCGAAACACCTGGAGTATCTGGGGATCGTGATGATGCACCTGATGTTGATCGCCGGGTTTGGTATGCAAATTCAGTCTCGGGCCGAGAGTGCATCGGTAAAGATGATTGCGCATATGGTTCGAAATGTTTTGCAGTAAATGCCAAGGCCAAGGCTCAGACTGCTGATGTAGTCGTAACAAATCACACCTTACTTGCAATTGAAATAGTGGATTCACACCCAATCTTGCCTGAACGCGACGCAGTTATCCTCGATGAAGCTCATGAGTTCATGGATCGGACAACGCAAGCAGTTACCGAGGAATTAACAGCCGCAAGAGTTGAACGCGCAGCCAAGATGGCGAAGAAGCATCTGCCAGGTAAAGCATCAGATGCTTTTGCAAAGGCTGCTGATAATTTTGCTAAAGCGTTAAATGATTTTGCTGCTGATGTTAGAAATGATCCAACAAAGGCGGGGCGTCTGCCAGAGCTACCTGCGCAATTAGAGGCACCAATTCGTAAGGTCAAGGAAACTTCCGCTGCAGTCATTGCACTTATCAATGCCGATTCTGATGTGATCAATCCGGATTCAATGGCCGAGCGGGCCCGAGTCAAAGGCGCAACAAATGAGGTGCAGCAAACTGCAGCGAAGATGTTGAAACCAAGTGGCCATCAAGTTATGTGGTTTGAGCCAACGTATTCCACACTTTATTTAGCACCGCTATCGGTCTCACAAGTTCTGCGCGCTAATTTATTAATGGAGACACCGGTTATCGCAA
>JASJJZ010000063.1:0-27232 GCA_037622205.1 Actinomycetes bacterium
TCTCTGCCCCGATATTTCTGCAAATCTTTTCGATTAATCTTAATTAAATCAATTACTCCATCATGAGATTCGAACTTTGCTGATCCAGTCACATCTGCTGTGCGTAGCGGGATTAGCCCCATCAGCGCCAAATTTGTAACGGTCTTGCCAGATCCAGATTCACCGACAATCGCCAAGGTTTCACCAGCATTCACCTCGAAAGATATGTCGTGAACTGCATGAACTCTGCCATCGGCAGTCGGAAATTCAACGCTTAAATTTTTAACCTCTAGAAGTGTCATACGACCCTAACCCTGGGATCTATAAAGGCATAGAGGATGTCTACTAACAAGTTCATCATTACAACAATGGCTGCAGCAAGAAGCGTCGTTTCGACAATAATTGGCAGATCTACTCTCACAACTGCAGTGATTGCTAACCTGCCTAAACCCGGCAAATTAAAGACCGATTCAGTAAGAATCGCGCAGCCTAGGAGGCCGGCAAAATCTAGCCCTGCCATTGTGGTTATTGGAGCAAGTGCTGCCCGAAGTGTGTGCTTACCAAGAATTACGCCCTCTGAGAGCCCCTTAGCTCTGGCCGTGCGGATGTAATCTTCATTAGAAGTATCGATAACCGCGCTTCGAACAAACCTTGTGTAAAGGGCGGCAAAGGCAAATGCCAGCGTTAACCAGGGCAGAAAGAGAATCTGCGCCCATTCAAAGGGATTTTCTAAAAATGGCGTGTAGTTGCCCGAGGGAAATGGAATTAAGTGCCAACGGATTACAACAAAAACAAGCAACATTAAACCGGTTAGAAATGTCGGAAGTGAAGTTCCGATTAGTACAAATACTGTACTTAGTTGATCAACTATTCGTCCACGAAACCTCGCAGCTAAAATTCCAAGTCCTATGCCTAGGGCAAGCCACATTACAAGTGCGCCAATTGCAAGTGAGAAAGTTACTGGGAGCGCCTCACCGATTAAATCTGTGACGCAGGCATGTTGCTGAAATGAATATCCAAGAGATGGGGCTGGACAATTAATTAAGGCGGCGCCTTCACCAAATGTCCGTCCGAAAAAAAGACCTTTTAAGAATAAGAAATATTGAGTGAAGAATGGCAAGTCATAGCCAAGTCTGCGTCGATTGGCCTCAATAATGCCAGGATCGTTGCAATTTTTGCCACAAGTAAGTGCAGCTGGGTCATAGGGAAGAAATGCGAAAATTAAATATACGGCGAAACTTGCGGCGAGAAGAATAAGTAATGAAATACCTAGCCTTCTAGAAATATAGGCGAACATTTAATAATCACTCTCCTCTGCAAATTCTATTGATTTAACTGTGATTGCTAGTGCTACAACGGGTATGGATTACTTAAATAGATGAGGGATACGAGAGATATTTCACTCTCGCACCCCACTATCTACTTTTTAACTTTTTAGACGAGTCTAGAAAGTCTTATTACTTAATGTAGATGTCACCAAATGAAGGTGCACCCTGTGGCTCCCAGAAGTACACACCGCCGAGGCCTGAGCCCCAGATTTCTTGTGACTTAGAGAATACGCCGGGAATAATCCACATCTGGTCCATGGCATATTGATTGAGCTCTGCCCACATCTTTCCTTGCTTTACACGATCTGGTTCAGATAACGCGGCATCAGACTTGGCCTTAAATGCCTTGTATGCAGGATCTCCCCAGTTCTGTGACATTGGGAATCCACCAGTTTCAGTAAATAGTTCAGGAATTACTGTTGAGGCGTTTGCCCAGTCAGGTGCCCACCCAGCGCGAGACATATCGCCCTGCTTGGTCTGATCCATAACAACTGCGTAGTAACTTCCTGGCTCAATAAAGTTGAATTTCAGAGTAATCCCTGCATTCTTCTTCAATGAATCGATCCAGATTGCTGCGCTCTTCTTATTTGTATCGCTATCTGCAGCGTCATATGTTAAACCGCGGTTTGGATCTGTTGCACGAGCATAAACATCTGGACATGCAGTTTTAGCCGCAGCCATGTACTTCTTTGCTGCATCAGCATTTCCCTCGGGCATGAACTCATCAAGCCCAGTAACCTTTGCATAGTCAAGGCCCATTAATGGCTTGATTGCGCCATCTGCTGGATCTCCACCAAATGCTGCGCCACCTGAAAGTTGGATCAAGCCAGCGTAATCACGTGCATAATAAATAGCCTTACGGATATCTAGGCAAGGAACTGTCTTAACATTTACTGCCGCGTAAGTAACATATGGATCGTAAACATTTAGTGCTCTATCTGCGAATGCAGCAACAGGATCGCCATTGTCATCAAAGACTGTAGGCAAGTTTGTAGGCAATACAGCATCAAGAGACATTGAAGTCTTATCAGAATCACTGATGATCAATTGATCGCGTACCTCTTCAGCAAGACCGAAGCGAACTACGATTCTATCTGGGTAAGCCTTACGGATTGGATCTGAATCCTTGCTCCAATTCTCATTGCGAACAAGAACCATCTCATCCTTAGCTTTGTACTTTTCGATCATGTATGGACCAGATGAAACTGGTGCTAAATCATATCCATCGCCATTGTCCTTAGCCTTTGGAACTGGGCTAAATGATAGGTAGGTAACGGTGTAGTTGAAGTCTCCAACTGAGCGACTTAGATTGAAGGTAATTGTCTTATTGTCGTCAGAACATGTAACGGCCTTATCGTAAGCAGCTACATCATTGTCCTTCGTTGTGTAAGGACCTTTGTAAACAGAAGACCCATCTTCTGCTGAAGGAATATCCAACATAGAAATTGCATATGTAGGACCATCAGTAATTACATCTGTAGCAAAGGTACGCGAAACACCGTACTTGACATCTTCACAAGTAATTGGAGTTCCATCCTCGAAGCTAACGCCATCTCGAAGGGTGAATTCCCAAGTCTTATTATCATTCGATGAGCGACCGGTATCAGTTGCTAGATCTGCTACAACTGCAGAACCATCTGCACCTGCAGCGCGTGCATACGATGTAAGTGTGCGGTGCATGTATGAGCTGAACCAAGCAAGATGCTGTCCTGTGTAGTTACGGTTTGGATCTGCGTGAGTCCAGGCCTCAGAGTGAGTCAGGTAAGTGATAGTTCCACCCTCTGATGTTCCGCTGCTACTCATTCTTACGAGCCCAGTTGCAATAACTGCAATTGCTAGAACCGCAACGACTGCGATACTCGTGGATTTTTTTACTCTAGCCATTCTCTCTCTCCTTTTTTTGGTTTGGTTTTAGTTCTGTTCAGACTTTGGATCTAGTGCATCTCGGATTGCATCTCCCAGTAAATTGAAAGATAGGACCACCAAGATCAATGAAAGAGCCGGAATAAAGAAATAAGTTGGCTCATTAAGTATGTATTTAGTTGAATCTGCAATTATCAAGCCCCAGGTTGCTGCCGGTGGCTGAACTCCAATACCCAGATACGAGAAGACTGCTTCAGCGGCTAGATAGCCAGGAAGAGCCAGAGAGACATAAACAATCACCGGTGTCCAGAGATTTGGCAACATCTCTTTAAAAATTATCCGGCGGTTAGATGCCCCAAGGGCCCGCGCTGCGATCACATAGTCACGTTCACGCAGAGATAAAACTTGAGAGCGGATAATTCTTGAGAAGTAAGTCCAGCCAAAGAAAGATAAAATCACAATCAGATAGAAAATTCTCGCAGCATTTCCTCTGGCGATACCCGATCGCTCAATTCGATCAATCATAGGTTCGCTCAGCGCAATAATCATGAAGAATGATGGAAAGGCAAGTAGAAAATCTGTAAGACGTCCAAAGACTGAATCGACTCGACCGCGATAATAACCAGAGATAATTCCAATCATTAATCCAATTGCAATTGTCGTGAAGGTTGTAATTACCGCAACCATGAACGAAATTCTTGCTCCATACATCAGCCTTGCAAGTAAGTCATAGCCAATTCCTGGTTCAACGCCGAGTGGATGATCCCAACTCATTCCGCCGAAGCGTCCAATTGTTTGGCCGCGATCTGTGATTGCAGATCCATCGCGATCATTTGGATTCACATTTATTACCCAAGCAATGAGTGGTGCAAAGATTGCAACAAAGGCAATTGAGATTGAAGCAATAGCGGCTGGAATTCCTATGCGGTTGGCTTTGAAACGGCGCCAAGCCAGCTCTCTTGGGCTCCTACTAACTAGCCCAGTTTTTTGCTCCGTTGCCGTCTTCATCCCGCTCACGGTACTCACCCTCAGGCTTCTTTACAAGAATGTCCAGGTCGCTTTAAGCGATTGGGTGATATCTGATGGGTGAAAAGCTACTTCAGATGGCTGCGCTCACTCAAGCCTCTAAGTGCCCGAAGCCCATCTGATGCCCAAGTGTTTACAGTGGTAATACTGCAGGGCAGTACATCTAAGTGATAAACGCTTTCAATTGGCGCATCTAAAACCGAAGCAACTACGGTGCGAATCACGTAATTATGTGTAACAACAATTATTGTTTTCCCCGGATGCTCTAAGGCTAAATTAGAGAGCGCAAGATCTGATCGCGCTGCAACATCTTCATAAGAGTCACCGCTTCTCCCTGCACTTGCGCCAGTGCTGGAAACCCAGGTAAGCCATTCAATTGGATAAAGCTCTTTAACTTGGGCAATAGTTAAACCGTCCCACTCACCGAAGGCTGCTTCCCGCCACGCTTCGTCGTAGGTAACTTTTAGTCCAGTCGCCCTAGCAATTAAATCGGCAGTCTGTTTTGTGCGGACCATCGGCGAGGCAATGATTAAATCAGCCTTACGTGCGGCCAATTCTCTGCCGACCGCTTCTGCTTGGGCAATACCTTCATCACTCAACTCAGGATCAGATCCATCGCCACCAGAGAATCTTCGTTCTGGCGTCAGAATAGTCTCGCCATGGCGAACAAAGTAAATAACTGTTGGCTTCTCATCAGAAACAAGACGCTCGATTAAGAAGTTCTTCTGTAACGGCGCATCAGTGCTGATATCGCCATCAAGTGCTTTATTAGCCAGGCGGTCGGCATGCGAATTCTCGTCTCGTGGAATCCACTTGTAAGAAACCAAATCGTGTGGATGCGCGCCGCGCGTCAGCTTAGCTAGCTCACGCATAGCTGGATGTTTTATCTGCCAACGTCCAGACATCTGTTCAACAACCAACTTTGAATCCAATCTGGCTTCGACAGTTGCAGTCGGATCAATTTCATTTACTTTACGGAGCGCCGCAAGTAGCCCGTTGTATTCAGCTACATTATTTGTCGCGATACCGATAGTCTCAAATAGCTCATGCAAAATCTTTCCATTTTCCGAAACCACAGCACCGTATGCAGCAGGACCGGGATTGCCGCGCGATCCGCCATCGGCCGAAATAATAAAAGCGCGGCTCATTTAAATGCGAACCAATATCCGTCGGCACTCTTCACAGCGCAATACCTCTTCCGAATCCAAAGACTTGATGCGCTCCATCTCAACGGCATTAATAGCAAGTCTGCAACCATCGCAGGTATTTCCTATCAATAGAGCGGCCCCAACTCCTCCGCCACTGCTCTTAACCTTTTCATATAAATCAACTAAGGCAGAATCAATCTTGGGAGCCAATAAGGTGCGCTCAGACTTCTTTAGTGCAATTTCGCGATCCAGTTCAGTCACTCCATTTTCTAAACGGATATTTATTTCAAGTTCAAGTTTTTTCAATCCCTCTTCATCGCTCTTTATTATCGCTGCTTTTTCCTTAGCTGCATCGACAATCATCATTATTTCAAGCTCGCTATCTTCTAATTCGACTTTTCGTTTTTCCAATGTTGCAATCTCATGTTGAAGTTGTTCTAACTCTTTAGGAGAGGCGCTGCCGCCCGAAAGACGGGCTTCATCTTTCGCCATACGATCTGCAACAGATTCGACATCAACTTCGCTGCGGCGCAAATCAATAATTACATCATTGAGTTCGGCTTCAGCCGTGGTTAATAAATCCGCGCTCGCTGCCAGGCGGGTATGAATTGCAGTTAGTTGTTCGCGTTCCGGAAGCGTCTTTAACCTATGAGTCGCCTGCATAATCGCAGAGTCGATTCTCTGTAGTTCAATCAGACTGTTCTGGTCAGAAACAGAGGCTTTCATGTAAACCCCTCTCTTCGTCGAAGATGGTTTTGCCAAAAAGTATGTAATTATTTTAATCTGGTGGGCGGTGAGGGTTTCGAACCCCCGACATCCTCGGTGTAAACGAGGCGCTCTACCACTGAGCTAACCACCCAAAACTTACTGCCGCACTCTACCTGCAGATTGGCAGTATTAAAAATTCAATACTTACTTGCTCGAGACTTATTAGAGCGCTGCGAGCGCAACCTTGTAATCTGCCAAATTTCGCGCATCTCCGAGGCCATTTACTACTTGCCAGCGAAGAATTCCGGACTTATCAATAATGAATGTCCCACGAATTGCGCAACCGCGTTCTTCGTTGAATACACCGTATGCCTTTGCTGCGTCGCCATGTGGCCAGAAGTCAGCAAGGAGTGGGAATTTATAACCTTCTTCTTCTGCAAATGCTTTTAGCGAATACATTGGGTCACAAGAGATTGCGATTAACTGAACATCATCATTTTGGAATGCGCCAAGATCATCACGAAGTCCACATAGTTCACCAGTGCAGAGCCCAGAGAATGCGAATGGATAGAAAGTGACTACAACGTTTTTCGAGCCCTTAAAAGATGAGAGCGAGATATCGGCTCCATGTTGATCTTTTAAATTAAATTCTGGTGCGGTTGATCCAATTTCTAGCGACATGTACTCCCCTAATTATTTACGACTGGGTTTTCTGGCAACCAATTTAGTTGCACTCCAATCATTTCCAATTGCAAATGATACCGTCTGAGCAAGTCCCGCAATTGGGCCAGCTTCTTGAATATCACTTGGCTCTACATGTCCATCGCGATTGACTTTAGGAGTTAATAGCCAGATTGGGCCGGTTTCTGCTAAATATGTGAGTCCATCCATAAGATCATCAACGAGATCGCCGTCACCATCGCGCCACCAGAGCAAAACTGCATCGACAACTTCAGTTGTGGCATCTTCGATAAGTTTTGTGCCAGTTCGCTTTTCAATGGCACTGCGAAATGCGTTGTCGCAGTCGGAATCCAGACCGACTTCTAGAATCAACTCTCCTGGTTTGAGAGCGAGACGTTCAACTATTTGGTCGACCCCCATCGGGGTTCTTCCTCCTTCTTCTGATTGGTCACCGTTGAAATATTGAGTTAGTGGGAGAAGTCCACCGAACCTTTGGCAATTACGCAAGAGGCAATCAAGAGGCAAGAAGGCGCTGGGTGGAAAGTTCATGGCAAATTCGTGGAAAGATACCGCTATGAGCACAAGTGACCAGGCCCCGGACCATTTAATCGATCAACTAGTCGATACCGACCCGCAAGAGACCGCTGAATGGACCGAGTCCCTAGATGCCGTTTTAAAGAATGCCGGTCCGGTTCGTGCCCGCTATTTAATGCTTGCGATGTTAGATCGTGCCGGTGAGAACAATCTCGGTGTTCCTGCACTTCGCGCAACAGATTACATAAATTCAATTCCACCAAAACAAGAACCCGAATTTCCCGGCGATGAATTTATTGAACGCCGGATTCGAGCATTTATGCGTTGGAACGCCGCAGTTATGGTGCACCGTGCACAACGTCCAGGTATTGGTGTTGGTGGACATATTTCAACTTATGCATCTTCAGCTTCACTTTATGAAGTTGGCTTTAACCATTTCTTCCGCGGTAAAGACCATCCTGGTGGCGGAGATCAGATTTTTTATCAAGGCCATGCAAGTCCTGGAATGTATGCGCGTGCATTTCTTGAAGGTCGTTTAACTGAACATCAGATGGATGGTTTCCGTCAAGAACTTTCACATGAAGGTGGCGGATTATCTTCATACCCACATCCACGCTTAATGCCAGAGTTCTGGGAGTTCCCAACTGTTTCAATGGGACTTGGTCCGATCAATGCTATTTATCAAGCACGTTACAACCGCTACTTAAATGGCCGTGGAATAAAAGATACAAGCGATCAAAACGTTTGGGCATTCCTTGGTGATGGCGAGTGTGATGAACCAGAAACACTTGGTGCAATCAGTCTTGCTGCCCGCGAAGGCTTGGATAATTTAACTTTTGTTGTTAACTGTAATTTACAGAGGCTCGATGGCCCGGTTCGTGGAAATGGAAAAATTATTCAAGAACTTGAATCAATTTTTCGGGGCGCTGGCTGGAATGTAATTAAAGTTGTTTGGGGTCGTGAGTGGGATGAACTTCTCGCAATGGACCGCGAGGGAGCTCTTGTTGATTTGATGACTAAGACAACTGATGGCGATTATCAAACATATAAAGCAGAATCTGGTGCTTATGTTCGTGAGCATTTCTTCGGACGCGATCCACGCACTGCTGCGATGGTTGCAGATTGGTCAGATGAGAAGATTTGGGCGCTAAAGCGCGGTGGACATGATTACCGCAAATTGTTTGCTGCATACAAGCAAGCTTCAGAACACAATGGCCGTCCAACAGTGATTCTTGCAAAGACAATTAAGGGTTGGACGCTTGGGTCACACTTTGAAGCAAGAAACTCAACGCACCAAATGAAGAAGATGACACATGAAGATCTTCTAGCATTCCGTGACACCTTGTTTATTCCGCTTACCGATGAACAAATCGATGCCAAGGCTCCTCCTTATTACCACCCTGGTGTTGATTCACTTGAATACAAATACATGATGGAACGCCGTAGTGCTTTGGGTGGTTCTATGCCCTCAAGGCGTAAGGATTCTGCGCCACTTGCGCAACCACCAATCGAAACTTATGAGTCGGTTTTTCGCGGTTCTGGTCACCAAGAAATTGCGACAACAATGGCTTTCGTTCGCTTACTTAAGGACTTAGTAAAAGATCCTGGCATCGGCAAGCACTTAGTTCCAATTATTCCGGACGAGGCGCGGACCTTTGGAATGGATTCTTTATTCCCATCACTAAAAATTTATTCACCGCATGGTCAGAATTACACATCAGTAGACCGTGATCTTATGCTTTCTTATAAGGAATCAACCTCTGGCGTAATCTTGCACGAAGGAATTAATGAGGCTGGTTCAACTGCTTCATTTACTGCAGTGGGAACTTCTTATTCAACTCACGATGTTCCAATGATTCCGATTTACATCTTCTACTCCATGTTTGGCTTCCAGCGCACTGGCGATGCTTTCTGGGCTGCTGCAGATCAGATGGCTCGCGGCTTTGTTATAGGTGCCACTGCCGGACGGACAACGCTAAACGGTGAAGGTTTGCAACACGAAGATGGACATTCACATCTTCTAGCTTCAACCAATCCAGCCATTGTTTGTTATGACCCAGCATTTGGGTACGAGCTGGGACATATTGTCCGTGATGGTTTAAATCGCATGTATGGCGAGAATAGTGAAAATATTTATTACTACCTGACTGTTTACAACGAACCATATGTGCAACCAGCGCAACCAGAGAACTTAGATGTAGAGGGACTGCTCAAAGGTATTTATCTTTACTCCCCCGCAACTCGTGGCAAGAAGAAAGTTCAATTACTCGCATCTGGCGTGGCAATGAATTGGGCCGTTAAGGCACAGCAATTACTCGCCGATGATTGGGGTATTGCTGCAAGCGTCTGGTCTGTAACTTCTTGGAATGAACTTCGACGCGATGGTCTTGCAGTTGATCGCCATAACTTATTGAATCCTGGCGATAAGAAAACTGCTTACATCACCAAGAAATTACGTGGCCAAGATGGTCCTGTTGTTGCGGTTAGTGATTTCATGCGCGCAGTACAAGATCAAATCTCGCCTTGGGTTGAACAAGATTTCTATTCGCTTGGAACTGATGGCTTTGGGCTTTCAGACACTCGCGGCGCGCTTCGCCGGCACTTTAAAGTTGATGCCGAATCAATAGTTGTTGCAGCACTCTCAAGACTTGCCGAAGCTGGCGAAATTAAGGCAAAACTTGTTCAGCAGGCACTCGATAAGTATCGTCTGACTGACATAAGTGCGGCAGATCCAGGAAACACCGAAGGTTCTGGCTGAGATTAATCTTTTGAAGCTTTGCCAAGATAAGAAAACTTTGCTGTGGCAAGCAACATTAGTGCTGGAATCATCAGAGCAACTGTCACTGAAGTAGCCTGCGCCACCCAGGCGATAACTACTTTTGCTAGAAATGTTGCAACTATTTGCGTGAGCCCAATTTGAGCCACAACCACGCTACTAGGAAGCTTTGAGTTTCTAAATGATATTCCTAATATCGTTGGCGCAAGAATCGATGAGCCAAAGCCGGCAAGTGCAAATCCGATTAACGAGACAATAAATCCTAAATTGCGGTTTATTGGAGATAGCCCAGTTCCAAGTGAAATACATGCTGCAAAACCGACTCCACCCAGTATCGGCAATTTGGTCATTAGTTCGCGTTCACTCCATCTAGCGGTCAGCCACTTGGCATTGAACCTAAGAATAATCATCGCGCTGATAAATACTGCGTAGCCATAGATGCTTGAAGATGCGCTCATCCTTAGAGTGTCTTTTACGTAAATGGTTGACCAGTCTTGGATGGAAAATTCGGTCTGCATCGCAAGGACCATTGCGATCACGATTATTGGTTGATATTTAAATGTTTTTGCGATTTCAATAGGTGAAAGATTTGGAAAGGCATCTGCTTCCACGTTCTTTACTATGAAATAAGGCGTTGACTTGACTACGCCATACATAGTTAGCGCCCACATGATGACAACCACAACACCAATATGCCAAGCCAGGGTTACATATGGCGTAATTGCAATTGCAAGAATTGAGGTCAATAACGCGCCCAGACTCCAGAGTCCATGGAGCTTAGGAAGGATTAGCTCTCCCACTTCTTCCTGCCTATGAATAGCTTGCGCATTATTTGCTATATGAAATGAGGCCCAGAAAAAAGTAATTAAAATATTTATGATCAACCAAAAAATTGGGCTTTGAATGTGGGGAACCAACCCCAAAGATAGAAATAAGCCTGTGGCAGCGAGAATAATTATCGACCGCACGCCCATCGAATGAACTAAATGCCCAACGAGAATGAATCCAACTACCCCTCCGATTGCGCCCAAACTTAGATAAGTCCCAAAGGTTCCGTTATTTATATTTAATTGGTCACGAATCTCTGGGAATCTCGTTGCTGTGGACATTGCTCCGACACCAAAGGGCCAGAAAAGATAATTGAGAGCGCTGCGCTCTTGCTTAGAAAATGTAGTTATCAATAGAGCGCACTAGCTAACTCTTTACGGGCACTAATTAAATCGGAATCAGCGGGATCCACTAATGAGAATAACTGCAATAAGTGTTCGCGAACTAACTTCTTTTCATCGCCTTCGCTGCTCTTTACGAGTCGAATCAGACGAGTGAAGGCGGCGCTATTTAAACCGCTAGCAATTTCAACATCTGCCGCTTTTAATTGAATCGTGATTTCGTTTGGATTTGATTCAGCAAGAGTCATAACTTCATTAGGATCCAAATCTTTAACCCGAATAATTAACTCAGTCTGTGCCAAACCAAGTTTTGCTAAGACATCTCCTGGTTTACGTGCCAGCCATTTTTCGTATTGCACTTTTGCTCCTTGAAGATCACTCTTCTCAAGAGCGTCCATCGCTGCAATTTCTTCTGGCTCCATTGGTGTTTCAATTACTTCAGATTTAGCGAGTGCCTGGCCAACGCCGCGCTCTGCTGCAAGACCAATCACCTTATCTATGACTAACCTGATTTGTTCTGGCGTAGGTACCGCTTCGAAGAGCGGAACCATCTGTTCTTGAATAATGGCAATGGCAATTGGAACGGATTGAATTTGTAACGCTTCTGCTACCTGAACTTCTGCATCAACATTTACAGTTCCTAGAATCCATGCAGGTTCACCATTTTCTAGTAAATCTGACTCTTGATACTTACCCATAACTTCAAGTAGCGAAAGAGCTTGAGCGCTGCGAGGTGACCAGCAAATTAGTATTACAACTTTTTGATTTGATACGGGAAGAATTTCGCCAACTAAATTTTCTTGAGTTACCGCGATTCCAGGGGTCGCAATTACTTCCGCCGCTGGCTTTCCTAAACTACTTAGGTCTACTGCACTGGCAAAGTTTTTTGGCAGTGGGGGTAAACTCATGCCGTAATCCTACAGATATCTACAAGTAACTAGAACAAATTATTTTGAGGGTGGTTCGTGGATGCCTTGAATAGAAACCCCAACATAGGTTCTAAAGGGCAAGATATTTTCGATGTAATCCTTGGTTGCAAAATCGAGCCCTAAGTCATGCCCTGCTTGTTCGCCAAGATACCAGCGATGTTCCAAGATTTCGTGGAACATCTGTGCCTGCTCAACTCGATCTTGTAATTCATTTGGAACTTGGTTCATAACGTGATGATAAGTATCACGAAGCCATCTGCGAGCGCTGTCATGAATTCGTGGTTTTGGTGTTGCCTCCCGGCCGCGGAAGCGATCGAATGAAGCGAGCAGCCTTTTGGCCTGGAGCTCTTCGGCCTGAATTCCTAGTAGGACAAGTAATCGGTTTTGGTGATAACCAGCTGCCACAAGTTTTGGCTGAAACTTTAATTCACCCTTGTCGCCATTTATCGAAACTTCAACTTCTTCAACTGCAAACCCCAAGTCTTGAAGTTGACGCATAGCGCCTTCAACTGCGTGGCGGTCATTTGGATCAAGAATTTGGGGTTCTCGAAGCGCCTTCCAAAGTCTGCGATATCTCTTAATTACACCTTCACTCGCTCGAATCGGATCCATATCGGCGGTAAGAACCCCGGCAATTTTAAGATCTTCAAGTTCGGCCGCAACATTAAAGAGTGAGATTTCTAAATCGTGCTCCCGTTGACCATCGGTGAGTTGAGTTTGAAACTCGCCAGTTTCAGCATCAACTAAATATGCCGCAAATTGATCTGCATCTCGACGAAATAGCGTGTTTGAAAGTGAGCAATCCCCCCACCAGAAGCCAAGAAGATGAAGTCGAACTAGTAATAGGGCAAGTGCATTAGCCATGTTTGTGATCTCATGTGGCGTAATTTCCCCGCTAAGAATTACTCGATACGGCAGCGAGAAGGGTAGATAGTACGTCGCTAGCGCTGCTGGTAAATCATTGCCTTCGATATCTTTGCGGTTCTCGATAACAGCGACCGGTTCTACACATGGTGCTTCTCGGTTATTTAACTCTCGAAGCAGGGCGTATTCCCGATTGGCAAACTCTGGAACTGTCTCTTTAATGGCAAATATCGGTGAATCATAGTTTTCGTTCACTTTTATCAAGCGCACAATATGGCGGGAAATACCGCGCATATCCGTTAATGCAGAATCTTCGGGCCACTCCTCTAGCTGTTTTGACCAAGGCATTTGTGCAAGAGCTGACATCTCCTCTGCCAGTCCAGTAATTCGTAGGTCAGCCACGGGTCTATTGTCTCCTATTTCTTCTTAACGCGACGTTAAAATAGTGTCATGGCAAAGTCAAAACCAATTATAAAGCGACCATCTCTTGCTAGAACAAAAGGAGCGGTCGTTCCTGAAGACTTCGGAAAGATGGGTGAACCCTTAAATCACTCACATCCCTTCTACTTTGGATTTCTTGCCGCCTCTGGGGCAGTGCTAGCAATCACATTACTGCGAGCATTTGCCTCTGCTAGCCAGGTCTTGGTTCTAATTGTTATTTCACTCTTCTTTGCAATGGGTCTAAATCCTGCCGTCCTATTTATCGAAAGGCGTGGCCTGAGTAGAGCAAAGGCCGTAGCAGCTACGGTCGCTTTGGTTATCGCATTTGTAGGCGTATTTATTTGGATTGCGGCTCCACTAATTATTGATCAAGTAAATGCACTCATACATAACGCGCCGCAGATGATTTCGGATTTGAAAAACAACGCGACTATCAATGAGCTAAATAGAAACTACGGAATAGTTGACACGATTCAAGGAAGAGTTGAATCTTCAATTAAGGATGGAAAATTTGTAATTGGAGCATTTGGTGGCGTAATCGGGGTTGGTAAGGCAGTTATATCTGGGGCACTATCAATGCTAACTATTTTGGTCTTAACCCTTTATTTCTTAGCCGCACTTCCAACGGTAACCCAAGAAGCCTATCGCCTGGTTCCTGCAAGCCGCCGCGAGCGGGTAGCGAAGATTAGTGATGCAATAATTTTTAGAGTAGGTGCCTTCGTCGGTGGCCAAATTACAATTTCTTTCTTTGCAAGTATTTTTATATTTATACTTGGTCTAGTTCTCGACCTTCCTTATAAATCAGCCCTTGCTCTTGTTGTATTCGTTTGTGGATTGATACCTCTAATCGGCCACTTCATTGGAATGACAATTGTTACTTTGATTGCCCTAACTGTTTCTCCGCTAATTGCCGCAATATCATTAGCCTCCTACATAATTTACGTGCAATTCGAAAATTATGTTCTAACGCCAAAAGTTATGAAGCGTTCGCTTTCGATTCCGGGACTCGTAACTATTATTGCTGCGCTCATTGGCGCCTCACTTCTCGGGCTAGTTGGCGGAATTCTTGCAGTCCCAATAGCAGCCGCAGTATTGCTAATTCTAGATGAAGTCGTTTACCCAAAGGCGGATAAGCACTAAAACTCGGTTGGTAGCGGCAAGCTCTCCGGTGCAACTATCTCTGTGATCTCACTAAGAACGCGATAAACAGCCGGTTCTCCCACCCAAAGATGTTTCGCATCGTCAATATTTATTAAATTTATTTGCGGAATCACTTTAAAAGCAATTGCTGCAGCCTCTGGCTTCAAATAATCATCGTGCTCTGGAATTAAAGCCGTGATCGGCCTGCCATCTAGCGCCCAAAATTCCAGGTCGCTAAGTTCAGAAGTTCTAAGTGGCGGACTTAATAAAATCAGACCTTTGACTCTTGCGTCCCTGGCGAACTTAAGCGCAAGATCAGTTCCGAACGACCAACCCATCACCCAAAGATTTTTTACTACAAGCTCGTTAAAGGAAAATTCGATTGCGGCTTCAACGTCGAATTTCTCGGTTATGCCCTCCCCGAAACTTCCATCACTGGTCCCGGCATCGGAAGTTGTTCCCCTGGTATTGAATCTAATGATTTCGATTCCGGCCATCGCAGGCAATCTATTTGCCGCTTTCTTATAAACGTGGCTGTCCATCATTCCCCCAGCTGTCGGGAGTGGATGCAGGCAGAGAATTGAGGCAATGCGATTTCTGATCGGAGTTGCCACTTCACCAATGAGATTTAAGCCATCTACGGTTCGAACTGAAATAGCTCGGCGATTAGCTGGCAACACAGTGCTTGGGCGTATTAACTCTGACACAAAATAAGTTTAGTCTTACGCAATGGAAACCATTACATCTTCACGCTTTGACAGCCTAAACCCAGTCGATGGCACAGTTCTTGCTAGCTATCCCAATACTTCCGCCGCAGAAGTTAGCGCCGCAGTTGATCGCGCTCGGGCGGCAAGTTTGGCCTGGCAAGCACTTGGCTTTCGTGGTCGCCGCAAGGTCCTTTTAAAGTGGGCTGCTGAGATTACAAAAAAAGTTGGTGAAATTTCAGAGATAATTCAAGCAGAAACTGGGAAGCCAACTAGCGATGCGACACTGGAAGCAACTCTCGCACTTGGTCACTTAGCTTGGGCTGCAAAGCATGCAGAGAGCGTCCTATCAAAACAACATAGACCCTCTGGCTTATTGATGTTCAATATGAAAACTCATGTAACTAGAGTTCCGATGGGCGTTGTGGGTGTAATTGGTCCATGGAACTATCCAATCTTTACGCCGATGGGATCAATTGCATACGCGCTAGCTGCCGGAAATACCGTCGTATTTAAACCTAGTGAATTCACCCCCGGAGTCGGACATTGGCTTGCAAATAGCTTTGCAAACATTGCGCCCTTTGCAGATATTTTTACCTGTGTAACCGGATTACCAGATACTGGAAAGGCTCTCACTGAATCTGCGGTAGATAAAATTTCATTCACCGGCTCAACTAGAACTGCTAAAAAAGTCGCGGCAGCTTGCGCTGAACGCATGGTTCCTGTTCTTCTTGAATGTGGCGGTAAAGATCCGGTGTTAGTTGCCGCTGATGCGGATATTGATCGTGCTGCCGAATATGCACTCTGGTCTGCGATGTCTAATGCTGGGCAAACATGTATTGGCGCCGAACGGGTATATGTTGTAAATGAAGTCGCTGACAAATTTATTGCCAAGATTACCGAGCTAGCCAGAGATATTCATCCCGGAAGAGATGGGAATTATGGACCGGCGACAATGCCCTCACAGTTAACGGTGATTCAGGGCCAGCTTGATGATGCTGCCGCCAAGGGTGCAAAGTTTGTTATTGGTGGCGTTGATTCAGTTAAAGCTCCATTCGTAGAACCTGTAATTATGGTCGACGTGCCAGAAGATTCAACCGCAGTTACTGAAGAAACATTTGGGCCAACACTTGTAATTAATCGAACCGTAGATATGGCTGAGGCGATTCGCTTAGCCAATGCAACTAGGTATGGCCTTGCGGCATCAGTTTGGTCTAAGCGCAATGGCGAGAAAATCGCTTCCCAACTTCAGTGCGGAATGGTTTCGATAAATTCAGTAATTGCTTTTGCTGCAATTGCATCTGTGCCATTTGGTGGCGTAAAAGATAGTGGCTATGGGCGAATTCATGGGCCAGAGGGTTTACTTGAGTTTACTTACCCACGAACAGTTGTTAAGACTATTTTCAATATTCCAATTGTTTTCACAACATTTGGTCGAACTAAGTTTGCCGACAAATTTATTAAGATTGCAATAAAAGCTCTGCACTCAAAAAGTATCGGTTAAAATTAATACCGTGGTGCGCCCTTAGATCTAAGTGTTCTGGGTTTGCGGTCATTTCGTTTTGTCCAACAAGTTGTGTGCCAATGGCGTCTGGACTCAACATCTTCTTCGAGCCAGGCAACGGTGTGCGGGGTCGCCGTTGGAATTAATTGATCACAACCAGGACAGCGATATGGTTTTGTAGAAGTTGATCCAGTTATCCGACGAACCCGATAAATACCTTCGGAATGTTCTTCCACGGTTTCACTAGATAGCGAGATATCGCGCTCTTCATCGCTGCTTGTAGCCCGTTTTTGGGAGCGCTTAGGATGATTTCTGCGTGGACTCACAGCCCTATTCTCTCGCAGCCATTCCGTTATTCTCAACTTTTAGGGCAGGATATTGACGTGGTAAATGAATCAGCAATATCTATTCGAGGCCTAACCAAGACTTACACCTCAAAGGCCAACGGAAGAAGAGCTGCAGTTGCCGGAATTGATCTTGATGTTGCGACTGGTGAAATCTTCGCAATCCTTGGTCCAAATGGCGCCGGCAAAACAACTACAGTTGAAATTCTTGAAGGTTACCGAGACCGCGACGGCGGAGAAGTTAAAGTCCTTGGCCAAGATCCTGCAAAACTTGGAAAAGATAGCTGGGCTTGGCGAAATCGTATTGGCATTGTTCTCCAATCAACCAATGACTCTCAGGATTTATCAGTCTCTGAAACGGTTCATCACTTTGCAAATTACTATTCCAATCCTCGTGATCCAGAAATAGTTATCGAAGAAGTTGGTTTAACTGAGAAAAAGGATGCCAGAATCCAAACTCTTTCAGGCGGACAGCGACGTCGGCTAGATGTTGCGCTCGGAATAATTGGGAGCCCCGAAATCCTCTTTCTAGATGAACCTACAACAGGCTTTGATCCTGAAGCACGCCGAGCTTTCTGGGCGCTGATTCGAAAGCTACGTGATGAAGGAACCACAATCCTGCTTACCACCCACTACTTGGATGAAGCAGAAGCGCTGGCCGACCGAGTCGCAGTTATCGCTGATGGAAAAATAATCGAAATTTCAACTCCCGAAAATCTTGGTGGCAGAAATACCGCAAAGGCTCGGATTAGCTGGCTTGAGAACGGTGCCAAGCAAGAGATTGAGAGCGACTCCCCCACGGCCGAAGTTTCCAAACTTTCAAATAGGTTTGGTGGCGAAATCCCTGAGCTAACTGTAATTCGACCATCCCTTGAAGATATTTATCTTAAGATGATTGGGCAATTATGAGACCAGGCATCATGAAAGTTGGTTTCTTACGTGGTGGTCTTGAAATAAAACAGTTTATGCGTCAACGCGAATCTGTAGTTTTCACACTTCTTTTTCCCCTCATGTTGCTATTTATCTTTGGTTCAGTCTTTAAAGGTAATGTCGCACCGGGCGTGACTTTTAGCCAATATTTCGTTGCGGGAATGATTGCATCCGGACTGGTGAACACTGGATTTCAACAACTTGCCATAATGATTCCAATTGAAAGAGATTTTGGAACCCTTAAACGACTTCGCGGAACACCAGTCTCCCCGATTTCGTACTTTATTGGAAAAGCAATTCTGGTTTTTGTCGCAATGATTGTGCAAGTGGGGGCCTTAATGGGTTTCGGAGCAGCACTCTTTGGTTTGGATTTACCAAACACTACTGAGCGATGGATTCGTTTCGTCTGGCTAATTCTTCTTGGAAGTATCTGTTCCACAATTCTGGGAATCGCATTTTCGGCAATTCCAAAGAATGGCCGAGGAGCTTCCGCGGTTGTCTCGCCAATTGTTATTATTCTGCAATTCTTTAGCGGTGTCTTCTTTGTTTTCTCTACACTTCCACAGTGGATGCAACAATTTGCAGCCCTGTTCCCCCTGAAGTGGCTTACCCAGGGAATGCGATCCGTATTTCTGCCTGAAAATTTTGCAACTCAAGAAGTAGCAAAAAGTTGGGAAATTCCACAAATCGCAATAGTCCTTCTCATCTGGACAGTTCTTGGAACAATCTTGGCCCTGAAAACCTTTAAGTGGTCAGATAAATGAAAAAACTAATCCCACTTATCATCTCAATGACTCTAATTATTCCAGTGCAAGCAAGTGCTGCCACCAGCAAGCCAACTCCTAAACCCAAAACAACGAAAGCAAAAGTTGTTAAGAAGCCAGTTTTTAGGAAGAAAAAGAACTTGCCAGCGAAGAAGCAGCTTAAGTGGCCACCGGCAGGTTTCGAGAATAAAGGAAATCTTTACGCGAAAACGGCCACAAAGAAAGAGCTTGGGATTACCGGCACTGAAAATAAATATATTCAGAAGAACTTGATAAATTATTGCCACGAAGTAGCCTGCCTAGGCATTTTTGTTGGATCTGAAACGGGATGTGATTGGTGGGAAATAACTTCAAATGTTCTCGGCATTGATCCTGAAAACTCTATTTCCAGAATCATTTACGGTTCTCTCACCACACTTGCTCCAGGTAGCAAAGGAAAAAAAGTTATCCCAATACTTCTGATAAGTGATGAACCAATTGCAGATGGCTTAGGTATTGCCACTTACACTGCCAACTGCCGAATAGGAACACCATCCGAGAAGGTGCCAAGCAATATCTACACCAAGAGCCCTGCTAGAAGTTAGCGATTCGCTCCTGGAACCCAGAGCACATCGCCCGCTTCTTTATTTTCATATCGGGCAATAACAAAGAGCAAATCTGATAAGCGATTTAGATATTTTGCGGTAAGTGAATTTACCCCTCCGCCAAATTGGTGGATTGCATGCCACGTCTCTCGCTCAGCTCTGCGCGCAACTGTGCGCGCTACATGCAATAGAGCTGCTGCTGGAGTTCCGGATGGTAGAACAAAACTGCGTAGTGGCTCTAGTGTTTTATTGTAAAAATCTATCTGCTCTTCTAAATATAGAATTTGAGATTCAACGACTCGGAGCGGTTCGATTTTTGGGTTATCGATAACTGGTGTGCAGAGATCGGCCCCCACATCGAATAAGTCATTTTGAACACGAATTAATAATTTCGTAATTTGTGGATCCTTAATCTGGCCTAGCGCTAGGACCACTCCAATTGAGGAGTTTGCTTCATCAACGGTTGCATACGCTTCTAGACGTGGGTCATTTTTTGATGTTCGGCTCATATCCCCAAGTGAGGTTGTTCCATCATCGCCAGTTTTTGTATAGATACGCGTCAGATTAACCATGGGATAAGCCTAATTCACTCACTACGATTAGACCACTCGAAACTCACTACCTGGAGGTGGTCACTTTGGAAAGTCCGAATGAGTATTTTCAAATAGTCGGTGGCGCTCGCCTTGCCGGTGAAGTGAAAGTTTATGGTGCAAAGAATTCTGCCCTTAAATTAATGGCGGCCTCCCTTTTAGCTGTTGGCGAAACAACTATCAATAACGTTCCAGATATTGCTGATGTTCATATCATGGAAGAGTTGCTCACAAGACTTGGATGTATCTGTTCTTATGACCGCGAATCTTTAACTATGAAGATATTGGTTCCAAAAGTTCCCGGACATCGCGCAGATTATGATTTGGTTCGCAAGATGCGAGCATCTATAAATGTTCTGGGCCCACTGGTAACTAGAGTTGGGGAAGTTGAAGTCGCACTTCCAGGTGGGGATGCAATTGGCTCTCGTGGAATTGATTTTCATATCAAAGGATTAATTGATCTTGGTGCTGAAGCGCACTCTGAACATGGTTATGTAATCGCAACTGCCCCAAATGGATTGACTGGAGCGCCGATCTCCTTAGATTTTCCAAGTGTCGGTGCTACTGAAAACATAATGACCGCTGCAGTCCTTGCAAAAGGCATAACGACTATCGATAACGCAGCCCGGGAACCTGATGTCGTTGATCTTGGTGAGTTTCTAATTTCAATGGGGGCAAAGATTGAGGGCCTTGGAAGCCCAGTCATAACAATTACCGGGGTAAAGGAACTTCAACCAACTACACACGCAACACTTGCTGATCGGATTGTTGCTGGCACTTGGGCTTTTGCTGCAGTAATGACGCAAGGCGATATCACAATTCACGGCGGCCGAGCAGATCATCTTGAAGTACCACTAGATAAATTGGTAGCTGCTGGTGCAGTAATTACGACAACACCTGATGGATTTAGGGTTCGCATGGACAAACGTCCAACGGCAATAGATGTTGCGACACTTCCCTATCCTGGATTCGCAACCGATCTCCAGCCCTTTGTAATAACTATGAATGCGATTGCTGAAGGCAGCTCGATAGTTACTGAAAATGTTTTTGAAGGTCGATTCATGTTTGTTAGTGAACTCCAAAGACTTGGAGCGGATATCCATGTCGATGGCCATCATGCTTCAATTACCGGTAAAAAACAGCTATCTGGCGCACCAGTAGCAGCCACCGACATTCGAGCTGGTGCCGGCCTAGTTCTTGCTGGCTTAGTGAGTGATGGAATTACGACGGTAGAAGATGCATTTCATATCGATCGCGGTTATCCTGGATTTGTCGAGGCGCTAGTAAAACTTGGGGCTAAAGTTTCACGCCATATTTAAGATAAAGTTATTAGTCTGTTGCTTCGCCGAGAATTGATACTCGGTTATTTGAAACAGAGATAAATCCGCCGTGGATATTGAACTCTTGAATCGTGCCATCAGCAACTTTGATACTTACTTGACCATCGACTAGAACTCCAAGAAGCGGTGCGTGCCCCGGTAATACACCGATGTCACCTTCTAGTGTGCGAGCCGAAATCATTTTCGCCTCGCCAGACCAGACCCGCTTCTCCGGAGATACAACTTCAACAGTTAAGTTTTCAGACATTTTGGATTATGCCTTTGCCAATTCTGCTGCGCGCTTTTCAACGTCTTCTAAGCCACCACACATGAAGAATGCTTGTTCTGGAACATGGTCATACTTTCCATCTGCAAGTGCTTCGAATGCTGCGATTGTTTCAGTTAGTGGAACGAAAGAACCATCGAGACCAGTAAATACCTTTGCCACGAACGTGTTCTGTGACAAGAAGCGCTGGATACGACGGGCACGTCCTACAAGAATGCGATCCTCTTCAGAAAGTTCATCGATACCAAGAATTGCAATGATGTCTTGCAGGTCCTTGTAGCGCTGAAGGATTTGCTTTACGCGGTTAGCAACCCGGAAGTGATGCTCACCGATGTAACGTGGATCCAAGATTCGCGATGTTGAGTCAAGGGGATCTACCGCAGGATAGATACCAAGTTCTGAAATCGGACGAGACAACACTGTTGTTGCATCCAAGTGCGCGAATGTTGTGTGAGGAGCTGGGTCGGTGATGTCATCTGCAGGAACATAAATTGCCTGCATAGATGTAATCGAGTGACCACGAGTTGAAGTAATACGCTCTTGTAATTGACCCATTTCATCAGCAAGTGTCGGTTGGTAACCCACTGCAGATGGCATACGTCCAAGAAGCGTTGATACTTCAGAACCAGCTTGGGTGAAACGGAAGATGTTATCGATAAAGAGAAGCACATCTTGCTTCTGAACATCGCGGAAGTATTCCGCCATTGTTAGCGCTGAAAGAGCAACGCGAAGACGAGTTCCAGGTGGTTCATCCATCTGGCCGAAGACCAATGCGGTCTTATTGATAACGCCAGTCTCGGTCATTTCCAAGAACAAGTCGTTTCCTTCACGGGTGCGCTCTCCTACGCCGGCGAATACAGATACCCCACCGAAGTTTTCAGCTACGCGATAAATCATCTCTTGAATCAAAACTGTCTTACCAACACCAGCACCACCAAAGAGACCAATCTTTCCACCGCGAACATATGGTGTTAGAAGGTCGATAACTTTGATACCAGTCTCGAACATCTCAGTCTTTGATTCGAGTTGATCGAATGCAGGTGCTGTGCGGTGGATTGGCCAACGCTCTTTAATGTCTAATGAAGATGTAGGAACATCTAGGGATTCACCAAGTGTGTTGAACACGTGGCCTTTTGTTACGTCACCAACTGGAACAGAGATTGCAGTGCCAGTATCTTCTACTGAAGCACCACGAACCATTCCGTCAGTAGGTTGCATCGAAATCGCGCGAACTAGGTTGTCGCCAATGTGTTGTGCCACTTCGAGTGTAAGCATGCGCTTCTCACCGCTGAGTGTCACATCAACATGCAACGCGTTGAAGATCGCTGGCATCGAATCGGCTGGGAATTCAATATCCACAACCGGACCGATAACGCGTGCTACGCGACCTGTTCCTGTTTTTGTTCCTGTTGACATCATTCGCTCCCTGCGCTGGCTGAGGCAAGCGCATCTGCGCCGCCGACGATTTCACTGATCTCTTGCGTAATTTCAGCTTGACGGGCTGCGTTAGCAAGACGGGTTAAGGACTTTAGTAACTCATCAGCATTGTCAGTTGCTGATTTCATTGCACGACGGCGTGCTGCATGCTCGGAAGCGGCAGATTGCAACATCGCGTTAAAGACTCGAGCCTCAATGTATCGAGGTAGTAAAGAATTTAATACCTCCGCTGCATTAGGTTCGAATTCATACATTGGTAGCAGCGTGCTTGAAGTTGCTTCGGATTCCACAACTTCTAGTGGAAGCATGCGACGCGCTTCAGGGATCTGTGTGATCATTGATTTAAATTGAGTGTAAACAATATGTAGCTCATCTACGCCAGTTGCAACTGTTTCGGAGTCTGCAACGAATGCTGAAATAAGCGCATCTGATACTTCTTTTGCATGTACATAAGTTGGGTTATCCGAGAAACCAGTCCAGGATCCGGCAATCTTGCGGTTGCGGAAACGGTAATAGTTAACGGCCTTGCGGCCAACTAAATATGCCTCGGTAGCAAGTCCGCGTTCACGAAGTGCTGTAACGAGTTGGTCGCCCTCTTTGATTGCCGCATTTGAATATGCGCCAGCCATTCCACGATCGGCAGTAATAATTAAAACTGCTGCACGACGTGGGTTTTCAGAAGGTGTAGTTAGCGGATGGTTTGTGCTTGAAAATGAAGCAACTGCAGTTACTGCACGAGTGAGTTCGTTTGCATATGGAGATGAAGCAGCCACGCGTTGTTGTGCCTTGACGATACGAGAAGCAGAAATTAACTCCATTGCTTTCGTAATCTTCTTGGTCGCCTTAACCGAACGCATTCGGCGGCGATATATGCGTAGTTGTGCACCCATTTGGTTACTTTCTCACCTTTGGAACCTGGCGTGTAATCTGTTCGTTATCTTCGCCGGCTAGTGCTTGTGCTTCAGCTTCATTTACTGCTGCAGTGACAGATGATGAGAATTGCTTTTTGAAAGTGTCAATAGCTTCTTGTAGTGATGCAACTGTGTCATCAGTCAATTCTTTAGTTGCAGCAATTACTTCAAAAATCTTTGGACGTTCGCGGCCAATGAAGTCAAGGAACTCTAATTCAAAGCGACGAATATCTGCGACTGGGATTGAATCCATATTGCCAGTTGTTCCGGCCCAAATTGATGCAGCCATCCGTTCAACTGAATAAGGTGAGTATTGACCCTGCTTCAAGAGTTCAACCATTCGCGCACCGCGCTCTAGTTGTGACTTTGAGGCCGCGTCAAGATCTGAACCGAAGGCAGCAAATGCTTCAAGTTCACGATACTGAGCTAAGTCCAGACGTAGACGTCCAGCAATTTTTTTAATTGCCTTTGTCTGTGCTGAACCACCAACGCGAGATACTGAAATACCTACGTTGATAGCTGGACGGACACCTGCGTTAAAGAGATCGGTTTCAAGAAAGCATTGTCCGTCTGTAATAGAAATTACGTTTGTCGGAATGAATGCTGATACGTCGTTACCTTTTGTTTCAATGATCGGAAGACCGGTCATTGAACCGCCACCAAGTTCATCTGAAAGTTTTGCACAACGCTCTAGTAAACGTGAGTGTAAGTAGAAAACATCTCCTGGATACGCTTCACGGCCTGGTGGGCGTCGTAGCAATAGGGATACTGAACGATAGGCCTCGGCTTGCTTTGAGAGATCATCAAAAACAATTAGAACGTGCTCACCCTTATACATCCAGTGCTGACCAATTGCAGAACCGGTGTATGGAGCCAAGTATTTGAAGCCTGCTGGATCCGAGGCAGGAGATGCAACGATTGTTGTGTACTCCATTGCGCCAGCTTCTTCCAATGCGCCCTTAACAGATGCAATTGTTGAACCTTTCTGGCCAATAGCAACATAAATACATTTAACTTGCTTCTTTGGATCGCCACTCTTCCAGTTTTCTTTCTGGTTAATGATTGTGTCGATTGCAATTGCAGTCTTACCGGTCTGGCGGTCACCAATAATTAGCTGACGTTGTCCGCGACCAATTGCAGTCATTGCATCGATTGCTTTGATACCAGTTTGCATAGGTTCTTTAACTGGTTGACGTTGCACAACTGATGGCGCCTGAACTTCAAGTGGACGTTGTGCTTCTGCTTTGATTTCGCCCTTGCCATCAATCGGACGACCAAGTGGATCAACTACACGGCCAAGGAAGCCATCGCCTACAGGTACGGAGAGAATCTCACCTGTGCGACTAACACTTGTTCCTTCTTCAATTCCAGTGAACTCACCAAGGATAACTACACCGATTTCGCGCACATCGAGGTTTAGCGCCAGACCAAGTGTTCCATTTTCGAACTTAAGGAGTTCGTTGGTCATTGTTGAAGGCAGGCCTTCAACACGGGCGATGCCATCGCCGGCTTGAGTTACAGTGCCGATCTCATCGCGTGCTGCGGCTCCCGGTTGATAAGAAGCAACATGCTTTGCAAGCGCGTCGCGAATCTCGTCGGGCCGGATCGTGAGTTCCGCCAGCTTTCTCTCCTTCAACTAATTCAGATTCACAAAGTGTGAATTCTGAAACCTATTTTTTGTTAATTTGTTTTAAGAAACTAGCGCTCGGCTTGCCTCTGCCAATCTATTTGAAATAGTTCCATCGATTACTTCATCACCAAAACGAATTGAAATGCCTCCAAGAATGCTTGGATCTATTTCAATATTTAAATGAACTGGTTGGCCAATCTGCTTAGTAAGTGAATCTGCCAACTTCTTTGCCTGCCCATCGCTAAGTGCGATGGAAGATTTAATATGCGCATTTACTCGATTTCGACGAGCTGTTACAGCGTGAGAATAAGCTGTAATTGTCTTTTCGATGCTGCGAGCACGGCGGTTGTCGACGCTATGAGATAACAAGCTATTTGTGCTAGCTGAAAATTTGCTACCGAAGATGCTCTTCAGTAGAGCCTGCTTAGATTCTGGGCTCTGCGCACGCTCACTTAACGCTGTGCGTAGATCTGGGTTTTCGATAAGCAGCTTTGAGAATGTAAAAATTTCGCTCTGAACTTGATCGAGCGAGTTACTTAGATTTGCCGCAGCCGCTTCGGCTTCGACTGCAATCTGTTCAATTGCATCGGCGATACCTGAGGGCGCTGACCAACGAAGTGAGGTTGCTGTTGCAAGCAGAGCTAGGGCTGGAGCACCTAGCGCTTTCTTAAATAAATCTGCCACTAAATCTGATTTAGAAGATGAATCGCGGGCGGAATCTGTAAGTGCGCGACGAAGGCCAGTTGATGAATCAATTGCTACAAGAGCCTTAAATAGATCGGTTGAAATAGCAGAAGCATCGCCAGCAGACACACCCTTGAGTGAGTTATCTAGCGCAACACGAAGCGCGGCTAGTGACTGACGACTGCTTCCACCTAAAACGATCATTACTTACTCTTCTCCAAATCATCCAAGAAGCGGTCAACAATGCGTGATTGTCGAACCTGGTCATCTAACGCTTCTCCAACAATCTTTGATGCTAGTTCGGTTGCAAGTGAACCAACTTCATTGCGAAGAGATGTAATTGCTTGTTGACGTTCAGCTTCAATTGATGCCGTTGCTGCAGCGGTAATTCGAGCAGCTTCTTCTTGCGCTTTGCCGCGGAGATCATCAATGATTGCAGCACCTTGAACGCGTGCTTCTTCACGAATCTTCTGGGCTTCGCCGCGAGCATCACTTAACTGTGCGGTGTATTGCTCTAACGCAACTTGCGCTTCACGTTGTGCTTTCTCGGCTTTCTCCATACCGCCTTGAATTGCTTCGGTGCGGGCGGCAAATGCTTTTTCGAACATTGGCACAACTTTGGAGCGCAGCACAAGGAACAACAATGCGAAGGCAATTGTGCCGACAATGAGTTCAGCGGTATGCGGAATTAGTGGATTGACCGCAGTTTCCGCTGCGCTTGTGCGAAAGCTCATGGCTAGAGAACGAAAGCTAGAACTAGACCAAAGAGAGCCAAAGCTTCAGCAAGAGCGAAGCCAAGGAATGCGATTGGTTGTAGAACGCTGCGAGCTTCTGGTTGACGAGCGACACCGCTGATATACGCGGCGAAGATCATTCCAGTTGCGATTGCAGGTCCGATTGCTGATAGGCCATAACCGACCAGGTTGAGTGTGCCTTCCATTGTGTTGCCTTTCTGTTCG
>JASJJZ010000064.1:0-8087 GCA_037622205.1 Actinomycetes bacterium
GACCACAAAGTCCAGATATGTGATCTCACGCTGCGAGGTTGGCTCATGATTGTTGTGATTTGGAAAGCAACATCTTCGGGGCGCAGATAAGTTTTTAACTTTTCTTCACCAGCGGTGCGACCAACGCCAAGTGCGAATTCGGTTTCAACGCCTGCTGGGCAGACAAGTGCAACCCGAACACCTTTGGAGCGAAGTTCGCGATCGAGCGAACCGGCGAAACCAACTTGGGCATGCTTTGTTCCGGTGTAGATAGCTTCGTTATCGCCACCGCGAAAACCGGCAACGGATGCAACGATAATCACATCGCCCTCTTTCTTCGCCAACAAAGTTGGAAGCGCGGCGCGAATAATATGGACAGTGCCTTCATAGTTTGTGCGCATCATGCGATTTACATCTTCATCACTGTGATCAAGGATTGAGCCGTAATAACCGATTCCAGCATTTGGCACGATGGTGTCGATAGTTCCGAAGGTATCGATAGCTGCCTTTGCAACTTTGCGGGCAATCTCTGGATCTGAGCTATCACCAGCAACGTAAATTGCGCTGGCACCGAGTTCAGCAACCATTGCCTTAAGGCGCTCTTCGCTTCGGGCATTTAGAACGACTTTGCAGCCCTTCTCAACTAAAGCTCTGGCTGCAGCGGCGCCTATGCCTGCTGTGGCTCCGGTAATGATTACAACTTTTCCAGTTAGATCACGCAATTGATATGTCATGAGCGAAGAATAGTGCGGGAATTCGGTTTTTCCTATTCTGGTGCGCCTACTCTCGGTAATCTGACGGCGTGAATGTATCGAAGTGGATTGGTCTGGGGCTCAGCTCGCTGCTGATTTTTTCGCTAAATATTTCGCCGGTGCTGGCCGCAGAAAAAATAACTCTTCTCGTAACCGACGATCATGTCGGCGGATATTCGCGCAGCTTATTTAAACATTGGATAGATGCCAATAAGAATGGCTGTAACACTCGGTATGAAGTTTTAATTGCCGAGGCAATTGTGAAACCCAAAGTCGGTGCGCGTTGCTATTTAACTGGTGGTAAATGGCGAAGTTCTTATGATGGAAAAGTATTTAGAAATCCAACTGGGCTAGATATCGACCACATGGTCCCGTTGGCCGAGGCCTGGCGTTCTGGGGCCTGGGCTTGGACGGCAGCGCAGCGCATGGATTTTGCAAATGATTTAGGGGATTCAAGATCCTTGCTTGCAGTGACTGCCAGTTTAAATCGTTCGAAGGGCGATCGGGATGTTGCGGCTTGGCTGCCGTTAAGGGCCAAGTGCGCTTATGTCTCAAATTGGATTGCAGTGAAGTGGCGCTTTGATCTAACAGTGGATCGGATTGAAGGAGAGTTCTTGAAATCAAAAATAGTGAGGTGCAAAATTACAAATGTCGTGATTGCTGATAAATAAATTAAGATTCAAGGTCAGGCAAGAATTTTCTTCTCAGCATTTGGAATTTACGGGTAAAAGAACGTTATTTAGCTCCGTACCATTGACTAATCAAGAGTTGCCTAGTTCTATTACGTTTTATGAGTTCAGATTTAATATCGATATTCCACAAAGGAATGCCGATATCATCCCAGGGCACGAGCATTAAAGATTTCCTTGCAACAGATAAACAGTTGTTTACAGCAGACTTCCAATTTCCAATCATGATTTTACGCGATAGCGCGATTGAACATAACATCCAGCGGATGGCTAGTTACTGCAAATCACTTGGCTTTGAATTAGCTCCACATGTTAAAACGCCAATGGCGCCAAAAATTGCAAAGCGACAAATTGATGCTGGTGCCTGGGGACTGACAATTGCAAATTTTAGCCAAGCCTCAATCATGTTTGAATCTGGATTTACTCGATTAATTATCGGCAATGAAGTAATGGAACCCACTTCAATTGCTGAAATTGCAAAGATAAATGGCAGCGGCGCTGGTGACATTATTTTCTATATCGATTCACTTGCTGGATTAGAAATCGCCCAGAATTCAATTAAAAAAATGCCAAACGCAAAACTTAATGTTTTGTTGGAAATTGGTGCGGAAGATGGCCGAGCAGGGATTCGCGATTTAGAACTTTTGAAAATTGTTTTGGCAGAAATACAAAAGGATGAACGAATTTACGTCCGAGGGGTATCTGGATTTGAAGGCGCAGTTCCGGGAGGAGGTCGTTATGGTGAAGATGTTGAGAAGATACGAGTATTTCTCCGCCAAATAGTTGCGGCTGCAAAAATTACCAAACCGTATGTTCGCGATGACAAAATCATTATCTCGGCTGGCGGTAGCTCATACTTCGATTACGTAGCTGAAGAGTTTGCAAAATATGATGGCGAAGCAACTCTTATGCTGCGAAGTGGTGGGTATGTGAGCCACGACCATATTCATTACGAGGATTTATATCCATTTAATGGGCTGTCAGATAAAGATCGTTTCTATCCTGCCCTTGAACTCTGGTCGCGAATTTTAAGTGTTCCCGAAGCGAATTTAGCAATCCTTAATTTCGGAAAGCGCGATGCCGGCAATGATCTTGATGAACCAGTACCGATTCTCAAATTGTCCGGCAAGCCAGTGCCATTTGAGGCAAAGATAAAAATGCTAAATGATCAGCATGCGTTCATGGAGATTACGCCAGGTTCGGTCGTAGTTGGAGATTTAATTGGCTGTGGAATATCCCATCCCTGCACCAACTTCGATAAATGGCGCTTGCTGCCTCTAGTTAATGATAATTACGAAATAATAGATTTGATTGATACGTACTTTTAACCCACTGCTAACCGAAAGGTCGTCATGACTAACTCAACAATCAAACACGTAACAGCAAAAGGTGCACCAGCTCCAGGCGGTTCATATTCACATGGTGTTATCGCTAATGGATTTCTTTATACCTGCGGAATGGGCCCTGTTGATCCTGCTACCGGCAAAATTGTCGAAGGTGGCGTAGGTCCACAAACTCGTCAGACTCTTATTAACCTGAAGGCAATTCTTGATGAGGTTGGTGCAGATTTCAGTCAAGTTGTTAAGACAACGGCACATCTACAAAATTGTGTTGCAGACTTTGCGGAATATGACAAGGTCTATCGAGAATTCTTAACATCACCATTTCCAGTTCGCACAACTGTTGGATCTGATCTAATCAATATCTTGGTCGAAATAGATTTCGTAGTAGCGCTTTAAAATGAGCTAAAAGCTTAAGGCGCAAGGGCTATAAAGAGATTTATTACGGCAAGTGCGACCATCGTTGCCCAGATCTTGGTGGAAACAACTGGCTTCTTATAATTCTTATAACCAAGGACCAGAATAACTATGAGAATTAGAAACTTGATTCCGACTTTCGTGTGATTAGGTGCATCCCACATTGCGGCGTCTGATGCGTGCAGGGATGTGCGAATTCCGACAAGTGCGATTCCCGAGATAAGTGAGAGCAGCGCGCTGTGCATGGCGCCACCGAGAATGCGCTTCTCCGGCTTTGGGATTTGGGAGAGCAGAGCGCCTAGGATTCCGAGAAATCCGATTACATGAAGCAGTAATAAAATATTACGTACAATTGTCATAACGAAAGGGTAGCCCCAGAGTCAGAGATAATTAGCGAATACTGCGTAATACCGCGGTAACGATTCCGAGAATTTGTGCGCTATCACCAGGGATTGGTGCATAATTATCGTTTGCTGGAAGCAACCAATGATGGCCATCCTTCTTCGACCAAGTTTTAACAGTGGCCTCGCCATCAATCATTGCAGCAACGATTTCACCTTTATTGGCATCGCTCTGGGCGCGGATAACAACATAATCGCCATCGCAGATTGCAACGCCAATCATGGAATCGCCTTTAACTTTCAGCATATAAATATCGCCTTTGCCCACGAGTGATTCTGGCAATGGGAATACTTCATCAAAGCTGGTCTCGGCCAAGATTGGAGAACCTGCAGCAATCGTTCCAAGAAGAGGAACATTGCGGGTCTTCTCTGGCGTGATTGCTTCGCCCTCACTTGGGTAGGTAATTTCTAGGGCGCGGCCCTTGGTGGCATCGCGGCGGATAAATCCTTTTTCAACCAGGGTCTCTAATTGATATGAGACTGAGGCTGGCGAAGCTAGGCCGGCAGCTTGGCCGATCTCGCGCATTGAAGGGGGATAGCCGTTGGTCTCGATTGCGGTGCGAATAACGCCAAGGATCTTGGCTTGGCGAGGAGTCAGGCCATGCTCATTGGCTGGGCCATCTGGGAGTTCGCTGACCTGCTTATTGCTTGGGGATTTACTCTCGTTTGTACTCATGAAATAAGCATAAACCAGATTCTGAAAAAAAGCGAACATTTGTTCGATTTTCACTTGCATGTGTCAGTGGCTTGACCTATAGTTCCTTTTAGAACACTTGTTCGAATCTAATTCGACGGAAGCTGAATCCCCTCAGCTTTTGAAAGCAAGGTTAAGTTGGAGAAGTAGATGAGCAATAACCGGATTCTTAATCGGAAGCAGAAGCTAGCAAGAACGTTTGTTGGTGCATCGCTAATGATAGTAATTGGCGCTGGTTTCAGCGCATCTCTAAGCGACCACGGTGTTGCTTCATCAGAAGTTATTAAGACCGGCACAGCTGGTTACATGCAAGTTGTTGTGACAAACGGTGACACCATTTGGGCTATTGCCTCTTCCTTAAATCAGGGCGGCCGATCTGATCTCTCATCCGTCGTAGATCAGATCGTTTCAGCCAATGGCCTGGCTTCAACCGATCTTGAGCCTGGAACCAAGCTCTGGGTGCCCGCTAAGTAAGCGCTAACTAGGGCTAACTAGCGCTAGCCCATAATTTCCCCCTTATATAAATCCACCGATAGGAGTAATTTTCCCAGCAATTGGCTACCACCGTCGGTTGCCACTTATTGCAAATAAGGGGAGAGAAATGACTGATTTCGTTTCACCCGGCCAACCAGGAAGTAAGGCAGTTTTCTTGCCACGGTATGACCACTGGATCAATGGAAAGTTCGTAAAACCATCATCGGGTCAATACTTCGAAAATGTAACTCCAGTAACTGGAAAAGTATTTTGCGAAGTCGCGCGCGGAAATGGCGCTGATATTGATTTAGCTTTAGATGCTGCGCACGCAGCAGCCCCGGCTTGGGGTAAAACTTCAGCGACCGAACGCGCAATTGTGCTTAACAAAATTGCAGATCGCATGGAAGCAAATGTTGAAGCAATTGCAGTAGCTGAAACTTGGGAAAATGGAAAGCCAATTCGCGAGGCGCTTTATGTAGATATCCCACTCGCAATTGATCACTTCCGGTATTTCGCTGCCGCAATTCGGGCACAAGAAGGAAGCGCTGGTGAACTTGACCACGACACAGTTGCATATCATTTCCACGAACCACTTGGTGTAGTCGGTCAGATTATTCCTTGGAACTTCCCAATCTTGATGGCAGTTTGGAAATTGGCGCCAGCTATCGCTGCTGGAAACTGCGTAGTTTTAAAGCCAGCAGAACAGACACCAGTTTCAATTCACTTCTTAATGGATCTCATTAAGGATCTAATTCCAGATGGCGTTATAAACATTGTTAATGGATTTGGTGTTGAAGCAGGTAAACCACTTGCATCCTCACCACGTATTGCAAAGATCGCGTTTACCGGTGAAACAACAACCGGTCGTTTGATCATGCAATATGCATCCGAGAACATCATTCCGGTAACTCTAGAACTAGGCGGAAAGAGTCCAAATATCTTCTTCGCTGATGTTGCAGCTGAAAATGATGCCTTTTACGATAAGGCATTGGAAGGCTTCACAATGTTTGCAGTTAACCAAGGTGAAGTTTGCACTTGCCCTTCTCGCGGACTTATAGATACCAAGATTTATGACAAATTCTTAGGCGATGTAACAGCGCGAACAAAGGCCATTAAACAGGGCCACCCACTTGATCTTTCAACCATGATTGGTGCTCAAGCGAGCAATGATCAATTAGAGAAGATTCTTTCCTACCTAGATATTGGCAAGAAGGAGGGCGCAAAGATAATTACTGGCGGCGAGCGCTCTGATCTTGGCGGCGAACTTTCTGGTGGGTATTACGTTTTGCCTACAATTTTTGAAGGTAAAAATAATATGCGAGTTTTCCAGGAAGAAATTTTCGGACCAGTTGTATCAGTAACGAAGTTCGATGGTTTTGATAACGCAATGGAGATCGCAAATGACACCTTGTATGGACTTGGTGCTGGTGTTTGGACTCGAGACATGAATACTGCTTATCGCGCAGGTCGCGAAATTAAGGCAGGTCGGGTCTGGACCAACTGCTATCACGCATATCCTGCAGGAGCTGCCTTCGGTGGTTACAAGGCATCTGGTATCGGTCGCGAAAATCATAAAATGATGCTTGATCACTACCAACAGACAAAGAATCTGCTAGTTTCATATTCCCCAAATAAACTTGGATTCTTTTAAGCCCATCGACCAGTAATAGACCAGTTATAAAAAGGAAACCATGGAGATCCCGTCACGAGTTGATTACACCGAGGCCGCAGCAGAGATGTTGCGCAAACTCACCGCAATCAATGGCCCACTGATGTTTCATCAATCAGGTGGTTGTTGTGACGGGTCTTCTCCAATGTGTTACTTAGAAGGTGAATTTAAAGTTGGCGCGCAAGATGTTTTAGTTGGCGAATTTGTAATAACCGGAATTGAAAAACCAATAAAAGTCTGGATGTCAGTTTCGCAATTTGAATATTGGAAACACACCCATTTAACAATCGATCTGGTCGATGGCCGGGGTGGGGGATTCTCCCTGGAGGCCCCAGAGGGTAAGCGCTTCTTAACGCGCTCGCGCCTATTTACGGATAGCGAATGGGAGATATTGGAGATATCTCCGGTTTCAACCGGCGCTTGACCGGGTAATTTCCCCGACACGCCGCACAGCCTCCTTTAAACCCTCTAGTTTTGGTCTACAGTTCCTACTACATATAGGGGTCAAACCACGAATTTGTTCCATAAGTAGTGGTTTTCCAGTATGTTAGGGCACTAAGGCTTAATCGGTTGTGAAAGCGTTAAACACGAGTTGAAAAGGGGAAATCCAAGAATGTTATGTCCATTTTGCAGAAGCGAAGACTCTCGAGTCGTCGATTCTCGCTCTGGGCAAGATGGCACCTTGATTCGCCGCCGCCGCGAATGCACATCCTGCAATCGTCGTTTTACAACCTCTGAGACCTCGATCCTGATGATCATCAAAAGATCAGGAGCTACTGAACCATTTAGCCGCGAGAAAGTTATCTCTGGTGTTTCCAAGGCCTGCCAAGGACGCCCAGTCAATGATGACGACCTAGCACTGTTGGCGCAGAGAGTTGAAGAGACACTCCGCTCTGATGGTCAGGCAGAAGTTGAAGCCCAAGAAGTTGGAATGGCAATCCTCGCGCCACTCCGGGAATTAGACCAAATTGCTTACTTACGATTTGCCTCGGTATATCGTTCATTCTCCTCACTTGAAGATTTCGAAGGCGAGATCGCACTTCTCCGCGCTGCTCCTTCAAATACAGCGAATTCCCAAGCTGTATCAAATGATTCAAATAACGCAAGAAAATCTTTAGTCAATTAATTACTAGCCGGAAGAAGGAAACAAGTCATGTCAATCGTTAATAAGCCAGCAGCGGGAAGTAAGAAAAGCCTAGGCAAGGGCCTTACTCTCGAACGTATCTACACTACTGCTGGAAAACACCCTTATGACGAAGTGACTTGGGAACGTCGCGATGTTGTGCAGACCAATTGGAAATCAGGCGAAGTTATCTTCGAACAAAAAGCTGTGGAATATCCAGACTTCTGGTCAGTAAATGCATCAACCATCGTTACAACAAAATACTTCCGTGGCGCTGTAGGGCATGACAATCGCGAATGGTCACTAAAGCAAGTTATCGACCGCGTAGTTCTTACCTACACAAAAGCTGGAAAAGAATTCGGTTACTTCGCAACAGATGTCGATGCCGAAATTTTCGAACACGAATTAACTTGGATGCTTATGCACCAAGTCTTCTCATTTAACTCACCAGTTTGGTTTAACGTCGGAACTAATGCACCACAACAAGTTTCTGCATGTTTTATCCTCTCGGTTGATGACACAATGGATTCAATCCTTAACTGGTATCGC
>JASJJZ010000065.1:0-9519 GCA_037622205.1 Actinomycetes bacterium
GATTTCATTTCTCTCCTAGGTTTAACTTAACTTTTTAGGCTAAGACAAGTGTCTGCATAACCACTCAACACTACCTTTTATACGCCCAAATGAATAGAGGTCCCTCAGGATATTTGATCATCGTAGGGCCGAGAATCGGTCATATTTATCTATGGGACTTATAATATTTTGGTAACAATTACTTCTTTCCTAGATAAATGCCCACTATTTCAGGGTCATCGACCAAGTCGGATCCCACGCCCTCATGACGGTTGCGACCCATGTCCAGAACATATCCATAATCTGAAATCGCAAGCGCCCGACGTGCATTCTGTTCCACCATCAAAATTGTTACCCCAGATTGATTAATTTTTACTAGCTCATCAAATAATTGGTCAACCAGTGCCGGTGCTAAACCTGCTGATGGTTCATCTAATAACAAAATACTTGGTGAGGACATAAGCGCCCGAGCCATCGCTAACATCTGTCGCTGACCACCGGATAAAGTCCCCGCGCGGTCTTTAAATCGTTTTTTCAAATCAGGATAACTCTGATAAATCTCGTCGCGAACCTCATCTAATGACTTGTTGGCATAATTCACATATCCCACTTCAAGATTCTCATCAATACTTAAGGCCGGAAAAGTATTATCAATTTGTGGAACATATCCAACGCCGATTTTGGATAAGTTGTGAGGCTTAGTAGCAAGTACATCAATGGCCGCACCATCTTTATTAAGTGTTACTGCACCTGATGTAACTTTTGCAATCCCATAGATTGCTTTTAATATCGTTGATTTTCCCGCCCCGTTTGGCCCAACAATCGTGACTATGTTCTTCTCTGGAACATTGATAGAGACACCATTTAGAATTTGGATATCACCATAACCACCTTGCAAGTTCGAAACCGTAAATAATGGAATATTCGAAGTGTTATCAGCCATTTAAGAATCCTTTCGGCGGGTGCCTAAATATGCATCAATCACCAAATCATTTTCATAGATTGAATTTGGTAAGCCATCTGCAATTATCTTTCCATCAGCCATAACAATTACCCGATCTGAGATGTTCATAACGGTTTCCAAGTCATGCTCAATTAATAAAAAGGTAATTGCTTGCTCTTTTCTCAGTGCGGCCAATACAGTTAAAAGTTTCTCTACAAGTGTTGGGTTTACCCCAGCAAAAGGTTCGTCTAGAAGCAACATTGTTGGGCCCGCCATCAAGGCCCTTGATAAATCAAGAAGTTTGCGCTGGCCACCTGAAAGAATTCCCGCATATTCATCAGCAAATTTTGTCAGTCCGACTTGATCTAGTCGGCGCATGGCTTCTTCTCGGGCTTTAGCTTCAAAAGATTTACGCGCTCTTGGATTGAAAAAGCCGGTCAATTTATCGCCTGGATTATCTTGGACTGCCAGCATTAAATTTTCGGCGACTGTGAGCCTTCTAATTACCTTCGCTCCTTGGAAGGTTCGTACTAACCCTTTTTGTGCAATCTTATGCGCATGTATCGATTGAATAGCCTGACCCTTAAAAAGGATCTCTCCGGAACTTACTTTGTTCATGCCACTCAATAGATTGAAAAGAGAGGTCTTTCCAGCACCATTTGGACCAATAACTGAGGTAAAAGTGTTTTCATTTATAGTGAAGCTGACATCTTGAACCGGCTTGACGCCACCAAAACTCACTGAAATATTTCTTACATCCAACACAATAGAGCCAAGGGCCTTGGTATTTTTCATTCTCACTCCAAAACCATTTCTTGGCGCTTACCAAATAAACCTTGAGGCCGTTTGACCATAAGTAGAACAATTACGAAGCCAATTAAGAAGACGCGAAGATAGGCTCGTTCTGGCGATGAAAGAAGTGAGAGCGGCCAAAATTCTAAGAACCGAGTTGCGCCATAGAGAAAACCGAAGAAAATTGCGGCAACAAAGAGCCCCTTTACGCGAGTGGACCCGGCAAGAATCAGAATCATCCAGCCGTAGAAGGTGACTATTCGTAGGAAATCTTCAGGGGCCAATAGTGCAAATTGCAGCGCCCAGAAGACTCCAGCAATTCCACCAAAAACTGAACCAATGATTAGAGTTTGAAGCCGGAACCTAAACACGTTTTTCCCAAGCGAGCGAGGAACATCGTCATCCTCGCGAGTGGCCCTGAGAACTCTTGCCCAGGAAGTTTGTTGCAACCTGGATGAAATCCAGATAAATAATAAGAAAAATGGCCAGACAACCAGAACCATTGATAAATCACGTGATGCTTCATCGCCGATAATTGGATACAACCGGTCCGAGATCCAAGTTAGAAATAAATCCGGCTGGTCGGTGTATCCGCCGAATCCATTTGGGCTTGGAATCGCGAGTGAACCTTGAGTTCCGCCAGTAATGGAGTCGGTATTGAGAATCCAATATCGAACGATTTCTGCGAATGCGATACTGGCAATTGCGAAGTAGTCACCACTTAAACGTAAGGTTGTTAGTCCAAGGAGTGCACCTAGGAAGGCTGCCAGTATTACTCCAATTAGCGCTGCCCACCAGAAACTCCATTGATATTTAATAACTAGAACTGCGATTGTGTAGCCCGACACCGCCATCATGCCAACGTGACCAAAATTCATGATTCCGCCGACACCATACTGAATTTGAAGTCCTAAGGAGAAAATTCCATATATTCCAGCGAGAGCTAAAACGAAAACCCAGAAACCTGGTTGTAAAAATGCTTCCATAGCTAGACCTTTCTCGCTCGGTAGCCAAAGATTCCTTCAGGCTTGAAAAGGAGAACTAAGACTAAGGTTGCAAATGCCACAACTGGTTTGTAATTACTCGGAATACCACCAAAGAAAATACCTAACTGAGATAACTCCATAATCAACCCCAGCAGTAATCCACCGGCTAAGGCACCATAAGCATCACCAATCGTGCCAAGAACTACCGCAGCAAAGAAAGATAAAAGTAAACTTTCGCCCATCGAATTATTGAATTGACCTTGAACTAGTCCTTGGAAAACTCCAGCAAGCGAGCCTAATGCGCCAGAAATCAACCAAGTTGCAATAACTACACGATCTACATTTATTCCTGAAACTGATGCAAGGCCAGGGTTGTTCGCATATGCACGCATATCTTTGCCAATTCGAGCCTTAGCAATGAATAGTGCGATGGTCAAAATTGATGCCGATGCAAACAGTAAAACCAGTAACTGGGTTTGTGGAATACGAGCTCCGAGGAAATCATAAGTTTTGAGTATATCTACATTAAATTTCCGAGTCTCTGTTCCAAATACAAATTGAATTATTGGTCGCAACATTAACGCTACGCCCGTCGCCACTAAGAAGAGAGCGAGAGTTCCAGCTTTATTGCGACGCAAATTTCGCCAAAGCACTAACTCTAAGAACCAACTAATTGCCATTCCTGCAACCATTGACATTAATATCGAAAAGAAAAAATTAAGTTCCAACGTTACGCTTAGAAAATAGGTTATAAATGCGCCAAGCGTTAAGAAGTCACCAGCTGCAAAGTTAACCAATCTAAGTACACTGTAAAGAAGTGAAATACCAACTGCTGCTATAGCAAATATGCATCCGACCACCAGGCCATTGAAGAAATACTGGATGAAATCTGACATGACTTAAATTCCATTCCTTAGCTGCTCAGGTTACGGCGCAAATCTAGTTGATATGAGGTGCAAAGGCTACCTCTTGACGACGTTTCTTTCAACGGTCTTGGTGAAGGAACGGATTTAAAATTTTCAATGTATCTGCAAGTCGAGAAAAAATTACGGAATAAAACCGCTCGATGTCGCCAGTAGTATTACTTGCCGACGTTGTTTTTGCGTGCGGCACGAGATAAAAACAACGCAAAGACAAGTGCTAAAACGATTCCAGTGTTGACGCCCATTTCAATAAGAGAGCGGTTGAAATACTCTGTTGTCTTCTCCTTTTCCATAGTCAGGGATGCTCCGACAGTAAGAATATGTCGAACGGCTGCTATTACTCCAATAATTAAGAAGTTATCTAGTTGAAAGATTCCATCGGTAAAACGCACGATGACCGTTCTCATAATTTCTAGAATGATGATGACAAAGAGAATGTCATTGATCGCTTGGATCATTCCGATAGGAAAAAATGGCCGAGTTTCAATCAGGCGCTGAAGACTGTAACCAGCTGCCAAAACAGAAATAACAAATAAAATTATTCCAAGAAAGCCATGTAAAATATCTTCAAGTTTATCGATAAAGGTCACCGGAATAAGCGACTCATCATTCGTAAGCAAACCCTTGACTGATTTGTATTTCACATTGCCTCCCTTGTGATTTTTCTGCAATAACAGAGCGTAAGCGCAGGTTTAAGCCCGCGCAAGACAAAGTAATTTATTGACCACTGCTTACCGGTATGGCGGATTACCCGAGCTGCTTGCCGAGGCACGTTTTCATCACATATGCCTGCGAAGGCCCAAATCAGCGTGCCTAACCACTAGCAAGATAATTTTGTGAAATCCACCTCAACTTTTATTACATTTCGTTATTTTAATGATAAAACTTCACCTGATTGTTATGACATATGCTTGACGAGCGTCATATAAAAGCCAGAGAATTAACCCTTAGACTAATAGTCAGTTGTGCGAAAAGGAGAATCATGTTTGTCAATACTCGCAACATGCCAGGGGTTGAAGGAATGGACCATGTTGGATTGACAGTTCCTAATCTTGAAGATGCTGTAGCTTTTTATAGCACTCTGCTAAGTGCAAAAGAAGTATTTCGACTTGGACCCTTCGATGCCCGCGAATTCCCAGAAGTAGATGGCAAAGATTGGTCACTCGCACACGTCAATGTTGCAGATGGCAGATTCACTCTTGTGATGCTTGAGTATGGAAATGGTAGTCGCTTAGAACTTTTCCAATACGACCGACCAGTAGATCGCCAAAACACGCCGCCGAAGAATTCAGATTTGGGTGGGCACCACATAGCTTTTAAAGTAACTAACCTAGATAAAGTCTTAGAGCTTCGAAGTGAATATGGTTTAACTTTCATGGCAGGTCCAATTGAAATTACCGAGGGTCCAGCTGCTGGGCAGAGAATTATTTATGTATTAGATCCGTGGAACAACCAACTAGAACTTGTTGAATATGAACGGGCTGTAAAATAGTGGCTCTTAATACTCTCACCTCAGATGTTGAAATGCGCCAAATAAGTAAACGCTTTGACGCGGTTCAAGCTCTTGAAAATGTAAATTTAGAATTGCGTGCTGGCGAAGTCCATACTATCGCTGGCGAGAATGGTTCAGGAAAATCTACTTTGCTAAAAATTCTTGGTGGAGTTATTAGACCTAATAAAGGTAAAATATTTATCGCGGGTCAAGAGAGAGAATTTAACTCAGTTCGCGATGCGATGAAATTTGGCGTGACGATGGTGAGTCAGGAATTGAGTCTTGTCCCAAATCTGGGAATTGCCGAGAATGTTTTTATTGGCCATAACCAATCAAAAAATAAGTTTGGAATTGATTGGAAAGAGACAGATCGCCGGGCTCTTGAAATTCTAAAGCGTTTAAACATTTCAGTTGATCCACGTCGTGAGGTATCTACACTTCCACAGCACGAACAACAATTGGTAGAAATTGCACGTGCACTCTCTTTTGATACTCGAGTTTTGCTTCTTGACGAACCAACTTCGTCACTAGCTCCAAATGAAGTAGAAGCGCTTTTCAAAGTTGTAAAGCAACTTCGCGAAGATGGGGTAGCGGTAGTTTTAATTACTCACCGCATGTCAGAGATGCTTGAGATTAGTGATCGCTTTACCGTTCTTCGCGACGGAAAATTTATTGATACCAGCGACAGAGCTGGCGTAAATGAAAATTGGTTAATCGATCGAATGGTATTGAATAAGCCTAAGCAGTCTGCCCACCGCAACTTCCAAGTTTCTGCCCGAAGGGCAGTTCTTGAAGTTAAAGGTTTAACAGATCGCGCGGGAGCTTATTCTGATATTTCCTTTGAAGTAGGCGAAGGTGAAATAGTTGGGCTCGCAGGACTTGCTGGCGCTGGACGTACCGAGCTTGTAGAAACACTTGCCGGCATTCGTCAACGAAGTGCGGGAAAAGTATTTATAAATAGCGCTGAAGTTGGGACAAATTCAAGAACTGCTTTGAAATCTGGAATTGCACTTGTACCGGATGATCGCCGTGAGAAATCAACCATCCATGAGATGTCAGTTCGTGATAATTTAATGTTGTCTCAACACAAGTTTGAAGTTAGACATCGTTCAAAGAAGGCTGAAGAGAAGATAATTAAAAGTTGGGTTGAAAAATTCAGTATCAAATTATCTGGGCCAGATGCACCGATAAAAAGCTTGTCTGGTGGAAACCAACAAAAAGTCGTTATTGCGCGCTGCCTTCAAACCAATCCCAAGGTTCTTATCCTTGATGAAGCAACTAGAGGGGTAGACCTTGGAGCAAAGGCAGAGATTTATGAAATTTTACGTAACTTGGCAGATGCAGGGTTAAGTATTCTTGTAGTTTCATCTGAAATTAGTGAAATTTTTGAGATTTCAGATCGGATACTTGTAATGCATGCTGGAGAACTTTCAGCGAACCTCGACCGAAGTAAGACAAATGAAGCTGAAGTGGTAGCCGCAGCGATAGGAGCGAAATAAATGAAGTTCAAATTGCCAAGTCTCAGCACAATGCCTCCCTGGATTGGTGTTCTGGTGCTTGAAATTATTTTACTTATTGTCATGGCAATTACCCAGCCGGTCTTCTTTTCTGGCTCAAATCTCTCCAACATCATCCGTTCATCTGCAATTCCAATTGTTCTTGGAATCGGGATGACATACACAATTCTTACCGCTGGTATTGATCTAAGTGTTGGCAGTGTTCTCGCATTTTCTGGAATCTTGCTCTCCGGAATGGTCGAATTAATGCCTAGGTATGTTGCAGTGGTGGTAACAATTGCACTTGTAACCCTAATTGTAGGCGGAATTAACGGAACCTTAATTGGCAGGCTTGGATTAAATAGCTTTGTTATAACTCTTGGAACTCTTGGAATTTTCCGTGGTATTTCTTACCTAGTGACTAATGGAACAACGCGAAGCATTGATACTGGACCACTCATTAATAAAATTGGTGATGGAAATATTGGTCCGGTACCGGGCCCAATGATTGTTGTGATAATTCTTGCTGGAATCTCAATTTATGTTCTGCGTTCAACTTATTTTGGCCGTGATGTTTATGCCGTGGGTGGAAATGAATTCGCAGCGAAGTTGGCAGGTATTTATACTGGTCGGGTAAAGATGAATGCTTATATGATCTCAGCATTCTGCGCTGGTATCGCGGGAATTATGCAAGTCGGCCGACTAAGTGCGGCCTCGCCAACAGCTGGCGTGGGCCTGGAACTTACTGTTGTGGCAGGAGTTCTGCTTGGTGGAACTCGCCTTAGCGGTGGCGTAGGAAGTATCTGGGGGACTGTCATCGGTCTCCTTTTTCTACAAACCGTATCGAATTCCCTGACAATTCAGGGGGTCTCCTCTTACTGGCAACAAGTTGTTACCGGTGTTCTATTAGGAGCTGCAGTTCTGTTTGACCGAATCCGTCTTGAATTATCAGGTCGGGCAAAATCTAAGGAGAAAAAATAATGAAGCTTAAGAATCGAAAGGTCCTGTTTCTGCCTTTGATGGCGGCTGCAGCACTAATTGTTCCTTCAGTTGCACCAGCAACAGCAGCACCAAAAATTACTGTTGGATTTAGCTACCCAATTGAAGCAAATTCTTATTTGAAGGCTATTGGAACAGGCGCACAGAAGACACTTGCTAAGGCCGGATACGGTTTCTATCCACTTGATGCGCAACTAGATGGCAATAAGCAAATTTCAGATATCGAAGCAATGATTACCAAGAAGGTATCGGCAATGATTGTTTATCCACTTGATTCAAAGGGTCTAAAGCCAGCAATGAAAAAGGCTAAGGCGGCTGGAATCAAAGTAATCACAATGAACTACACAGTAAAAGATTCAAAGAAGCGTCCAGCTAAACCTTCATTGGCTCAGGTTCAAGATGCATTCCCACAGCGCGCACTTGCCAAAGCAAAAGTTAAATACTTAAATAAAGTACTTCCAAAAGGCGGAAACATTCTTTATGTTGGTCTTGGTTTCCCAGTTTATGCACTTGAAGCACATGCAAACATGTTCAAGGAAGAACTTGCTAAAGACAGCAAGTACACATATCTAGGCCGTGTTGACAATATGAGCGATGATATTGAAGGTGGACGCCAAGCAGTAGAGCAAGCTCTCATTAGGTATCCAAATATTGATGCAATCGTTGCTTACAACGATCCGACAGCCCTAGGTGCTTACGCAGCAATTGCTGCTCGCGGAAAGATCGACATTTTGATTGTTGGAAATCAGATGCAGCCTGAAGCTGTTACGTCAATCACCAAAGGCGAAATTGATGGTTCATGGGACTTCAATCCAGTTGAGTCAGGAATTTCACTTGCGGAGTTGACTATTTCCATTCTAAAGAAGGAGCCAAAGGCTAACTGGAGTAAGACAATCCAAACTCCAGCTAAGTTCTACGATGCATCTACAATCGATGCCTTCGTGCCTTGGACAACTCGGACGAATAAAATCAAGTAGCAGTTTAGTAATTAAAAATCCCCGCCCTCCAATCGGAGAGCGGGGATTTTTAATTTCGGGTGCTAACTAATTTCTCCGGTCTTACGGCGACGAACGTTATCTCCCCATACTGCGAGAATAATAACGACACCGGTAATTACATATTGCCACTCTTGTTGTAGCTCAAGAATGCGAAGTCCGTTTACGAGAACAGCCATAATCAAGGCACCAATAACGGTTCCGCTGATTGTTCCCTTACCTCCGAGAAGTGAAGTTCCACCGATAATTACAGCAGCAATTGCTTCAAGCTCGTATCCCAGACCAAGATCCGGACGAGCAGAGCCAAGCCGTGAAGTTAGAACAACCGCAGCCATTCCAACATAGAGACCACCAAGACCGTAGATTGCTACCAGCCAGCGATTAACTCTCACACCAGAAAGTTGGGTTGCTGCTTGATTTGAACCAATGGCAAATGTGTATCGGCCAATAACGGTCTTATTTAGAATTATCGACGCAATGATTGCGGCCACAAAGAGGATTAGCACACCATTTGGTAGGTTAGGAATTAATTTTCCGGTGGCAATTGAATCCCAGCCCTTAACATCTGTTGTGAAGAGGACTGGTTTTAGGTCAGAGATAATTAGAGCCAAACCTTGTGCTGCCTTCATCGTGGCAAGCGTTGCGATGAATGGTGGCAATTTTAGAATTGTAATTAAGAGGCCATTTATTACGCCACAGAGTCCACCAACAATTATTCCAACTAAAATTCCAGTCCAGACGTTTAAGTGTAAGGCTTGAACAAGTTTGCCAACAATTATCGCAACCAAGGCGGTCGTTGTTCCGATAGAGAGATCGATACCTCCAGTAATAATTACGAAAGTTGTTCCAATCGCCATCAGACCAATGACTGTGGTGGACATCAAGATTCCGCCAGAGACATTCTCCCATGAGGC
>JASJJZ010000066.1:0-18559 GCA_037622205.1 Actinomycetes bacterium
GACGGATCTGGACAACGGAATTCGATGCGCTTTGCCTTTGGATTCGAACCTGTAATTGGGATACGAATACATGCAGAACGGTTACGGGCTGAGTAAACAAGATTTACTGGGGCTTCGTAACCTGGTACTAAGCGACGGTATGAGTTAACTGTTGGGTTGGTGAATGCAAGCAATGAAGGTGCATGCTTTAGAAGTCCACCAACATACCAACGAGCCATATCTGAAAGATCGCCGTATCCATCACCGAAGAACAGTGGCTTGCCATCTTTCCAGAGTGATTGGTGAACGTGCATACCTGAACCGTTATCACCGAAAAGTGGCTTTGGCATAAAGGTTGCAGTTTTGCCAGCTTCCCATGCAGTGTTCTTAATAATGTATTTGAACTTCATTACATCATCACCGGCAGATAAAATATCTGAGAAGCGGTAGTTAATTTCCATCTGCCCCGCAGTTCCGACTTCGTGGTGTGAACGCTCTACAAGAAGTCCGGCTTCGCCAAGTTTCATAACCATCTGGTCGCGAAGATCTGCGAATTGATCGGTTGGCGATACTGGGAAATACCCACCCTTGATACGTGTGCGATAGCCACGGTTTGGTGTGCCATCTGGATCATATTCAACGCCGGTATTCCAGGCACCTTCATATGAATCGATATGGTGGTAAGACTCGTTCATGCCAGTCTTAAAACGAATTGCATCGAATACATAGAACTCGGCTTCTGGTGCGAAGAATGCAGTGTCTGCAATTCCGGTTCCCTTTAAGTATTCAACAGCCTTTGCAACAACGCCACGTGGGTCACGAGAGTATGGGGTGTTATCGATTGGATTATGAACTGAGAAGAGAATTACTAAAGTTTTAACATCGCGGAATGGATCGATGAATGACGATTCCGGAATAGGAAGCAACTTCATATCAGACTCATGAATTGCTTGGAAGCCACGGATTGAAGAACCATCGAACATTAGACCGTCAGTGAAAACCGCTTCGTCAAATGATTCAACTGGAACGTTGAAGTGGTGTTGGATTCCTGGCAGGTCGATAAAGCGAACATCAATTAGCTTTACATCTTCCTTCTTAATGTAAGCAAAAATCTCAGCAGAATTCTTAAACATTTCTCTCCCGATTTAGGACTAGTCCTCCTGGCTAGGTGCTTCGCTGCGCCCACCAAAATGGTTGTTGATGGGGAAAATATAGGCGGTTCACGTAAAAAACGGTTAACCGACTTGTTACGTTTATGTTTCACTATTCGGGCTCAGCAGCCGCCAGCGAGGTTATACCCTTGCCCAATGGTGAAAGCGGGGGCAGGTAGGCGATTTCTGGCTCTTATGATCGATTGGCTCATGTGTTTGCTGATCTCTGGCCTTGCCGGATTCGGGTCCAGGTCAATTAGCACACTAGTGATATTTTTCATTGAGGTCAGCATTTTGACGACCCTGCAGCAGGCATCCGCTGGCCAGCGAATACTAAAAATGCGATTAGTTGATTTTACGAATTACGGAGTCGTTCCGGCACGAAAGATTTTTCTTAGAACCTTTTTGATTTGCCTAGTGCTTCCCGCTGTCTTTACTCGTGATGGCAGGGGATTGCATGACTGGATTGCGAATTCGGTAGTTGTTAGAAATTCTAAACTGACAGCTTAATTACCGTTTAGGAATTTTTGCATTGCGATTCATTGCCATTGGTCCCTTAGGAATTGGCATATTTAATCCACCAACAGCTTTTAACCGATTGCGAAGTTCGCGTAGTTGAATCTTGTTCAGCTTCTTAGGTAGCTTCTTTAAATGTTTCTGCAATTTACGAAGTGGAACTTGACCCTTTCCGTCACCGATTATTACTTCCGTAAGCGCAACACCTGGAACGAAACGTTCCATCTTGCGTCGCTCATCTTGCAGAAGTTGTCTAACTGTAGAACTACCTTCACCAACAAGTACGATTCCGGCACGACCAATACTGCGGTGCACCATATCTTGATTGCGGGCAACGCTTACTGCGGCAGTAGTCGTGAAGCCTTTACGAATTGCCATCAGAACCGAAGCACCAGCTCCAAGCTGGTCCTGGATTGATAGAAATGCAGCGGTATTGGCTTGCCGAGTAAAGATAAAGAAAGCGAGAAGTATCGCAATAGGCAATGAGAGGATTGTGAAATAAATTGGGTGGTCAACTTGTAGTCCGACAATGATTCCAATACTAAGAACTACCAGAAAGGATAACGCCATCCATAAAAACGCGATTGGCTGATGGGTGCGTGTTAACGCAAATGCATCCTTTAGGACTTTCATCTGTCCCTGCTTTTCGCCGGTGACTTTCTCGACCTTAGCTTTTCTCTTAAATAGTGCCATTACGCCTTCTCCTCTTTACTTTCTTTTTTGCTTTCCATTTCTAGTAAATGCTCGGCCCATTCTATTTCAACTTGCTGAGGAGTTGGTGCGGTTCCGCCTAAGCGAGCTGGTGCCCAACGTTGCCCTTCGTGAGAATCCGGATAAGAATTTTGGACTTCCGTTAAAAGATCTTTCATTAACTGGCGCAACTTACTTTCAGCTTCATCGACATCCTGCCCTTTTTTGACGATGAAGGGTTCACCAAATGCAACTGTGATTGGGAATTTATTTCGCTTCCAATTGGCCTTAACTTTTTTTGTGATGATGCGTTGGCTACCCCAAACAATTGTTGGAATTATTGGGGTGTCCGAACCCATCGCCAGGCGCACAGCGCCAGTTTTTAGCTCCTTAATTTCAAAGCTTCGGCTAATAGTTGCCTCAGGAAAGATTCCAACAATTTCACCAGCGCGCAGATAACGAAGTGCGGCGACGAAAGAACTAGAGCCACTTGAGCGATCAACAGAGATATGGTGCATTCCCCGCATTAGGGGACCAGCAACTTTATGGTCAAAGATCTCTTTCTTTGCCATGAATCTGACATACCGCTTGCGGGGCAGAACTGCAGTTCCGGTCAGCGCGAAGTCCAAGTAACCAATGTGATTAATCGCAAGGACTGCGCCACCGGTTGCTGGAATGTTCTCACTTCCTCTGAAATCAAATTTCAAACCTAAATATTTCCAGATGGTTTTTATGGTCACGACAACTGGGGGATAGACAAAATCGCGCATTAAATATTCGCTCGTTTTTCCTGTGCTTGCTTATATAGACGACCAGCGCGATAACTTGATCTAACAAGTGGTCCGCTCATAACTCCGGCAAAACCGATTTGCTCTGCCTCTGCACTAAGTTCAACAAATTCATTTGGCTTGACCCAGCGCTCGACCGGATGGTGTTTAGGGGTCGGCCGCAGATATTGGGTGATCGTTATTAAGTCACAACCTGCTGTATGTAGATCTACCAGGGCCTGGGTTACTTCCTCACGGGTTTCACCCATACCAAGAATCAAATTGGATTTAGTTATAAGTCCGAAAGCTCTGGCTTGCGAAATAACATCAAGTGAGCGCTCGTATCTAAACGCTGGGCGGATTCGCTTAAAGATACGGGGAACAGTTTCGAGATTATGAGCAAAAACTTCTGGGCGTGTTTCGAAAACTTCATTTAGAAAAATTGACTTACCACTGAAATCTGGTGCCAACATTTCGACGCCAGTTCCGGGGTTTAATTCATGAACTTTGCGAATTGTTTCGGCATAGAGCCAGGCGCCTTCATCATCCAGATCATCACGAGTGACACCTGTGATGGTCGCATATTTAAGTTGCATGGTTCGAACAGATTCAGCGACGCGGCGGGGTTCATCACGGTCTAGTGGATCGGGCTTACCGGTATCGATATTACAGAAGTCACAACGGCGTGTGCATTTTTCGCCACCAATTAAGAAGGTTGCTTCGCGATCTTCCCAACATTCAAAAATATTTGGACAGGCTGCTTCTTGGCAGACAGTGTGCAAGCCTTCTCTAGAAACTAGAGAACGAAGAGCTGTGTATTCCGGCCCCATGATTGCACGAGTTTTAATCCACTCAGGTTTGCGTTCAATTGGAACTGCGGCATTTCGCGCTTCAATTCGAAGTAACGGACGCCCTTCAGGTGCAAGTGTCATTCGGCAATCCGATCTAGAGCAGGCAAGAGGTGACGTTCTACAACAGGCATAACTTCTGAAATTGTAATCTCTCTTCCTAACTCTTTAGCAAGTGATGTAACGCCGGTATCGGTAAATCCACAGGGTGAAATATGATCGTAGGCAGTCATATCAGGGTTAACATTCAGCGCAAAGCCATGCATCGTTACGCCCTTTGCAACCCGGATTCCAATTGCTGCGATTTTTCGATCTGATTTCGCATCTCGAATCCAAACCCCGCTTCGCTCGCAATATCTTTCAGTTTTTAAACCAAAATCCTCACACACTGCTATCAATGCGCTCTCTAGTTCGCGAACAAATCCAACGACATCATTTCGGTTACGTAATTTAATAATCGGATATCCAACTAGCTGGCCTTCACCATGCCAAGTTATTTTTCCACCTCGATCTACATCAATAACGGAAGTGCCATCTATCGGGCGCTCGTCGACTTGGGTTCGGCGTCCTGCCGTATAAACCGAAGGGTGCTCTAGCAGGATTAAAGAATTTGGGACATGACCCGCAATCACTCCGGCTTGAATTTCGCGTTGGTGGTCCCACGCTTTCTGATATTCAACAAGACCCAGATGTTCAACCGTTATAGAGTTAGATTTAACCCCGAGACTCGAACCTTTCGCATACATAGCCCTGAGCCTAAGGTAACCTCCGGGTGTAAACCAATTAAAGGGTATTAAAAGCGGAAGGCTTGGCAAGTTCTTGGAAAATAATTCAAAAACCTCAAAAATTAAGGGCCGCAAGCCGCTCTGGCTAGCCATCGTCGTAGTCATAGTTTGGGTATCAATTTCAGGGTTTACTGGCCCGCTATTTGGCAAACTCTCCACAGTTCAAGAGAATAACAACTCTTCATTCTTGCCCGAAGATTCCGAAGCCACCAGGGCGGCAAATGCGATTACAAAATTTTCAGATAGTGCAAATGATCAAATTCCAGCACTTGTTCTTTTTACCGGTGAGGTAACTCCCGAAAAGATTGCATCGGCTCAAGCTTTTGCTCAGACCCTTGGTTCGAAAATGTTAGTTCACGCTGACGGTGAATTATTAAAGGATGCTAGCGGAAAAGAGATTTCAATTCCGATTTCTAACTACTTCATACCAGGCGCCCCCATAACCGCATTCCCATCAGAAAATGGAAAAGCAATTCTTGCCAATTTCCCGATCAGCGTTCAGATCGCAACTGAACTTCTTCCAGATGGTAAAGAGCCTGCGCTACCTGGAGTGGTGGATGCAATTCGCTATTACGCAACTGACTACGCAAAAAGCAATGGTTTTGTAACGCATACAACGGGATTTGCTGGAATCTTGGCAGATCTCTTTGGAGCTTTTGGAAGCATTGACTCCACGCTCTTGCTTACAACTGGCGGAGTAGTCGCGTTGATCCTAATCGTGGTTTATCGCTCACCAGTTCTTTGGATTTTGCCTCTTATGTCAGCAGGATTCGCACTGACACTTGCCGGCGGCGTTATTTATCTATTAGCAAAGAATGATGTGATTACTCTTGATGGGCAGTCGCAAGGAATTCTTTCGGTATTAGTTCTTGGTGCGGCAACTGATTATGCGTTGCTGTTAATTGCCCGTTATCGCGAAGAGCTTCACAAACATGAATCTCGTTTCGATGCGATGAAAGTTGCCTGGCGCGGAGTCGTCGAACCAATTATTGCCTCGGGAACCACCGTCGTTATTGGCTTGCTTGTTCTACTTCTAAGTCAGCTAAATAATAATCGGGGACTTGGCCCAATTGGAGCAATCGGAATTATCTGTTCGATGATAACAATTCTTACCTTTCTTCCTGCGCTACTAGTTATTTTTGGTCGCTGGATATTCTGGCCAAAGGTTGCTCGCTTCGGCGATGCTGATGAAAAATTGTCTGGTGCTTGGGCCAAAGTTGGCGATGCAACAGCACGCAATCCCCGTAAGTATTGGGTAGGTGCCACTGCGCTTCTCATAGTTCTTGCTGGCTTCTCATCAACTTTAAATGCTACAGGTCTTGCAACAATTGATTCCTTTACTAAGCGCACTGATTCGGTTGTCGGCCAAGAAGAATTGTTGAAGCACTTTCCTGGTGGCCAGGGACAACCAACGCAAATTGTTTTGAAAGAATCGATTTCACCTGCGGCAATTGCCAAATTGAAATCAAATCCTGGCGTTGACTCTGTTGAAACTATGGGTGTTGGTTTCGCAGTTCCAGGGCAGCCACTTCCACCAACTAAGGTTGTTGATGGAAATATCTTGCTAAATGTAACTTTGAAGTATGCCCCGGATTCAAAAGAAGCGATTGCAATGATTCCAGGACTCCGAGCGGATATGGAGAGTTTGGATCCAACAATTCTTGTAGGCGGATCCACATCTGTCAGCTATGACATTAATCAAGCATCTAAGCGCGATCGAAATGTCATCATCCCAATCGTTCTGATTCTGATTGCAATTATTCTGGGGCTACTGCTGCGTTCTATTTATGCCGCAGTCCTCTTACTTGGAACAGTCGTTATTTCCTTCTTTGCAACTCTCGGAGCGTGCGCAATTGTCTTTAACCATATCTTCGGCTTTGCCGGTGCGGATCCCTCATTCCCGCTATTCGCATTCATCTTCCTTGTTGCCCTTGGAATTGACTACAACATCTTCTTGATGACCCGGGTTCGCGAAGAGTCATTGAAAATGGGAACTAGAGCTGGAATGACAAAGGCACTTACCGTTACAGGTGGTGTGATTACTTCAGCCGGAATCGTATTAGCGGCAACTTTCGCTGTTCTTGGAATTTTGCCACTGGTGTTTCTTGCTGAACTTGGCTTCGCAGTTGCCTTTGGGGTCCTTCTCGACACCATGATTGTTCGCTCGATCTTGGTTCCCGCACTTGTGCATGAAATTGGGCCAAAAGTTTGGTGGCCTTCAAAGCTTCAGTTTCAGGGTAAGTGAGGTAAGTAGGGTAAGTGAGTAAATCAGTTGTGGTGGTCGGCGCTGGCTTAGCTGGTCTAACCTGCGCTATCTACTTGCAACGGCTCGGTGCAAGTGTCACAGTCCTTGAGGCGAGTGATCGAGTTGGTGGCCGGGTGAAGACTGATTCGGTAAATGGCTTTCTCTTTGATCATGGATTTCAAGTAATCAATCCCAATTACTCTGAGATAAAGCGGCTCAATGCTCTATCTGGAATAGAGTTCTGTGAAATTTTTAATAATTTACGAATTATCGAAAGTTCTGGTGAGGTTAAAATTGGTTTAAGCCATCCGATTAATACCTTAAAGATTGGCACAATCAGTGAGAAGTTTGCCCTCCTTAATTTTCTTTCGGGTAAATCATCAGGCGAAAACCTTGGGCAATGTGCAACGAGATTCGCCAGTATATATTCGAGAGTTCTCTCACCCTTTTTGCGTGGAGTTTTCCTGACAAACCCAGATTTTATTCGCGGCGATATTGCCCGAGAAATTATCCGTTCATTCATTTTAGGCCGACCAGGAATACCAGAAACTGGCGTCGGTCAATTTAGCGAGGCGCTAGCAGATCAAGTTTTAGATTTGAAGTTAAATGCACGAGTCGATGAAATCAAGAATGGTAGGGTTCGGGGAAATTTTGGAAGTATTAACTTCGATGAAATTATTGTTGCTACAGATCTGACGACTGCTGCACAAATGCTCGACCTTGGTGAAATTCCAAAAACTTTAAGTTCAACAACCTGGTATCACGCCACTGGCGACGAGATTTCTAATGCTAATTACTTAGCTCTTGAACCAAAGAGTCCAATTGTAAATTCCTTAGTTATTTCTGAGGTGTCAAAGAGCTATGCACCAACAGGTGTAAATTTGATTTCTAGCACCACACTTGCACCGATTTCTGAAAGTGAAGTTCGGAAAGAACTTTCTAAGATTTGGAGATGCGAAACCCGGAATTGGGATTTGGCTGCTCGCTATGAAATTAAACAATCCCTGCCACTGCGAATGGATGCGGAAGCTTTAAATCGTAATCCGAGAATTAGCGAGGGAATTTGGGTTGCTGGCGATCATCGGAGCGTTCCTTCACAAAATGGTGCGATGAGATCAGGCCGCCAGACTGCCGTTGCAATTATTTAGTAGGAACAACCAGAGTTTCTAGTGCATTAGTTAGATGCGGATAATCAAAGGTAAAACCATCGTTCAATAGAACTTCAGGCAGAATACGTTTAGACCCGAGAATTTCACTCGAGAAACCTCCCAGCGCAATTTTCAGCGCAAGGCTTGGTGCTGGGAAAAGTGCCGGTCTGCGCATAGCGCGGGCAAGGGCCGCGGTGAATTCTTGGTTTGTTGAAGGATTTGGCGCGGTTAAATTAACTGGCCCAGAAACTTTAGATTCCATAAGATGACAAATTGCGCGAACTTGATCGTGCAAAGTAATCCAGGACCACCACTGTTTTCCATTTCCAAGTTTTCCACCAAGACCTAATCGGAAAAGTGGAATCATTCTTCCAAGAGCGCCACCGGTTGGATCTAGAACTAATCCAGTTCTAATTTTTACAGTGCGCACATCGCCGGCAAGATCAGCAGCACCTTCCCATTCCCGACAAACAGCCGAGAGAAAGTCATCGCCGCCCCGGTCAGATTCAGTCACTGCTCGGTTTCCAGTCTCGCCATACCAACCAATTGCACTGGCAGAGATAAAGACAGATGGCTTAACAATCGCAACTGCATTTGCAATTGCAGTAGTGCCCAGAAGTCTAGAATTTAATATTGTGGATTTATATTTCTTGGTCCAGCGCTTATCGCCGACTCCGGCGCCAGCTAAGTGAATTACTGCGTCAACGCCTTCAAGCGCAGTCAAATCAACGGTTCCGGCCTTTGGATCCCAAGTTATTTCATCCCTAGCGATTGCTGGGCGTCGAACGAATCTTTGGACGGTATGTCCTTCACTTCTTAGATGACCTACTAAGGCGGTTCCGATTAATCCGGATGCGCCAGTCACCGCCACACGTTGTGGCGGAAGTTTGGTTGCCATCGTTAAGAAAGACCTAAATCTGATTCGAAACGTCCACCTTCTAGTCGCTCTTTAAGAGTTACTAGGAATCTTGCGGCATCTGCGCCATCAACTACTCGATGGTCATATGAAAGACCAAGATAAACCATTGAGCGAACTGCAATAGTTTCCCCGCCATCGGTTCCCTTCATGACCATTGGGCGTTTAACAACTGCGCCAAGGCCAAGAATCGCAACCTGAGGTTGATTGATAATTGGGGTATCAAATAGTGCGCCTCGGCTTCCAGTATTTGTAATTGTGAATGTGCCGCCACCAAGTTCATCTGGTGAAATCTTGTTGTCTCGAGTGCGTGCTGCAACATCACTTATTTTGCGAGCAACACCGCCGATATTTAGATCGCCGGCATCACGAATTACCGGAACCAAGAGACCTCGCTCAGTATCAACAGCAATACCAAGATGTTCTGAGCCATGATAAGTAATTTGGTCACCAGTTACTGATGAATTCAAAACCGGGTGTTGCTTAAGTGCTTCACATACTGCAACTGCAAAGAATGGCAGGTAGGTAAGTTTTGTTCCTTCTCGAGCTTCAAATGAAGCCTTTGCACGATCGCGCAGCCGAGAGATTGCGGTGACATCGACTTCAATCACCGTTGTTAATTGAGCACTGACATGAAGTGATTCGAGCATTCGCTCTGCAATAACTTTACGAAGTCGAGACATCGTCACAGTAGTTCCGCGAAGTGGTGATGCAGCTACAGGGGCAGCATTCGCAGCAACGACCGGAGCCGGCCCAGCTGGTGCACTTTGGGACACGGCAGCGGCTTTAGGTGCAGCAGCTAGAACATCTTCCTTACGAATTCGACCACCAATTCCAGTGCCCTTTACTTTTGAAAGGTCAACGTTATTTTCGGAAGCGAACTTGCGAACAATTGGGGTTACATAAGCATCATCATTTGAAACTTGAGAAACAATTACCGGCGCTGCAACAACCGGCGCTGCAACAACTGGTGCAGCAGGAGCAACTGGTGCAGCAGGAGCAACTGGTGCAGCAGGAGCAACTGGTGCAGCAGGAGCAGCAGGAGGTGTTACCGGCGCTGCAGTTGCACCATCTCCACCAATCACAGCAAGTCGTGCGCCAACTGGGACTGTTGAATCAACTGCAACATCAATCGAAACCAGAGTTCCTGATGCGGGCGAGGGAATTTCGGTATCAACTTTGTCGGTAGAAACTTCTAGTAAGGCTTCATCAACAGTTATTTGATCACCAACGTTTTTGAGCCAACGCGTCACAGTTCCTTCGGTAACAGACTCACCGAGTGCTGGCATCGTGACGATAGTTCCTGCCGAAGTTACAACAGGAGCGACTGGTGGTGGAGTTGGGGTTGGAGCAGGAGTTGGGGTTGCAGCAGGAGTTGGGGTTACAACAGGAGTTGGGGTTGCAGCAGGGGTTGCAGCAGGGGTTGCAGCGGCAGCAGCACCGTCAGCGATAACAGCTAGTTCGGCCCCGACAGCTACGGTTGAATCAACTGCAACAACAATTTTCTGCAGGATTCCAGCAACCGGAGAAGGAATTTCGGTATCAACTTTGTCGGTAGAAACTTCTAGGAGTGGCTCATCAACGGCCACCGCGTCGCCTTCGTTTTTTAGCCAACGCGTAACAGTTCCTTCAGTTACCGATTCGCCAAGTGCTGGCATCGTTACAGAAAAGGTCATTTTATATTCTCCCGTTACCCGTGTGCATGTAGTGGTTTACCAGCAAGTGCTAAGTGTGCTTCGCCAACAGCTTCGGAGAGCGTTGGGTGGGCATGGATCAAGGAAGCAACATCAGATGCTTCTGCTTCCCAGTTGAATATTAATTGCGCTTCGGCCAAAAGCTCGCCAACTCGGGCGCCAACCATATGAATTCCAAGAACTGGGCCATTTTTTGCGGCTACTAACTTAATTGCGCCAGCGGTTTTCAGAATTTGAGCCTTGCCGTTTCCAGCCAAGTCATAATTCAATTCCACAACATCGTGGCCACGCTCTTTAGCTTGAGCTGTTGTTAGACCAACAGATGCCACTTCTGGTTCAGAATAAGTAACCCGAGGCACGCCGTCGTAATTAATTGGGCGTGGATTCAAGCCACCAATCTCTTCGGCAACCAAGATCCCTTCGCCAAATCCAACATGGGCTAATTGCAAAGTTGGAATTAAATCTCCTACCGCCCAGATACCTGGAACGTTAGTGCGGCACTTATTATCAACGATTACATATCCACGATCCATAGTTAGGCCGGCTTCTTCATAACCTAGGTTTGCTGAGACTGGTCCGCGACCAACTGCTACGAGTAGAACTTCGGCGGTAAAAGTCTTTCCATCTTCAAGAGTTACGGTGACGCCCTTTGCATCTTGACTTGCAGATTTAAAGCGGGTTCCAAGTTCAAAATTGATGCCACGTTTTCTAAAGGCACGCTCTAATTGCTTGCTCGATGATTCATCTTCAAGCGCAACTAAATGTGGAAGGCCTTCAATAATTGTTACCTCGGCACCAAAAGATTTCCAGACCGAAGCAAATTCGCAGCCAATAACTCCGCCACCAAGAACAATGACACTAGCGGGGACTCGATCCATAGCGATTGCATCTTCGCTGGTAATTATCTGGATGCCATCGATGTCTAGGCCAGGGAGTGTTTTGGGATATGAACCAGTTGCTAGAACTATATTTTTACCGGTGTATTTAACTCCGTTTACTTCGACTTCATTTTTTGATACTAACCGACCATGTCCTTCAATGTAGGTAACGTTTCGGGATTTAACTAAGCCCTGCAAACCTTTATGTAATTTTGAAACTACGCCATCTTTGTAAGCGTTTACTGCCAACATATCGATTCCGATAAATTGGGTATTTACTCCGAAATCTGATGAGTGGCGCGAACTATCGGCAACTTCGCCGGCATGAAGTAGCGCCTTGGTTGGAATACAACCACGGTGCAGACAAGTGCCACCGAGCTTATTTTCTTCGATCAAGGCGACGCTTAAACCTAGTTGCGATGACCGTAGGGCGCAGGCGTAACCTCCGCTGCCACCACCAAGAATTACTACATCAAATTCCGACACAGAGCGCCTTTCTTTAATTAATGCTATTTACCGAGGAAACTTGAGCCTAATCTTGCCACTAAATCTGCCATAGCCTAATTGGTGATTAGCTAACTATTTGCGCGCGCGAGGAGCTTGTGATGAAGCCGACTCAATTAGGGTAACTAGGGATCTAAGAGCTATTCCGGTGCCACCTACTGGGGTATATCCATGCGCAGTGGCTTCGTTATAAGAAGGTCCGGCAATATCCAAATGCAGCCAGGGAAGTGCTTGGTCGATAAATTCCTTCAGAAAGAGACCGGCGACCAACATCCCGCCCATTCGATCACCAATATTTGCAAGATCGGCTACCGGTGAATCCAGCGAGGCGCGAAGTTCTTCAGGAAGTGGCATTGGCCAGAAAGCTTCGCCCGCTTTCTCTGAAGCTGCCAAAAATTCTTCGGAAAATTCTAAATTGTTAGTCATAACCGCGCTCGTTCGAGTTCCAAGTGCAACAACTTGTGCGCCGGTCAGAGTTGCGACATCGATGATTCCATCAAGTCCGCCAGATTTATTTCCGACTTCCTGCGCTCGCACTAAAGCATCCGCCAAAACTAATCGGCCTTCAGCATCCGGATTTAAAACTTCAACAGTTTTCCCACCATAAATATTTATTATGTCACCCGGTCTTGTTGCATTTTCACTAACCATATTTTCAGCCAACGGAGCCCACGCATCGATAGCGATTGGCAATTTCAATTCTGCGATTGCAAAGATGGCGGCGATGACTGCCGCAGCTCCACTCATATCGCTCTTCATAGCTTCCATACCGTTTGCGGGCTTTAGAGCCAAGCCACCAGTGTCGAAGGTTATTCCCTTGCCAACAAATGCATAACGAGCTTTAGCTTTGTTTGGGTTATACGAAATCCGAAGTAGACGTGGTGGATTTGCCGATCCTTGTCCGACGCCGACTATTCCGCCATAACCCTGGGCCTTGAGGGTTACTTCATTTAAAATTTCAACTTTTAGTCCGAGCGGTGTGGCAATCTTTTTCATCCGAACGCAGAACGAATCTGGTGTCAGGTGACTTGGGGGAGTATTAATCAAATCTCGAACGGTCGCGGTATGGCGCGCAATTATTTCTGCTCGCACTAGCGCTCTCTTAACCGCAGCATCGGTGGGAGATTTAGCGAGAATTACAATTTGCTCAAGTGGATCTTTATATTCTGATTTGGTACTGGATCTAAATTGGTTAAATGCATAAGAACCCAGAGCTGCCCCTTCGGCTACCGCTGAAATTTCGGCGAGGGTAGAAGCGGGAAGTGCGAATGTTGCGGCGCGCTGGCCTGCTAATGCTCGGGCAGCCGAACCAGCAGCTCTACGCAAATTCTCGTGATTGTATTTCTTTGAAGTTTCTCCGAGGCCAGTGAAGTAAATAGTTTGTGGCTTACTAAATGGAACTTTGACAATTTCATCAACTTTGCCAGTAGCTCCAAGATTTTTTAGAATTTCTAACAAGGCTTTCTCATTTACATTTACAGCGCCGGACTCAATTTTCAATTTGCCGCCTGTTGCTGAAAGCCCGATAACTGCGTATGGAGTTGCGATCGTGGATGCCAACTTCAACGCCTTCATATTTTCTCCTATTTATGTCCTGATGAACTTCTATTAAAGTTAGTCGAACTATAAATCAACTTCCTTGGATTGCCTAAGTTTAAGATAAGTTTGCCACATGAAATCGCCGCTATACGACTGGCACAGCGCTATGGCTGCAAAACTTGCAGATTTTGGTGGCTGGGATATGCCAATCGAATATCCAAAAGGAATTGCGGGATTTAGCGGTGGCACACTTGTCGAACATGCAGCGGTTAGGGAACGAGTTGGAATATTTGATGTTTCTCATTTAGGGAAAATTAGCGTTAAAGGTCCAGGCGCTAAAGATTTTGTAAATACTATGGTCACCAATGATTTAAATCGAATCACTTCTGGCCAAGCCCAATATAACCTGTTCTGTAATGAGCAAGGTGGCGTTGTTGATGACTTAATTGTGTATCAATTTTCAGACGAGGATATTTTTATAATTCCGAATGCTTCAAATTGCAACCAGGTGGCTTCAGAATTAAGCACGAGCGTTCCGAGTGGAATTACGGTTAAAAATATTCATAATGAGTATGCAGTTCTAGCAGTGCAAGGACCAGAAAGCACTGAAGTTCTTGCCGATCTAGGGGTTAATTTAAATTTGGAATATATGTCTTTTAGCAAAGTCGTGTTGCCAGGTCGGGAAGATCTTGGCTGGGTAATTATTTGCCGAACTGGCTATAGCGGTGAAATTGGCTATGAACTTCTACCAGCATGGAATTCGGCAAATGAAATCTGGAAAATTTTGGTTGAAAAAATCGCGAAATATGATGGCCGGGTTTGTGGATTAGGTGCTAGGGATACGTTGCGCACAGAAATGGGCTACCCACTTCATGGACATGAGTTATCACTGGATATAACGCCAGTTCAAGCAAGTGCAAACTGGGCGGTAGTTTTCAGTAAGAGTGAATTCCGAGGCAAGGCTGCGCTAGAAGTTGAAAAAACTAGCGGCCCGAAAAGAGTTCTTCGAGCTTTGAAGTCTAACGATCGGGGGATACCAAGGGCTGGCATGCCGGTGTTAGATTCTTCAGGTAGCGCTATCGGCGAGGTTACAAGTGGAACTTTCTCGCCGACCTTGAAAGTGGGCATAGCGCTTGCTCTGGTAAAGCCAGAATTTAAAATCGGCGCTCAAGTTCAAATCGATATTCGCGGCCGGTTAAGTAGCGCATCAATCGTTCGGGCGCCATTTGTCGAATCGCATGTTCGTTAATTAACTAAATCCTTCTGGGCAATAATTACTGGGCGGCCTGAATCAAGAGTGTAGACATTGATTCGATTTTCGAAGGCGGTTTTCAACTCAGGCGAGTGAATCACGAAATCAGACGATCCATGCAAAAGCACTTTACCTTCCTGCATGATTACAATTTTTTCAGCATACATCGCGGCAAGTGTTATGTCATGCATTGTAGAAATAATCGTGACTCCACGTTCTTTCAATAGCTCAATATTATTTAAGACTGCGATTTGGTGATGCAAATCAAGAGCGCTGGTAGGTTCATCGAGCAGAATTAAAGTAGGCTCTTGAACTAAGGCTCGTGCAATAAGCGCACGTTGCATTTCTCCGCCGGAGAGCTGTGAAACAAATTGTCCTTGCATTCCAAAGAGACCGGTGAGTTTTAGAATATCGGCAACGAATTTACGACTTTGATTACTTTCATTGCCCCACCCATCACGCTTAGAGCGGCCCAACATTACATATTCACTAACACTCATGCCGATTGGAATTTGTGGATTCTGAGGAACGAAAGCGACATTTCGATCATGATTTTTGAATACTTCAACACCAGAATCAGTAATCGAACCGGAGTAAGGCAGCAATCCAAGTAATGATTTTAGGAGTGTAGTTTTGCCTGCACCATTAGGCCCGACCAGGCAGGTCCACTTGCCATGTTCAATTTCAATATTAATATCGGTGAGGATATTACGTTGCCCGATTCGAACTGTTAAATCTTGAATATTGATCACTTACCTACCAACCTTTTCTTTCGTAGGACTACAAGGAAAAATGGTGCGCCAACAAATGCAGTAATCACGCCAATCGGAAGTTCGGCTGGTGATAGAAGAGTTCTTGCGCCAAGGTCAGCGAGCACAAGAAAGCTGGCACCCGCTAACGCGATAGTAAGTAAGCCTCTATTTGTCACGCGATGGGTAATTCCTCGAACCAAGTGCGGAACTACAATTCCAACAAACCCAATTAATCCGCTGGCTGATACCGCTGTAGCGGTGGCCAAGGTAGCTGCAACAACTGCAATTACTCGCAACTTATTTGGATTTATTCCAAGTGAGTAAGCCTCTTCGTCAGTCAGCATTAGCCCATCCAACTGTTTTGAAACTGTAAATAAAATAGTTAAGGCAATGAGAATATAGATTGAAGACCAAGTAACGACCTGCCAATTAGCCACGGTCAATTCCCCAAGAATCCAGGAATAAACCGGGCGAAGGGATGAACTATTGCGCTGCTGTAAATAGGTTTGAATCGCAGTGGCAAATGACCCGACTGCAATTCCAGAGAGAAGTAAGGAATTTGGTTCTGCAAAGAATTTACCGGAGATAAAGAAACTAACCAGCACTGCCGAGATGGCCCCGAAGAAGGAGAAAATAGGAAGCAAGCTATAGAGATCTCCACCCGCGCTTGTTATCGCGATTGTTGCACCGAGACCCGCTCCGGCCGCCGCACCAAGTAGATATGGATCAGCCAGCGGATTACGGAAAACTGTCTGATAAACCGCGCCACTTGTAGCAAGGGCGGCACCAACTAGCGCGGCAAGAAGAGCTCTGGGTAAACGTAAGTCAATTAACAAGGTGCGATCTTGCCCAGTAAGACCACCCGGTAATCCGAAGAGTGTTCGTAAGATTTCTTGGAAACTTAATGAAACTGGACCAAAACTTATTGCAAGAATTCCTACAAAGAAGAGCAGGGCGGCAGAGAAAGCAGTTATCTTCCAATTCCAGATTGGAGCTATCACGCTCTCCTCGCCCTTACCCTTCACCTTTTTCATACGTCAGTGTTACTTAACTTTCACAATTGCACTTGAAATAAACTCATAAAAATCTACAAGTCTTGGCCCCCACCTAGAAGGAATATCTTCGGGCAGAGCAACTACATTCTTATTTTTAATAGCTGCGATTCCACTCCAACCAGGACGCTTTGAAAGTGTCGCAAGAGATTCGCCATATTGCGCATCTGATAGAAAAATAATTTTCGGATTTGATTTGATTACATATTCAGATTGCAATTGCGGATAGCCAGCAGAATCTGCAGTTGAAGCCGGGTCGGCAACATTTATCAAATTAAAGTCTCGATAAACCTTTCCGATGAAAGTATCGGAAGTGGCTGAATAAAGTGTGTCATCCAATTCATGGAAAAAGGTAATTTTCTTTGAAGTTCGCCCCTTTTTAATTGCCTTAAATATTTTCCTCTTCATCTCAGAAATTACGGTCTGGGCGCCAGATATTTTTCCAGTAACTCTGCCGAGTGCGGTGATTTCTTGGTATGCCTCACGGGGGCTACTGGGAGCCCGCTCTAGAAATACCCTGATCTTTAACTTCTCGAGAGCCGCCTTAACTTCCAAAGCCTTTGTAGCGTCAGCATTTAGAATTATCAAATCTGGCTTGTAATTTAACATTGCCTCTACATTTGGATTAAATGCCGAAAGCTTTGTCATCGGTGCTTCACTTGGATAGTTTGAAAGATCATCAACGGCAATAACCTGTTTTCCGGAACCGATTGCATAAAGAATTTCGGTCGCGCTTGGTGAAAGTGAGATTATTCTTTTCGGAAGTTTGGAAGCGGCTTGCGTTGGATAAGTTGCCAAGAGTGAAAAAATAGTGCTCGCTATAAAAATTCTTGCTAAAACTTTCCTTGCTTTAAACATAAAAATCTCCCTCAAGAGTTTCGAGGGAGGAAGTTGGGCAAAAAGAAAATAAATTCTCAAGAAGCCAGACCTTCCTCCGAGGTCGGATACATCAATAATGAGTTAGGCGACCTGGCTCGGATCTAGCTTCGAATAACCAAACTTCGAAGTAAATCTCTACAGTTGCGGGACAGCGCCGGGTTTTCACCGGACTTCGCTAAACGCATTACTACTGAAAAGAACTCGACGTTCATCCCAGCGGCGCAAAATTAGCAGTACTTCACTACTTTTTGCTAGAACGCCTGCCAATTACGAAGGCGAGTCCGATGGCGATTACAAGTCCAGCACCGACTGCAATTAATTCGGCAGCTTCGACCCCTTCGTGAGCCTCAGTGATCGAATGCTCCGGGTCATTTCTTTCGTTCTCCTCAGCAAAAGCCGAAGTTGGGAGCGCCAGGCCACTGAGTAAGAACAATCCAAAAAATATTGGGAAAATCTTTTCTTTCATGGGATAGAGACTACGCTTTTGTCTATGGAATATCGTCGCCTCGGCTCATCAGGAATGTATGTCTCAGAAATTTCCTACGGAAATTGGATCACACACGGCTCGCAAGTTGAACAAGAAGCTGCAATTAAATGTGTGCACGCTGCTTTGGATGTCGGAATTACAACATTTGACACAGCAGATGTTTATGCGGGCACGAAGGCTGAGAGCGTGTTGGGCAAGGCGCTAAAGGGCATTAAGCGTGAGAGCTATGAATTATTTACAAAAGTTTATTGGCCAACTGGCCCAGGCAAGAATAATCGCGGCCTTTCGCGCAAACACATTATGGAATCTGTAACCGCTTCGCTAAAGCGCTTAAATACCGACCACATTGATCTCTATCAGATGCACCGCTTTGACTACGAAACCCCATTAGAAGAATCACTTCGAGCCTTTGATGATCTAATTCGTCAGGGCAAGGTTAATTACATCGGATTCTCGGAGTGGAGCGCTTCTCAAATT
>JASJJZ010000067.1:0-13196 GCA_037622205.1 Actinomycetes bacterium
GAACTCATATATTCCAGCGAATCCGCCTTCACGGCCAAGGCCGCTCTGCTTTACGCCACCGAATGGTGCTGCTGGATCTGAAACGACGCCACGATTGATTGCAACCATTCCGGATTCAATTGCTTCGGCAGTTCTAATTGCACGCTTTAAGTCACTGGAATAAACATAACTAATCAAGCCATATTCAGTTGCGTTAGCTAATTCAATTGCTTCGGCATCACTTTCGAAGGTGACGATTGGCGCAACTGGGCCGAAGACTTCGTTATTTAGAATTGGATTTGTCTTATCTACTGTTAAAACTGTTGCCGGATAAAACGCGCCAGCACCATCAGGAGTAGTGCCGCCAAGAATTAATTTTCCGCCAGCTTTCACTGCGTCAGTGACTAAATCTGCAATCTTATTTCGTTCTTTTAAGGAGACACTGGCACCAAGTTGGGCGCCATCTTCTAAACCGGGAGCAAGCTTTAACGCGCCCATTGCCTTTGCAAACTTTGTGGTGAATTCTTCAGCAACACTCTTTGCCACGATAAAGCGATTTGCTGCGGTGCAAGCGGAGCCACCGTTGCGCATCTTTGCAAGCATTGCGCCGACTACTGCATCATCAATATTTGCATCATCTAGGACTATGAATGGTGCGTTGCCGCCAAGCTCCATCGATGTGCGAAGCACGTTATCTGCAGACTCTTTAATGAGAGCACGACCAACTTCGGTTGATCCAGTAAATGAGAGATTGCGAACGCGCGGGTCATGCAGAATCTTTGAAATCATTGGCCCGGTTTTTGATGGAAGAATAAAATTGACTACGCCTTTAGGCACACCAGCTCGTTCAAGAATCTCTACGATTGCGAGCGCAGTTAATGGAGTTTCACTTGCCGGTTTTAAAATGACTGTGCAACCTGCGGCAAGTGCTGGGCCAATTTTGCGAGTGGCCATAGCTGCAGGAAAATTCCAGGGTGTGATTAGAAGTGAGACCCCGATTGGTTGATGAGTAACGAGAATTCGTTTATCGCCCGAAGGGGCTTGGCGATAATCGCCAGGTGTGCGAACTGCCTCTTCAGCAAACCAGCGGAAAAATTCTGCGGCATATGTGATTTCACCTTTAGCGTCGGTGAGAACTTTGCCATTTTCCATTGAAACAATCTTCGCCAAATGATCAGCTTCCGCGATCATGATTTCAAAGGCTTTACGTAAGATTTCGCTTCGAACCCGAGGCGCAGTTTTTGACCAGGTTTTGAAGGCATTATGCGCTGCCGTTACTGCAGCATCACATTGGGCCTGACCTGCGGTGGCAACTTCGGTGATTACATTTCCGGTGCTGGGATCGATTACCGGCAGGGTGCCATCGCCTTTTACCCAAGCGCCATCAATATAAAGGTCGGTTTTTAATTGCATGCGGCAAGCATACGCCCCGATTGCGAAGTAAAATTAATTCCAGTGAACCGAAGATTTTCCCGATAAATAGGAAGAGTGGCTGTGTCAAAGTCTTGGATCGATGACGCCCCAGAACCGATGGTTCTCCAGGAGCATGCGCATTTAGAAGATCCGATTTCCTATCGAATTAAGCGCCGGCTTTTAGGTCACCCGCTAAACCGTCACACCCTTAGCCACCAAAGATTAAAGAAGAGGTACGCACTTGGAATTCTCTCTTCAGACTGTATCTCTTCATCCGCTTATGGAAGCGAGCAGATACTTCTTGCGCTAGTTCCAGCATTTGGTTTAGCAGCATTCTCAATGTTGATGCCAATGACCGCAATTGTTCTGGTAATTCTTTTAATAGTTACGCTCTCTTACCGAAATGTAATTTCGGTTTACACAAAAGTTGGCGGCGCTTATATAGTTTCACGAGATAACTTCGGGCCAGTTGTTGCGCAAGTAGCGGCTGTCGCACTGATGTTGGATTACATAGTTACTCTTGCGATTCAATCTGCTGCTGGTGTTGCGGCCATCGCTTCAACATTTCCTGAAGTTGGACCGTGGAAGATTCATATAACCCTCGCAATTATTGTGCTGCTTAGTTACGGAAATTTGCGCGGTGTAAAAGAAGCCGGAAAAGCATTTGCGCTGCCAACATATTTATTCGTTGGATCAATGGCAGTAGTTTTTGGAATTGGAATTTACCGCCAGTTTTCTGGAACGCTGCCGATGCTAGATGTAAATCAGCCTGGCGCGGTTCCGATTGGCGAATCTCAAGGACTACTAACTTTTGCTGCAATCTTTATTTTGTTGCGTGCCTTCGCAAATGGCGGATCTTCCCTGACTGGGTTGGAAGCTATCTCGGATGGGGTTTCATTATTTAAAACTCCAGAACAAGTTAATGCCCGTAGAACTCTAGTAATTATGAGCACAATTTTGGGCTCTTTGGTCCTTGGGGTTTCTTGGTTCGCACATAAAATTCATGCGATTCCATATGAGAGTGAAACGCCCACCGTAATTTCGCAAATTGCTAAAGCTATTTTAGGTGATGGTACATTTGGAAATCTATTCTTTATCGTTGTCCAAGCTGCCACGATGCTTATTCTCTTTGCTGGTGCAAACACAACATATAGCGCGTTCCCATTGCTCGTTAACTTTGTCGCAACTGATGGCTACCTTCCAAATTGGTTGACCAAACGTGGCCACCGATTAAATTTCTCAAACGGTATTTTATTGCTATCTGGCTCTGCAATGATTTTAGTTTTCGTAACAAAGGCATCAGTAGAGCATCTGGTCGCATTCTATGCACTTGGTGTTTTTACCGCATTTACGCTCTCTGGTTTAGGAATGGCTAAATATAATTACACGAACCGAGGCAATTGGTGGCGTGGAAAATTTATAATCAATGCGCTGTCTGGCGGAATTTCACTCATAGTTGTTATTATTTTTGCGATCGTAAAATTTAATCAAGGCGCCTGGGTAGTTATATTAATAACTCCAATTTTGGTAATCACCTTCCTTCGCTTGCGTAAGCAATACGCCAAAGAGCAGAACGTTCTAACTGTTACTACCCAAAGTTCTAGGGCAACCTCGATTTCTCGACATGATGTATCTGTTCTTGTTGATAGTTTAGATTTAGCAACAATTGGTGCAATTCGGTATGCGCGATCTTTAAATCCACGGCACTTGAATGCTGTCCACTTTGTAATTGATGATAAACGAGCGGAAATTATCAGCGCAAGTTGGGCTGCTAATGCGGCAGTAAGTGATGTTCCACTAATTTTGATTGATTGTCCTGATCGAAGACTTCCTAATGCGGCTGTCGATTATGCAATTCGTTCTACAGCTAATCAAGATGTTGAATTAACTTTGCTTCTGCCGCGCCGCTCATATTCGCGATTTTTAGGCCGGGTGTTGCATGACCAGACCGCTGAAGCAATTGCAGCCCCGATCTCACAATTAGAACGAGTTGTTGCCACAATTATTCCTTTCGATGTGGAACGAATTTTAGATACCGGGCCACGCATGAAGGTCTCTACTGTTGCAGATGTGCCCGTAGAAGAGCCAAAGAAGGTCGCTCCTTCGAAGCTGCAAAATACTGAAACTGCTCCGGTCGGTCATTACAGCGAAAATATTCTGCCAATTTCAAATGCAACCTGGCGCAGGCGTGCACATGTTCGAGGTCAAGTGACTGCTATTCGAACTGCGCCTTCGGGTGGTGCGCCAAAAGTTGAGGTTGAGATTTGGGATTCAACTGGTGGAATTACTTTGGAATTCTTGGGACGCCGCGAAATTGCTGGATTAGATGTTGGATCAACAATTTGTGCAGAGGGCATGGTTGGGGAAACTGAAGGTTCGCTTGTGATTCTAAATCCTTCTTACGAGATAGTTATTTGATCACTTCTTAAGAAAAAGAAAGCGCGCGCAAATTAATCCAACTGGTAAGCCAATCAACTGCGCAATCATATAAATCCAGGCGGAGTGAAAAGTTATTCCAGCAAAAGAATCGCTCCAAATTCGGGCAAAGGTAACTGCAGGATTTGCAAAGACGAAAGAAGAAGTCGCATAAAAAGCTGTTGTTATCCAAGCAGGAACAATAAAGGGCAGCAGGTTTGTGCGTTTCTGATCAATTAATAAGTGAATAATCATAATTAGCCCAGCAGTCGCGAAAATTTCACTTATGAATAAGTTTGTACCGGTGCGCTCTTGATGAGATTGAAAAATTGCTGGTTTATCGAAAATTATATTTGCAAAGACGGTGCCAGTAAATCCACCAGCAAATTGTGCGATGATGTATGCAATCGCACTTTTCCCAGTAATTCGATTTTTGAATAATTCACCTAAAGTCACAACCGGATTGACGTGGGCACCACTAATTGGCGAAAGTATTGTGATGATTAAATACAGCATTGAAACTATAGAAATCGCATTAATTGTTAGTTGGATACCTACGTCTTGGCTCAAATTTGTTGCCATAATTCCAGAGCCGATCACAGCGGTGAGTAGTAGCGCCGTGCCCAGGAATTCTGCGAATATTTTCTGTAGTTTCACATGCCTTAATTTAGTGGGAAGATATGGCCTGTCGAGTAATAGCCACGTAACAGGAGAGGGGTGCTGGAATGTCTTTGGCATTTAAGGTTTTTGCACTCTCTGATCTTGGTTTACACCGGGAAGGCAATGAAGATTCCGGATTAATTTCTCCCAATTTAATCGCGGTTGCTGATGGAATGGGTGGGCATGCAGGTGGAGAGGTTGCTTCAACTATTGCAATCAGCGCCCTGGCATCAACGCACATCAATGAGAATTCACTATTGACTATTACAAAAGAGATTGATTTGGCTATTCTGGCAAGGACTAAAGCCCAACCCGATCTTGCTGGAATGGGAACAACGCTTACGGCGCTTCACATAACTCAAGAAAACGTTGAACTATTGCATATCGGTGATTCTCGATGCTATGCCTTCGCTGGGGGGAAATTAAATCAATTGAGTCATGACCATACAGTTATGCAGGAATTAATTGATCAAGGGCGAATTACTCCCGACGAAGCAGTAAACCATCCACAACGTTCGCTATTGACCCAGGCTTTGATGGGTGACTCTACAATAACTCCAGTAATTCAACTTTATCCAATAAAACTAGGAGATAAATTTTTATTGTGCAGTGATGGGCTAACTGCTGTTCTATCTGATTTTGAAATTACTAAAATTATAAAGAAATACTCTGGCCAAGAACTAGTAGAGAATTTAGTAACTGAGACTAAAGCTAAGGGCGCTCCCGATAATGTAACTGTGATTTGGGCTGAAATAGTTTTAGAAGAAGATGCTAGCTCCACAACTTTGATCGGAGCTGCTCGTGCTTAAAGTCTTTGGCAAACGCTATGAAATTGGCGAGATGATTGGCACTGGTGGAATGGCCGATGTTTATATTGGTGAGGATCAAAGACTTTCGCGAAAAGTCGCAGTGAAAGTTCTACGGAGTGATTTAGCGCGTGATCCCTCATTTATTGCAAGATTTAGAAAAGAGGCCCTTGCCGCCGCTGGGTTAAATCACCCAGGAATTGTGGCGGTATACGACTCTGGAGAAGAAGGCAGCAATTCTTATATCGTGATGGAGCTTGTAATTGGCCACACCTTACGAGAAGAGATCAAGTCATCTACGCCTCCTACTGTTGAGCGATCACTGGAGATTATTGAAGGTGTTTTAGCTGCACTTTCATATTCACATGCAAATGGAATCATTCACCGCGATATAAAACCAGGAAACATTATGTTGACTAATTCTGGTGATATAAAAGTTATGGATTTTGGAATTGCTCGTGCAATGGATGATATTGGTGCCACAATGACAAGCACTTGGAGCGTTGTTGGAACGGCGCAGTATCTTTCGCCTGAACAAGCGACTGGCGAGGTTGCAGACCATAGGAGTGATATTTACTCTGTTGGATGTCTGCTTTATGAATTAGTCACTGGCCAACCGCCATTTACTGGTGATACTCCCGTTGCGATTGCCTACCAACACGTATCATCCGATTTTCCATTACCAAGTGTAATAAATCCAAACTTAGATGAAAACATCGACAAAATTATCACTGTGGCTCTGGCGAAAAACCCAGAAGATCGCTATCAAAGTGCAGAGATGATGTTGACAGATATTCAACGGGCAATAAGAGGCCAGGATGTAACAACTAAAATTCGTCGGATTATTCCTCGACGTAATTTCTTTGTAATCGGTGGCGCAGCTTCAGTATTTATTTTCTTAATTGCGTTTGCGATTAATTCGTTTGATTTAAGTGCGCCTAAGCCTTTACTCCAAATCCCAAATGTTGTTGGGTTAACTCAGAGCGCTGCCGAAGAATTACTGCTCGGATATACGGTAAATATTCAACGTTCACCTGATTCGAGAATTCCTAAAGACCGAGTTGCTTCGCAATTTCCACTTGCGACTACGCGCGCGCCGCAGGGAAGTGGTGTCATGTTGACCATTTCTGATGGACCAGGGGATACGACTATTCCAACAACAATCGTTGGTTTGAGCTTAGAAGAGGCCAGAAATCAGCTTTCTGTGGCAGGTTTATTGATTACGCGAATTTTCCCAGTCGATTCAAATTCTAAAACTGGAACAGTTCTGAAAATTACCCCGGATGCTGGGTCAATAATCAAAGCTGGAAGCGGTGTTGAATTGGAAATAGCTAGTGGGAGTTTGAAGGTCCCGGCACTTTTAGATTTGACAGGGATTGAAGCTCAAACGATTCTTACGCAGGCAGGTTTCTTAGTTAAAGAAATTAGCGCATTTGATGAGACTAAACCAGAAGGTGTGGTTCTAGCTCAAGCGCCAGCGCCTGGAACCACTCTTACTATTGGTTCTGATGTTGCAATAACTGTAAATAAAAAACCTTAAGAATTTTTTACAAGAGCGCTTAAACCAACGGCTCGGTTGCGAGCGCAAACATCACCACAAAGTTCTAGCCAATTTGCTAATAGTTCATAACCAAACTCGGTTAATACCGCCTCTGGATGAAATTGAACTCCAACAATATTTTTGGCTCGATGCGCAATTCCCATAATCGTGCCATCGCCACTCTGCGCAGTTACTTGAAGTATTTCTGGCAGCGAATCAGGTTCAATGGCGAGCGAGTGATATCGGGTGGCAGTAAAATTATTTGGAATATCTCTAAAAATATTTTCACTGTTATGTGAAATTTTTGAAGTGCGACCATGTAAAAGTTCTGGGGCGCTAGAAATCTTTGCCCCATATGCTGCACCAATAACTTGAAGTCCTAAACAGATTCCGAGAACTGGAATTTCTTCCTGGTCACAATATTTGACCGCACCAATACTTGCGCCAGCGCTCTGTGGATTTCCTGGCCCAGGAGAAATCACTACTCCATCAAAATTCTTGCAAAATTCTGGATCTATCTCATCGCTCTTAACGACAAGGGTTGTGGCCCCAAGTTCATCTAAATACTGCACAATGTTGAAGACAAAAGAATCGTGGTTGTCGACCACCAAAATCTTCTTGCCCTCTGTGCTCATGTGGCAATTGTGGTGTAATCTCTGCCCATGCCTAAGTCACCAATACGCAAAAAAGATAAGGCCTACGTTCCGGAGGCGGTTTCTCACGCAAAAGCTGCCCCAACTGAGAGCCCCAAGTGGCTGGTCCCAGCAATGGTCGCAGCCTTTATTAGCGGCTTGATCTGGATCGTTATTTTCTATGTGAGTGCAACTGCCTACCCAATACCTGATATCGGTGCCTGGAATATGGTTATTGGATTTAGCTTCATCGCTGTTGGATTCTCCCTCGCTACGCGCTGGCGCTAAGTACTCCCTAATTACAAGGTTGTAATTCTCCACACCGTGGATAAAGGTTGTGGATAACTCAAAGCCCTAGCTATGCTCATTCTCAGGATACGCTCAGTTTACTAAGGGATTCTTCCTCTTATGACAATCCTGAAAGAGAAACCACAAGTGAGCCAAATCGATCCATCCACCACCCAGAGAATCCTGGTTGTTGATGATGAAAACAGCATTAGCGACTTAATTGCTACCAGTCTTCGATTCGTAGGTTTTGAAGTTCGAACTGCAGCTACAGGATCTGAAGCCCTAAGGATCGCAGAAGAGTTCAAACCTCACGCTCTAATCCTTGATGTGATGTTGCCAGATCAAAATGGCTTTGAAGTTTGTCGTCAACTTCGTCAAGATGGCCACAGCGTTGGCGTTCTCTTTTTAACAGCTAAAGATAGCGTCGAAGATAAAATTAATGGTCTGACTATCGGCGGCGATGATTATGTAACCAAGCCATTTAGCCTTGAAGAGCTTGTCGCCCGCTTGCGTGCGCTGCTTCGCCGAATTGGCGCAACTGTTGTTGAAGGTGATGATGAGAAAGTTAGATTTGCTGATCTTGAACTAGATGAAGCAACTCATGAAGTCCGTCGCGCTGGTAATTTAATTGATCTATCACCAACCGAATTCTTGTTATTGCGCTATTTGATGATTAATGCCGATCGCGTCGTAAGTAAGTCACAGATCCTTGATCATGTGTGGCAATACGACTTTCGTGGCGATGCTGGAATCGTTGAAACATATATCTCCTATCTTCGTAAGAAGATTGATGGCTACGAACCAGCTCTAATTCATACCGTCCGCGGTGTGGGATATAGGTTGCGCTTACCAGCACGTAAGTAATTAGCGAAGTAAACTTCGTAAATGAAATATGGGCTGTCGAACTGGACACTTCGCAATCGCCTTATTTTGGCAACGCTCGCGCTAGCAACAATTGCTATTGCTGCCTCGGATTTTGCGGCATCAAGTTCGCTTAGAACTTTTTTGATTAGCCAAGCAGACAGCCAGTTAAATGAAGTTGTTCAAACTTCAATGCTGCGCCTTGATCGAGCTGGTATCGACTCAGCGATTCCAGATGAGGATGAAGATAAAAATAGCTTTCAGCCATTACGTCCTCTGGGAGCAGTCCCGACAACGACTGCCGTAACACTTCTTGATTTGGACGGAAATATTGTCGGACGAATTGGCGGCGAGTTTGCTAATCCCATTGACCTGACTGAATTCAAGAAATTAACCCCCGCCGAAGTTCGCTCACATGAGGGTCTGCCTTTTACTATCCCTGGTGATGATGGACAGCCCGATATTCGGGCAATTGCAAGACTCCTTCCATCTGGTGAAGGAACTGTTGTTATTTCAGTAGCTTTGGATAGCGTCGAAAAAACCGTAGCTGGGCTAACTGGAATATTCATATTGATTAGTTTTATAGTTCTGATTTCTATCGGAATTGTTGCAAGGTCTCTAATTAAATTAACTCTTAAGCCGCTCAATCAAATCGAAGCCACGGCAGCCGCGATTGCTGAAGGTGATTTATCCGCTCGTCTCCCTGAAGTTAATTCGAGAACTGAAGTCGGCCGTCTAACTGGATCATTGAACACAATGCTCTCGCGGATTGAAGAATCTTTCGTGGTTCGGACCGAATCAGAGAACAAATTACGACGCTTTGTCGCTGATGCCAGCCATGAACTACGTACCCCTTTGACCGCAATTCGTGGATTTGCTGAATTGCATCGGCAAGGCGCAGTGGTCGGCGAAGTGAAAACTAAAGAGTTAATTTCCAGAATTGAGAAGGAATCTATTCGAATGAGTTCATTGGTCGAGGATTTATTACTTCTTGCTCGACTAGACCAATCTAGAGAGTTAACTTTTGATCCAGTAGATATTAATTATTTAGTAAAAGAAGCTGTTGCATCCGCACAGGCGGCAGGACCTAGTTATGAAATAAGTATTTCGAGTACAAGTGATGAAGTTTTTGTACTTGGGGATTCAATGCGCATTCATCAAGCAATCGCCAACTTACTCGCAAACACCAGAACTCATACACCGGCTGGAACAAAAATTGTTGTGAATATTTTGCAAGATGATATAGAAACTAAGATTAGTATTTCTGATAACGGTCCTGGACTTTCAGAAGCAGATCAAAAGCGAGTATTTGAACGATTCTTTAGGGCTGACCCATCGCGGGTTCGAGCAAGTGGGGAAGGCAGTGGTCTTGGATTAGCAATTGTTGATGCGGTTATGAGTGCGCATAGCGGAAGTGTTGAAGTTAAATCAAAATTAGGTGAAGGCGCTACCTTCACGATTATTTTTCCACAGAAAGAGTTATAGGGATTCCATAGATTTAAGTGTTTTGATTCGCTCTTCTATGGGTGGATGGGTAGCAAACAACCTTGAGACACTCTTCGCATCCAATGGTGATTCAATCCAGATATGGGCAACTGCATTTGAACGTTGTTTAACAACAGTTGAATCGCGTGCCAGGATTTCTAAAGCTTTCCGTAAACCCGCAGGGTTACGGGTAAAACTGACTGCAGTCGCATCGGCAAGAGCTTCGCGCTTCCTAGAAATTGCGGACTTTAATAATAAGGCGGCAAGTGGCGCAAGAATTAAAACTAAGAGTGAAAAAATTAGAGCTAACGGATTGTTATTACTGCTATCTCTATTCCGACTCCCACCAAAGAACATAATTCTAGTTAAGAGATCAGAAGCGATTGCAATGGCCCCAGCGGTTGTTGCCGCAACTGCGCTGACTAACGTATCTCGGTTTGCGACATGAGACATCTCATGTGCGATAACACCTTGCAGTTCATCTCGATCCATAACATCTAAAATTCCGGTTGTGAATGCAATTAACGCATGATCTGGATCTCGACCAGTTGCAAAAGCATTCGGGGCCTCGTCGTGCACTATTGCCACTTTTGGCATAGGCAAGCCAGATGCGATACAAACTTCCTGTACTAAACCGAAAAGTTTTGGATTATCTTCTTCTTGCAGCACCTCGGCACCAGTCATTTTCAAAACTAATTTATCGGAACCATAAAAGGCGCCCCATACTGAAATTAGTGAAATTCCTACTGCGATTGGAACAATCCCTACAAAGGAGCCACCAAAAAATGTGAGTGCGGCATAAACCAGAATCCACATAAGGATTGCCATCGCAATCAGCAGACCAATTGTCTTTCGCTGGTTAGCCCTTTGTAGTGTTCTAAAATTCATTATTTAGAATTTTACGTTCGGGACTTCACGATCTTGAGGATCGGCAACTTCATAAAATTCACGCTCTGAAACCTTTGCAAATCCAGCGAAGAAATTAGTTGGGATTGATTTTATAGCTGTATTTAATTGGCGCACAGTGTCATTATAAAACTGGCGCGAGAATGCGACCTTATTTTCAGTCGTTGCTAATTCATCTTGGAGCGCCGCGAAATTTGTAGATGCCTTTAAATCTGGATATGCCTCAGCTACTGCCAACAGTCCGCGGAGCGCCTGCGTAAGCGCGCCATCGGCTGCGGCGGTGTCCGCCACCGAACTTGCAGATGTTGCCTTTGCTCGTGCGGTAACTACAGCATCAAAAGTTGATTGCTCGTGTGCGGCATAACCTTTTACGGTTTCAATTAAATTAGGAATTAGATCTGCACGGCGTTTTAATTGAACTTCAATCTGAGCCCAAGCTTCTTCGGCTGTTATGTTTAGTCGAATTAATCGGTTGTATTGGGCAACGAAAAATACTGTGATGAGAACGATGAGAGCTAGAACAATAATTATTTCCATGCCTTATTAAACCGCGATTTTGCTAAATTAATTCCTTAGAAATTACTTAATCTCGGATTGGTGAAAGTTAAGCCAAGACTTGCTGGCAGTTGGGCCGCGTTGGCCTTGATATCTAGAACCATAAAGCGCCGAACCATATGGGTTCTCCGCAGGTGATGAAAGTTTGATTAAACAAAGTTGGCCTATCTTCATTCCAGGAAATAGCTTCACTGGAAGATTGGCCACGTTAGAAAGTTCTAGAGTGATATGCCCAGAAAAACCTGGATCAATAAATCCAGCCGTTGAGTGAGTTAGTAGTCCGAGTCGACCAAGTGAAGATTTTCCCTCTAACCGCCCAGCAATGTCATCTGGCAAGGTAATAACTTCATAGGTGCTTGCTAGAACAAATTCACCAGGATGGAGAATAAATTCTTCCTTTGCTTCTACTGCGACTTCGCGAGTTAAATCTGGCTGTTCGATTGATGGATCAATTACAGAATATTTGTGATTTTCAAAGACCCGGAAGAATCGGTCGAGTCGAACATCCACGCTCGATGGTTGAATCATTGCGCTATCGAAAGGTTCTACCTTTACCCGGCCAGCGGCGATTTCGGCCTTAATATCGCGATCACTTAGCAGCACGGAGCGACCCTATATCCTCTTGGGTCCTAATGGCGGCTTGATTAAGTTACTGGCGGGTAGCATTATTGTGCCATGAGCCACTACATAGCCAACCTGCGCGATATCGAATTTTGCCTCTTCGACCTCCTTAAGCGCGATGAAATTCTGGGCAAAACCATCTTCAAAGATATCGACCGCGAAACCGCGACGGGAATGTTAGAAGAAATTAAACGATTAGCCGAGAACGACCTTGCTGAATCATTTATCGAGAGCGATCGGTTAGGTGTGCAATTTAATAAGGAGACTGGCGATGTTAAATTGCCAGAAAGTTTTAAGAAGTCATACCGCACATTTATGGATAATGAATGGTGGCGAATCGACGCACCTGTTGAAATCGGTGGAACGTTAATCCCGGCATCACTTCGTTGGGCAATTGCTGAAATGGTTTTGGGTTCAAACCCTTCAATTCATATCTATGCATCAGGTACTGCATTTGCACATGTTGCATACGTGCTTGGAAATGATGACCAGAAAAAAATGGCGAAGCTTATGGTCGATAATGACTGGGGCGCAACAATGCAGTTGACAGAACCAGATGCTGGAAGTGATGTTGGTGCTGGAAGATCTAAGGCTGTACAACAGAGCGATGGCACTTGGCACATTACTGGTACAAAAAGATACATCACATCCGGAGATTCAGATTTGAATCCAAATATTGTTCACTATGTTCTGGCGCGGCCAGAAGGCGCCGGTCCTGGAACCAAGGGCTTAAGTTTATTTCTTGTTCCAAAATTTATCTTTGATTTTGAAACTGGCGAACTTGGAAAACGTAACGGTGTCTATGTCACCAATGTCGAACATAAAATGGGGCTAAATGTATCGGCCACCTGTGAAATGAATCTCGGTGAAAAAGAACCTGCCGTTGGTTATCTGCTTGGCGATGTCCACGAAGGTATCGCCCAAATGTTTAAAGTGATTGAATATGCCCGAATGATGGTTGGAACCAAGGCGATTGCAACACTAAGCGCTGGCTACCAACAGGCACTGGCTTATGCAAAAGTTAGAGTGCAAGGA
>JASJJZ010000068.1:0-25516 GCA_037622205.1 Actinomycetes bacterium
GATGCAATCTCTGCAACTCGCGCAGCTGTTGAAGAAGGAATCGTTGTTGGTGGTGGCGCCGCGTTAGTTCACGCAGCATCAGCACTAGATAAAGATCTTGGCTTCGAAGGCGACAAAGCGGTTGGTGTTCGGCTAGTTCGCAAGGCTTGCGATGAACCACTTCGTTGGATTGCTGAAAACGCTGGTCATGAAGGTTATGTAGTTGTTGCAAAAGTTCGCACTATGAAGGCGAACGAAGGCTTCAATGCTGGAACTGAAGTTTATGAAGACTTAGTAAAAGTCGGCGTAATCGACCCAGTTAAAGTAACCCGTTCTGCGCTAGCAAATGCTGCATCAATTGCAGCAATGTTTATTACAACGGAAGCTCTCGTCTTTGAGACTCCTGAAGATAAGAAGGATGAAGCAAGTGGAAATGGCCACGGCCATGGTCCAGGCGGACATTCGCACTAATTAACGCTTAAAATTTAAGGCCCCATAACTTTCATTAGTGTGGGGCCTTCTTTATTGGTTTAATTAGCACATGGCAAATTCCCCAGTAATGACGCTAAGCATCGATTGTGGTGGACTTAGCATCAAGGCTTCAGTTCTTGATGAAGATGGCACTATGCACGCCCCGGCAGTTGCAGTGCCAACTCCATACCCACTTACGCCGGAAGGGCTAATTGAAGTTTTTCAAGGCATTGCCTCAAAGCTGCCAAAGGCTGATCGCATAACAGTTGGTTTTCCAGGAATGGTTCGTCACGGAGTAGTAGTGAATACCCCGCATTACGTAAATGTAAAAGGGCCGCGCACCAAAGTTGATCCAGAGTTGTTCTATGCCTGGAAGGGTTTAGATTTCAGAAGTCAGGTCGAAGAAACTTTTAAGCTTCCAACCTTGATGTTAAATGATGCTGAAGTCCATGGCGCCGGAGTTGTTGCAGGTTCTGGTTTTGAAGTTGTCTTAACTCTTGGAACCGGTCTCGGATGTGCAGTCTTCGATGGTGGAAAACTAGCTCCTCATATCGAACTTTCCCACGCGCCAATTCGCCGTTCAACTATTTACGACGAGTGGATTGGTGAGCACGAACGCCGCAGACTTGGTGATTCATTCTGGTCGCGGCGAATACGTGCAATGGTTACAGATTTACGCCCGGTATTTCATTGGGACCGACTTTATTTAGGCGGTGGAAATGCTCGCCGTATTACACCTTATGTTTTAGAGCTAATTGGCGATGATGTGGTTATTGTTCCTAATGCAGCCGGAATTGTAGGCGGCGTGCGCGCCTGGAATTTAACTAGAGTTTAAGACAAGCGCTATTCAAAATTAAGACGCTGAAGAGAACGAGCGATCTTCCGCTTTCTGATTACTATTTAAGATTGCTAAGCGGTCATCTTCAGTTAAGCCACCCCAAATTCCATAGGGCTCCCCCAAAGTAAGAGCCTGTTTTCTACAAGCTTGAAGAACCGGACAGGCAGCGCATACTGCTTTTGCTGCATTCTCGCGATTCTTACGCCGAGGTCCGCGCTCGCCATCTGTATAGAAGAACATCTCAGTCGGAAGTTCGCGGCAGGCCGCAGACTCTTGCCATTCCCAATCAGAAGCAATCGGTCTTGGTTGTAACTGACTTGTCATTTTGGCTCCAATTCCACTACCTATTAATAACTTGATACTACAACCGAGTCATAGGTTGTTCAACCTCTTGGGCCCTTTTGTTGCGAAATTTGAGCATTTCATATGGCGCCTCTCACACTAACTTGGGATAATTGAGAGGTGGCCCTTACTTTTAGCACTTCTGACGCAGATGAATCTTTAACTGTCGCCGCATTAGCCAGAAGGCTCGGAGTCGCTCCAGCCACGCTTCGCACCTGGGATCGAAGATATGGAATTGGTCCAAGCGAACATTGCCCCGGAACTCATCGTAAATATTCTGCAGTTGATGTAGTTCGGTTAACCGCAATGGTTCGATTAATTGTGGCGGGGGTAACTCCTAAAGATGCTGCAAATAAAGTGTGCAAGTTAAGTTTAAAGAGCAATCAGAACAAAGTTAAAAAAATCGCTCAGGAATCTGAAAATCAAAGCAATCTAATTACGCTCTTGTATAAATCAGCGATGAAATTTGACCAACTTAATATTGAAAAATTAATCCGAAAGTCAATCAGTGAAACTGGGGTAGAGGCAACTTGGATTGATGTAATCGCGCCGCTATTAACTGAAGTTGGTGATGATTGGGTTCGGACTGGAGATGGCATCGAAGTCGAACATTTCTTAAGCGAAGTCCTACGGAAAATATTAAGTGAAAATTTTGGACGGATACCAAATCCTAAAAATGCCCGTCCAGTTTTGCTTGCATGTGTCGAAAATGAAATGCACTCCTTAGGGCTGACGGCCCTTGCAGCAGTGCTTGCAGAGGAAAGCATCGAATGTATTTTTCTTGGTGCCAGAACTCCACAAAACGCGCTGAATCAAATAATAATTAAGTGGGCGCCGCCAGCAGTCTTTCTGTGGGCTCAATTAAGTGAAAACGCAGATCATAAATACGTTAAATCTATCCCTGCGATTCGACCAGCCCCAAGAGTTCTACTGGGTGGGCCAGGCTGGATGGTGGCAGGTGGATCAGAAAAAGTAGGGGCAAATAACAAGTTGGTATTCACTACAGGATTAAGAGATGCTCGGGAGCAAATAGTCCAGGCCTTAGGCGTTTAACCTCCCCATAAAGTGCGGGAAATCTACCTATTTTGATTGACTAGACTTGGCCAATGCTTGAAGGCGCTCGCGACAAAGTAGCAATGCTGGGACTCACATACGACGATGTCCTTCTGCTTCCTGACGCATCTGATGTGGTGCCAAGTGAAGTCGATACTAAAACCCGACTTACTCGAAAAATATCCTTGGAAATTCCACTAATTTCATCTGCGATGGATACCGTAACTGAATCCGCAATGGCTATCGCAATGGCTAAAGCTGGTGGTATCGGAATAATTCATCGTAATCTACCAATTGAAGATCAAGTAAAAAATGTTAAGGCCGTGAAAGCAGTCGGAATTGTTGGAGCAGCTGTCGGAGTCGGAGACGATGGCTTCGCGCGCGCAACAGCGCTAATTGAGGCTGGTGTGGATGTAGTCGTTGTAGATACTGCGCACGGACATCATCGTGCGGTGCTAGATGCCATTGCTCGAATTAAGAAAGAGTTTCCGGAGATTCAAATTATTGGTGGCAATGTCGCAACGCGTTCTGGCGCACAAGCTCTTATAAATGCTGGAGCAGATGCAGTAAAAGTTGGAGTTGGACCTGGTTCAATTTGCACAACCCGCGTAGTCGCTGGTGTTGGAGTTCCGCAAATTACTGCAATTATGGAGGCGCACAAGGCATGCGTTAAAGCTGATATCCCACTTATTGCAGATGGTGGATTGCAATATTCAGGCGACATTGCAAAAGCGATAGTTGCTGGCGCAGATTCGGTGATGCTCGGTTCACTACTTGCTGGATGTGATGAATCACCAGGAGAACTTGTTGAAGTAGGTGGCAGAAAATTTAAGGCTTATCGCGGAATGGGATCTCTTGGAGCCATGCAATCTCGCGGTGATAAAAAATCTTATTCCAAAGATCGTTATATGCAAGACGATGTTTTAGCTGAAGATAAATTGGTGCCAGAAGGCATTGAAGGAAAAGTTGCATATCGCGGCCCAGTTGCCGAAATGGTTCACCAATTAGTGGGTGGGCTCCGTTCTGGAATGGGTTATGCCGGTTCGCCAACAATCGCTGATTTGCAGCAAAATGGGCAACTTATTCAAATCACTTCAGCTGGCTTACAAGAGAGCCACCCACATGATGTATTGCACGTAGCAGATGCCCCGAACTACACCGGAAAAGGAAAGTAGCTATGAACGAAATCGAAATCGGACCAGGCAAGCGGGCCCGCGTAGGTTATTCATTCGATGACATCGCGATAGTTCCAAGTCGACGGACACGTGACCCAGAAGAAGTTTCTATCGCCTGGCAAATTGATGCATATAAATTTTCACTTCCGATGATGGCAGCACCAATGGATTCAGTTGTTTCACCAGAAACTGCAATTGCAATCGGAAAACTTGGCGGGCTCGGTGTATTAAATCTTGAAGGACTTTGGACTCGTCATGATGATCCAAGAATTCCATTGGGTGAAATCGCTTCAATGCCACAAGAAAAAGCGATTCGTAGAATGCAAGAGCTTTATGCCCTTCCAATTAGACCAGAATTAATTAAGGAACGAATTGCTCAGATTCGTGCAGCAGGCGTAACAGTTGCAGCAGCGCTATCACCGCAACGCACCGCAGAACATGCCAAGGTAGTTATCGATGCTGGTGTAGATATTTTCGTAATACGTGGAACAACGGTCAGCGCTGAACATGTATCTGCGGAGATTGCGCCACTTAATTTAAAGAAATTTATCTACGAACTAGATGTTCCAGTAATTGTTGGCGGGTGTGCAACCGGCACGGGCGCGCTCCACTTGATGCGTGCTGGCGCAGCAGGAGTTCTTGTTGGTTTTGGCGGTGGTGCCGCACACACAACTCGTTCAGTATTGGGAATTGCAGTTCCAATGGCATCAGCTGTTGCTGAAGTTGCATCTGCGCGTCGAGATTACATGGATGAATCAGGGGGCCGCTTTGTTCACGTAATTGCCGATGGCTCTGTTGGAAAATCTGGAGATATTGCTAAGGCAATTGCATGTGGCGCTGACGCAGTAATGATGGGCTCACCACTTGCAAAAGCAGTTGAATCACCAGGCAAAGGTTGGCACTGGGGATCTGAAGCACATCATCTTGAATTACCACGAGGAGACAGAGTTCAAGTCGGAACTGTTGGAAGTCTGGAAGAGATACTTGTTGGACCATCACATCTCGCTGATGGCAGTATGAATTTATTTGGCGCACTACGACGTGCAATGGCTACATCTGGTTACTCAGATCTAAAAGAGTTCCAGCGCGTTGAAGTTGTCATCGATCGTGTCTGATTCAAAAAACCAAGAACTAGTTTTAGTTGTTGATTTTGGCGCGCAATATGCCCAGTTAATCGCCCGCCGGGTTCGACAGGCTCAGGTGTATTCCGAGATCGTTCCATCATCGATGGCTCTTTCAAAGATGTTAGAGAAGAAGCCAAAAGCAATAATTTTATCTGGTGGACCATCCAGTGTTTATGAAGTTGGTGCACCAACGCTTGATCCTAAAATATTCGAGGCCGGCATTCCAATCTTTGGAATTTGTTATGGATTTCAGGTTATGGCTTCAGCTCTTGGCGGAGTCGTTACGCAAACTGGAAAATCAGAATTTGGTCGGACCACACTTTCGCATAAATCAAATTCCAAATTATTAGCAGGGCTTTCAGCTGAATTTAGCGTCTGGATGAGTCATGGCGATAGCGTCACAACAGCGCCATCGGGATTTTCATCAACTGCAAGCACGGCCGACACTGGAATAGCCGCATTTGAAAATAACGATGCCAAATTAGCTGGTGTGCAATTTCATCCAGAAGTTTTACATTCAGAAAATGGCCAAGAAATCTTACGGCGTTGGTTAATAGATATCGTTGGCTGCAAACCAACATGGAACTCTGAAAATATAGTAATTACGGAAGTTGAAAAGATTAGAAATCTTGTTGGAAGTGGAAGAGTTTTATGTGGCCTATCAGGCGGGGTAGATTCCGCAGTTGCGGCGGCCATTGTGCAGAAGGCAGTCGGCTCACAACTTACCTGCGTCTTCGTTGATCATGGCTTACTTCGCGAAGGTGAAGCAGGGCAAGTAGAAAGCGACTTCGTGGCATCAACTGGAGTAACCCTTAAGGTTGTTGACGCTAAAGAACGCTTCTTGAGAGCGCTTGCAGGAGTTACAGATCCAGAAACTAAACGAAAAATTATCGGCACTGAATTCATAAGAGTTTTTGAAGCAGCAGCCCGTGAAATCTCTGCAACCGAACCTATTGATTTTCTAGTACAAGGAACTTTATATCCTGATGTAGTTGAATCAGGTGGTGGTGTTGGCACCGCAAATATTAAATCACATCACAACGTTGGTGGTCTTCCAGATGATTTACAATTTAAATTAATAGAGCCACTTCGTACGCTATTTAAGGATGAAGTTCGTCATGCTGGGTTATCGTTAGGGTTGCCAGAAGAAATTATTTGGCGCCAACCATTTCCTGGGCCGGGCCTGGCAATTCGAATAGTCGGCGAAGTGACTGAGAATAGACTTAGAATATTGCGAAAAGCTGATGCGATTGCCCGAAATGAATTGCGCATTGCTGATTTAGATCGGATAATTTGGCAGTGTCCAGTTGTTTTATTAGCTGATGTAAGAAGCGTAGGAGTGCAGGGCGATGGCAGAACTTATGGCCATCCAATAGTGCTTCGGCCGGTTTCATCAGAAGATGCAATGACTGCAGATTGGAGTCGGATTCCATACGAAGTATTGGAGAAGATTTCGACTCGAATTACAAATGAAGTTAAAGAAGTGAATAGAGTGGTTTTAGATGTAACGTCAAAGCCACCTGGGACAATTGAATGGGAATGATTGAATGGGAATGATTGGAGATGAAGCGCAGATGAAGAGAACTGTAAGTTTTGCAATTGTTGCGACGCTCTTTCTTTCGCTACTTGTAGCATCTCCGGCGAGTGCCGAGAAGAAACCCAAAAATGCAAAGAAATTTAATCAGATAACTAAGACACAACCATTGTGTAAGCCGACTCGGGCTGTCGGACATAAGCCGATGAAATTACCGGCTCCGGAAGTTAAGAAGCCATTCGTAATTAGAACAATAATTTTGACTACAAACTGTGGGGAAATTCGGATTGAAGCGGATGGCGTAAACGCCCCATTGACTGTAATTTCAATGAGCTATCTAGCGAATAGGGGGTTCTTTAATAAATCTCCATGTCACCGTGTAACAACGCAAGGAATTTTTGTTCTGCAGTGTGGCGATCCATCAGGAACTGGTTCGGGTGGCCCTGCTTACACTGCTCCTGATGAGAACCTTCCAAATGGGAGCGGAAATATTTATCCCGCAGGTTCAGTAGCGATGGCAAATTCTGGGGCAAATACAAATGGCAGCCAATTCTTTATAGTTTATGACGATAATTCCAAACTCGGACCAAATTACACACTCTGGGGCAGAGTTATTAAGGGCTTAGACATTGTTAAAGCTGTTGCAGCACTTGGTTCAGATAATTCAAACCCGGCTGGTGGTGGAGTTCCAAATCAGCCAATCACAATTTACCGTGCAAGCGCACGGTAATTAATCACTGGAAACTATTTTAAAGATTTCAGCTAATCGACCATCGGCTAAGCCGTGCAACGTTGCATTTCGCTCGCCCCATTCGCGCAGGTTCTGTTCTAAGTTTGGATTGTGCGCAGTCTGACTCACATGTGCATGGAGTGCAGCAATTTTCTTCTCGAAGGTCTCAGTAACGTCAACAAAATGATCAGGCGTGTGATGTGCCATCACCCAAACTTCATTAACTCGCCAAGGCTCTAAGCCCTCTTCTTTGAGTAAGTCTTCAAAGGCAAAGGCATTTCTTGCATCTGGATAGACCGCTTGAATTGCTGCTTCACCCGCCGCCATATGATCTGGATGGCTTGCAAATAACCGATCCCAATTTCGCTCCGGACTCTGGATAAGCATCCGTTGTGGTTTAGTTTTCCGAATTTCGCGGACAATTTGTTTACGTAGTTCGATTGTTGGGAGCAGCCACCCATCCCGATGATTTAAGAATTCAATATTGGTTACACCTAGAATTTTTCCAGCATCACGCTGTTCTTTCTGGCGAATCTTTGGCATTTCCTCGCGTGGAACTTCAGGATCGTCTCCACCTTGATCGCCATTTGTGCAGATGCAGTATGAAACTTCGATTCCGCGCGCGGTCCATTGTGCGATAGTTCCAGCGGCTCCAAAATCAAGGTCATCTGGATGAGCAGTTACGACAAGAACACGTTCAATCTGAGAATCATCTAATGGTGGCATTGGTCAATCTTAGGAGAACTTCACGCTTTATGTGTGCTGTTTGTATGAGTAGTTAGACTCAGACCTATGTCGCTAGATTCCCTGGTTAATGGCTTGAACCCACAGCAGCAAGCTGCTGTCATACATCAAGGCTCACCATTACTTGTTGTCGCAGGTGCAGGTTCTGGGAAAACTCGGGTTTTAACTAGACGAATTGCCTATCTACTTGGCCAACGTGGAGTCAATCCATATGAAGTTTTAGCAATTACATTCACAAATAAGGCAGCAGCCGAGATGAAAGAGCGTGTTGCAGAACTTGTAGGCGATCGCGCAAGGTCAATCTGGGTCTCAACATTCCACTCGGCTTGCGTTCGAATTCTGCGCCAAGAAGCTGCAAAGCTTGGCTATTCAAACTCCTTCACGATTTATGACTCATCAGATAGTTTACGACTAATAACTTTAGTAATGAAAGATATGAATTTAGATATTAAGCGTTACGCGCCGCGAGCCGTTGCTGGGCTAATCTCACAAGCGAAAAATGAATTACAAGGTCCGGCAGATTTTGTGCAATCAGCAGACAATCAATTCAATGAAGTAGTAGCAGAAGTTTTTGCACACTATCAAAAGCGATTGGTAAGCGCCAATGCTATGGATTTTGATGACTTAATTGGTAGAACTGTCGAAATATTGCAACGTAATCCAGAGAGTCGGCAGCGTTATCGTTCACGCTTTAGACATGTGCTAGTTGATGAATACCAAGATACAAATCATGCGCAATACATGTTGATTAAAGAATTAGTAGGCACTGATGAAGAAGGTATTCCACTGGCCGAGTTATGTGTTGTTGGTGATGCTGATCAATCAATTTACGCGTTCCGTGGGGCAAATATAAGAAATATCCTGCAATTTGAGGCTGACTATCCAAGTGCAAAAACAATTCTTCTAGAGCAGAATTATCGTTCGACCCAAAATATTCTTTCTGCGGCAAATGCTGTGATTTCAAATAATGAAGGGCGCAAAGCAAAAAACCTCTGGTCAGAGTCAGGATCTGGCTCGAAGATTACGGGCTATGTTGCTGAGAGCGAACACGATGAAGCAAACCACATAGTTACAGAAATTGGCAGATTACGAAGTGAAAATATTTCACAACCCGGAGATGCTGCAATCTTCTATCGAACCAATGCCCAATCTCGAGTATTTGAAGAAGTTTTTTTGCGTTCGGCGATACCTTACAAAGTTGTGGGCGGCGTGCGATTTTACGAGCGCAAGGAGGTGAAAGATTTTCTGGCTTATTTAAGAGTCCTAGTAAATGGTGAAGATGAAGTTTCGCTACGAAGAATTATAAATACTCCAAAAAGAGGGATTGGAGATCGGGCGCTAGAAACCGTTGATTTATTTGCTAAAGATTCTGATATTTCATTCTGGAGTGCTCTAAATCGAGCCGCAGATGTTCCAGGTATTCCTACTCGTTCGATTTCAGCAATCAATGATTTCGTTCATTTGATTACTTCACTAACCGTCTTGGTTGAAGCTAAAACCAGACCATCAATAATTGCTCAGGCAGTATTAGAGCAGTCAGGGTTACTTAATGAGCTAGAGAAGAGTGATGATTTACAAGATGAAAGTCGGGTTGAAAATTTACAAGAATTAGTCTCAGTTGCTGTTGAATACGAAGAGGGAGAAGTGGAAGATGGCGAAGAAATTTCGCTACTTGGCTTCTTGGAAAACGTCTCATTGGTTGCAGATTCTGATCAGATTCCAGATGGCGAGGACCATGGTGGTGTCGTTACTTTGATGACGCTGCATACGGCAAAAGGGCTGGAATTTCCGACAGTTTTTCTAACAGGCATGGAAGAAGGAATTTTCCCACACTCTAGAACCTTGGGAGATCGTGAAGAGATTGAAGAGGAGCGCCGCCTGGCATATGTTGGTTTAACCAGAGCGCGTGCCAGATTGTATGTTTCACGATCTGAATATCGCAGTTCATGGGGTGCTCCAACTTATAATCCGCCCTCACGTTTTCTTGCCGAAATTCCGGAAGAAGTAATTGAATGGAATGAACATGCACCCGCACCATCTCGTGCAAGTATTTTAAAAACATCTCACTTCACTCCAGCGCCAAGAGCAACTGGTCGTAAGGCTTCGACAACTATGGTCTTAGCGAATGGTGATCGTGTGTCACATGACACATTTGGTTTAGGGACTGTAGTTGCGGTTGTCGGCGAGGGAGATCGCGCGGAGGCCACGATTAATTTTGGCTCACTCGGTGAAAAACGGTTATTACTTCGATATGCGCCGGTAGAGAAGCTCTAAATAACCACTAAGATTTCGGTTGTTCGTAGCACGTAAAATTTGTAATGATAAATGAATGGGGTAACCAGTGGATCTCTTTGAGTATCAAGCTCGAGATCTTTTCGAATCACACGGAGTTCCAGTCCTGGGAGGCGCAGTTGCGCTAACTCCAGAGCAAGCTGAAGCAGCTGCCGCATCAATGGGTGGCCGTGTGGTCGTAAAAGCACAAGTAAAAGTTGGCGGTCGCGGAAAAGCGGGTGGCGTAAAACTTGCGCAAAGTCCGAGCGAAGCCCGCGAATGCGCTGCCGCAATCCTCGGAATGGATATCAAAGGTCACATTGTTCACAAAGTAATGATTGCGCAAGCAGCACCAATTGAGGCCGAGTATTACTTAGCAATTTTATTAGATCGGGCGAATCGAAACTTCTTAGTTATGGCATCTGTTGCCGGCGGAATAGAAATTGAAGAAGTTGCGCACAATACTCCAGAAAAATTAGCCAGAATTGGAATAGATCCCAATATTGGAATCTCAAAAGAGAAAGCCCGTGAAATAGTTCTTGCTGGGCAATTCCCTACCGAAGTTGTAGATCAAGTCGTAGAAGTCCTACTTAAATTATGGGCAGCTTTTGTTGCAGAAGATGCAACTCTTATGGAGATCAATCCACTTGTAAAAACTAGCGATGGAAAAGTTGTTGCGCTAGATGGCAAAGTAACCCTTGATGAGAGCGCAGATTTTCGTCACCCAAACCATGATGCTCTCATAGATCACGCGGCTGCAAATCCGCTAGAAGCTGCAGCGAAAGCTAAGAATCTGAATTATGTGAAGCTGGATGGCCAAGTTGGAATTATCGGCAATGGAGCGGGCTTAGTGATGAGCACTCTTGATGTTGTTGCCTACGCCGGCGAAAAGTTCGGTGTTAAACCAGCAAACTTTCTAGATATTGGCGGCGGTGCTTCGGCGCAGGTAATGGCAGATGGCCTTGGAATTATTCTGGGTGACCCTGACGTTAGAAGCGTATTTGTAAATGTATTTGGTGGAATTACTGCGTGCGATGCAGTTGCTGACGGAATTGTGCAAGCACTAACAATGCTTGGAGCAAAAGCAACTAAACCAATCGTTGTTCGTCTAGATGGCAATAATGTAATTGAAGGTCGCCGCATCTTAAATGAAGCAGCTCACCCACTAATTCAACAGGTTGAAACTATGGATGGTGCAGCAGCACTCGCTGCAGAATTGGCGGCGAAGTAATGGCAATTTTTATCAATGAAAATACTAAGGTCCTGGTTCAAGGCATGACTGGATCTGAAGGAACAAAGCACACTGCGAGAATGATTAAATCTGGAACCAAAATTGTTGGTGGTGTAACTCCAGGCAAGGGCGGTCAGAGCGTTGAAATCGAAGGCGTAACTCTTCCGGTTTTCAACAGCGTCTCAGAAGCAGTTGCAGTTACCGGCGCAAATGCATCTGTTGTATTCGTTCCACCTAAGTTTGCAAAGGCTGCCGTAATCGATGCGATTGATGCGAAATTGCCACTAGTTGTTGTAATCACGGAAGGAATTCCAGTTCATGACTCGGCGGCTTTTTATGCATATGCAGTTGAAAAAGGAACAACTCGATTGGTTGGACCAAACTGTCCAGGTTTAATAAGTCCAGGAAAATCCAATATCGGAATTATTCCGGCAGATATAACTGGCCCAGGACGTATCGGGTTAGTTTCAAAATCTGGAACCCTGACCTACCAAATGATGTATGAACTACGTGACTTTGGCTTTAGCACAGCAGTGGGTATCGGCGGTGATCCAATTATTGGAACAACTCACATTGATTGCTTACGCGCCTTTCAAGATGATCCAGATACCGATGCCATCGTGATGATTGGTGAAATTGGCGGGGATGCTGAAGAACGGGCAGCTACATTTATCGGTGAATATGTAACTAAACCTGTTGTTGGATATGTTGCAGGTTTCACGGCGCCAGAAGGTAAAACCATGGGACATGCTGGTGCGATAGTTTCAGGCTCTTCTGGAACTGCTGCAGCAAAACAGAGCGCACTAGAAGCCGTCGGCGTGAAGGTAGGAAAGACTCCAAGTGAAACAGCGCAACTAATGCGCGATATTTTAAATAATAAAAAAGGGTAACTAACATGGGCCGCATCCTGCTGGTAGCTTTTCAACAAGCTCTGCGCAGTGTGGCCTTGATCTTGCTTCCTTTAAGTTTTATCGCCCTATTCGCCTGGTCTACAGCAGGAAGTGCAACCGGAGATACCTCAGATCCTATTCGTGCTGCAATTTGGTTGTGGCTTGGCAGTCACTTGGTTCCTTTTAAATTATCGCTGGCATCCGGCTTTTCAAGTGGCGCACTTTCCTATCTTCCGATCGGGGCGGCGATATTTCCCTGGCTAGCTATCCGAAGTGGTTTTCGGAGAGCAAGTGAATTTTTAAATAACACTAAAGGGGCACGAACTTTCGTTTTATTTTTCTATACCGGCCTAGCGACACTTGCTGCGGCGCTTAGTCAAAGTTCTGATATTCAGCCAAATTTAATTTTGACTCCAATTTTCGTGCTTTTGCTAGGCCTAAGTGCAACAGTAAATTATCAATCAAATTTCTTCCAAAGATTCAATTTCTTGATCTATGCATTTATTATATTTTTAGGCTTATCGATGCTGATAGTCGGGATTTCACTTATTCTGCACTTTGAAATTGTTAAGTCATTAGCAATAGTAATCCAGCCAGGAATTATGGGTGGAATTCTATTTACAATATTGCAATTACTTTATTTGCCAAATATTGCCCTAGCTGGAATCTCCTATCTTTTAGGTCCTGGATTCTCATTAGGTCTAGGAACTTTGATTTCTCCAGTTAATCTTGAGATAAATTCACTTCCAGCAATTCCAATTCTAGGTTCCATTCCAGGGTCAGAACATCCGTTGGTTTTGATCGCCTTAGCAATTCCAGTATTAATAGTTGTATTAAATCAATTTAAAGTTTGCCGTGAATATAGAGAATTTAGATCCCGTCAAAGTCAAATTCTTCTTGGTGTAATACCATTTATTATGTTGCTGGCCTTGTATTCATTTCTTGCTGGCGGCACGCTCCTTACTCAAGATATGCACCCAGTAGGAGTAATTTGGTGGATCCTTCCGGCGCTATTTGGTGCTATCCAATTGCTAACTTTAATCTTTGGACTCTACCTACCTAAATTAATCAGAGTTATTAAACCCAAAAAAGGTGAGATTTAGGTGCGCATAGTTTTATTGGCATCGGGAAGTGGCTCCCTAGCTCAATCGATAATTGATGCTCGCAGCTCTGGCAAACTTAAAGTTGAAATTTTAGAATTAATATCTGATAAGAGATCCCAAGCTAGCGAACGGGCAAGTGCGGCCGGGATTCCAACCACACATTTACCAATGTTAGAGAATCGAACCAAGTGGGATACCCAGTTATTTGAGAGAGTGTTGAATTTAGCTCCCGACCTAGTTGTGAGTGTTGGCTTCATGCGAATTTTAGCTGAAACTTTTATATCAACTTTTCCAACAATAAATACCCACCCCGCACTATCACCAAATTTTCCAGGTGCCCACGCTGTTAGAGATGCGTTGGAATCGGGAGTGAAAGTAACTGGGTCTACGGTGCATTGGGTAGATGCCGGAATTGATACCGGAGCGGTGATTCGACAGAGGGAAGTTATGGTCCTGCCACAAGATGATGAAGCTAGCCTGCATGAACGCATTAAGATTGTGGAACGAGAGCTCATAGTCGAGACTCTTCAAAGTTTTATTGCTGATGGATTACCAAGGCGGAACCAATGAATCGTAAGAAAGTATCGCGAGCACTTGTCAGTGTTTATGACAAGACCGGTCTAGTTGAGCTTGGCAAAAACTTAGAGAAGCATGGAATCGAAATCCTCTCGACCGGTTCAACAGCCAAGGTATTGCGGGATGCCGGAATCAAGGTAATTGCGGTAGAGCAATACACCGGATTTCCAGAGATGCTTGGCGGGCGAGTTAAAACCCTTCATCCCCGGATACATGGTGGAATCTTGGCCAACCAGAGTGATCCGATGCATTTAGAAGAGCTTGCTGCGGCGGACATTTTGCCATTTGATTTGATAGTTATAAATCTTTATCCATTTACTCAAACAATTGCTAGTGGAGCCGAATTTTCTGAATGTATAGAACAGATTGATATCGGTGGTCCGAGCATGCTCCGAGGCGCAGCAAAGAACCATGGCTCAGTCGCGGTTATTTCAGATCCAACGCAATATGAATTACTAAATTCTGCCCTGGAGCAAGGTGGCTTTAACCTAGATGAGCGCCGGCTATTGGCGATGAATACTTTCCGCAAAACTGCTGAATATGACATAGCAATTGCGGATTGGCTTGCTAATGAATTAAACCAGGATGATTGGCGCGCAAAGGTCTGGCAGAAAATTTCAGAGTTAAGGTATGGCGAGAATCCGCATCAACGCGCTGCAGTATTTTCAGATCTTTCAAATGATCAGGGCATTAGTGGCGCCAAGCAGCACCATGGTAAAGAGATGTCCTTTAATAATTTTACCGACGCTGATGCCGCAATACGTGCAGCATATGACCATAACCAGCCATGCGTAGCAATTATCAAGCATGCAAATCCCTGTGGCATAGCCATCGCATCTGATATTGCATCGGCATATATTGCAGCAAATGCTTGTGACCCAGTTTCAGCATTTGGTGGGGTGGTTGCAGCAAATCGGAGAATTTCAATTGAAATGGCAACTGCGCTAAGCGAAGTATTTACCGAAGTAATTGTGGCACCGGGATACGAAGTCGGTGCAATAGAAATTTTAGCCGCTAAACCATCGATAAGAATTTTAGAATTACCTGGTTATCAAATCGCTGATGAAGAGTTCCGACTTATAAGTGGTGGACTTTTAATTCAAGATAGTGATGCAATTGATGCCAGTGGAGATGATTTTGCGAATTGGCAACAAGTTGCAGGTCCCGAAATTAGTTCACAACTTAAAAGTGATTTAGAGTTTGCTTGGCGAAGTGTGCGCGCTGTAAAAAGCAATGCCATCTTCTTGGCCAAGGCCGGAGCTTCTGTCGGAGTTGGAATGGGCCAAGTAAATCGCGTTGACAGTGCAAGGCTTGCGGTGGCTCGTGCCGGCGAGCGATCAATTAATTCGGTCGCAGCAAGTGATGCATTCTTTCCCTTTGCCGATGGCCTACAGATTTTGCTTGATGCTGGTATTTGTGCTGTAGTCGCACCAGGTGGAAGCGTGCGTGATGCCGAAGTGATTGAGGCGGCAAAAGCGGCAGATATTCCAATGTTCTTCACCGGAGTTCGTCATTTTTCACATGCTTAAAACTTCTCGATAGGATTCGAAGATGAGCGCGATAATTCTTGATGGAAAGGCCACAGCGGCCGTTATCAAAGATGAATTACGCCAAGTTGTTTCAACTATGGCAATGAAGCCTGGACTCGGAACCATTTTAGTTGGCGATGATGCTGGTTCGCACTCTTACGTAACTGGAAAACATAAAGATTGTGCAGAGGTTGGAATCAACTCAATCCGAATAGATTTACCAGCAACCGCTTCTCAGAATGATGTTGCTGCCGCAATTAAAGATTTAAATAACAGTAATGAGTGCACGGGATACATAGTTCAACTTCCCTTACCTGATGGAATTAGCGCCAACAGTATTTTAGAGAGTATTGATCCAAATAAAGATGCTGATGGTCTGCATCCACTAAATCTCGGTAAATTAGTAATGGGAGCCAGCGCGCCATTACCTTGCACTCCGAGAGGAATTTTGGAGTTATTGCATCGATATTCACTGACGACCTCAGGCAAAGAAGTTGTGATTATTGGCCGCGGTTTAACAGTGGGTCGGCCACTTGGTTTATTGCTCTCCCAAAGAGGAAGCGATGCCACAGTTACAACAACACATACCAAAACTAAAGATTTAATCTCACATACAAAGCGCGCAGATATTGTTATTGCTGCAGTAGGTAGCGCACATTTCTTAACTGCCGAAATGGTTAAACCCGGCGCTGTTGTATTGGATGTTGGAATTACGCGAACCAACTTTGGTTTGCAGGGTGATGTTCACCCAGGCGTTGCAAAAATTGCATCAGCACTTGCGCCGATGCCTGGGGGAGTTGGGCCAATGACCCGGGCGATGCTGCTATCTAATGTTGTAGAGATGGCACAGAATAATTAAATGAAAATTGCGATTGATCGAATCCGGATTTTAGCCTTCATACTTGTAATTCTTGGGGTTATATTTGGAATTTTTGATGCAGTCCGAACCGGCGCTCTCTTACTTTCGGTCGGCACCATAGTTATTGCAACAAGTAAGTATTTACGCTCAAATCGCCATCGAAAAATTGAGTTAATTCTCCCAGTAGGCATGGCAGCACTACTTTTTGTGGTGGCGCTCACACTGCCACATGCCAAGTAATATTTAGCCAGTGAATTTTACAGAAGAGTAAATAATCCAAGTTAATAATAAAAAGGAAGAGAACATGAGCAGATCAGGGAAAGTAACAGTTGTCGGAGCTGGTTTTTATGGATCAACTACCGCGCTTCGACTCGCGGAATATGACATCTTTGAAACAGTTGTGCTTACCGATATTTTAGAGGGAAAGCCCGAAGGTCTGGCTTTAGATATGAATCAATCAAGATCAATTGAAGGTTTTGAAACAAAAATTATTGGAACAACCACAACAGCAGAAGGCACTGGCTATGAAGCAACCGCTAATTCCGAAGTAGTAGTTATTACGGCAGGAATTCCGCGTAAACCAGGTATGAGTCGAATGGATTTAATTGGCGTAAATGCCGGAATTGTTAGAAGTGTTGCTGAAAATATTGCTAAGCATTCACCAAATGCAGTAATCATCGTTGTGTCAAACCCACTTGATGAAATGACGGCACTAACTCAACTCGCAACGGCGTTCCCAAAGAATCGGGTAATGGGACAGGCCGGAATGTTAGATACTGCGAGATTTACTAACTTTGTAGCTGAAGAATTAAAGGTGCCGGTCTCGTCAGTGAAGACTCTTACGCTTGGGTCACACGGAGACACTATGGTTCCAGTTCCAAGTCGTTGCACTGTAGATGGTAAAGCACTTACTGAACTACTAGATGCTGCAAAAATTGAATCACTTGTAGATCGCACCCGCAATGGTGGTGCAGAAGTAGTTGCACTACTTAAAACAGGTTCAGCGTATTACGCACCATCAGCCGCAGCTGCTCGTATGGCAAAGGCGGTCAAAGAGGATTCGGGCGAAGTTATGCCGGTCTGCGCTTGGGTAGATGGCGAATATGGAATTAGCGGCGTATATCTTGGAGTCGAAGCTGAAATTGGAAAGAACGGAGTCCGGAAAGTTGTTGAAAGCGCGCTAAGTGCAGGCGAAGTTGAGGCACTGAAGGCCGCGGCAGAAGCGGTCCGCGCAAAGCAAGCAGATGTTAAAGATCTCTAATACTTTCGAATAAAAAAGAAATGGGCGAAGAAAATGTCGAAGATTAAAGTAGAAGGAACCGTAGTAGAGCTAGATGGCGATGAGATGACTCGAATTATTTGGTCATTTATTAAAGAAAAATTGATATTGCCATATCTCGATGTAAATCTTGAATATTATGACCTTGGAATGGAGCACCGAGACGCGACAGATGATCAAGTAACTATTGATGCGGCTAATGCAATCAAAAAGCATGGTGTTGGCATCAAGTGCGCAACTATTACTCCGGATGAAGCTCGAGTTGAAGAATTTGGCCTCAAGAAGATGTGGAAATCACCTAATGGAACAATTCGAAATATTCTAGGTGGCGTAATTTTCCGCGAACCAATTATTATGAAGAATGTTCCAAGGTTGATCCCAAACTGGACCAAGCCAATAGTTATTGGACGCCACGCATACGGCGATCAATATAAAGCGACCGATTTCAAAGTTCCTGGCGCCGGAACTCTCACAATGACTTTCACACCAAAAGATGGCTCTAAGCCAATGGAATTTAATGTCTTTGATTTCCCATCATCTGGTGTTGCAATGGGAATGTATAACTTAGATGATTCAATTCGCGACTTCGCTCGCGCATCTATGAATTATGGTCTGATTCGCAACTATCCGGTCTTCCTATCTACAAAGAACACGATCCTTAAAGCTTATGATGGTCGCTTCAAAGATATCTTTGCTGAAATATTTGATAGTGAATTCAAAGCAAAATTCGATGCTGCCGGCCTTACTTACGAACATCGACTGATAGATGACATGGTCGCAACCTCCCTTCGCTGGGAAGGTGGATATGTCTGGGCTTGTAAGAACTACGACGGTGATGTGCAGTCAGATACCGTTGCCCAAGGTTATGGCTCACTTGGTTTAATGACTTCAGTTCTCATGACGCCAGATGGGAAAACTGTTGAGTCCGAAGCAGCACACGGAACGGTTACTCGTCACTTCCGAGATCACCAAGCCGGTAAGGCGACATCTACAAATCCAATTGCATCAATCTTCGCCTGGACCCAAGGGCTAACTCACCGCGCAAAATTGGATAGCAATCCTAAGCTTGCCGAGTTTGCTGCAACACTTGAAAAGGTTTGTATTCAAACAGTTGAGTCTGGAAAAATGACAAAAGATCTAGCAATTCTTATTTCAAAAGATAGCCCTTGGTTAAATACCCAAGACTTCTTAGCCGCGATTGATGAAAATCTAAAGGTTGCACTTAAGTAATTCAAGAGAAAAGCCCCGCACCAGTAATGGCTGCGGGGCTTTTTAATTTCTAATTAATTAATGCGTAGCCCGGAATTTGCATCAAATAGATGAACTGCAGACGAAATCGCATTAACTGAAATAGTCGCACCTGGCTTAGGTGGATTCTTTGGATCCCAGCGAACGATAACTTGGGCACCTTCATCAGTTTCCTGTGCGAACTTGATGCTGGTATCTACCGGCTTGCCGTAAATAAACGCATCAGATCCAAGTTCTTCAACAACTTCAACTAGAACGTCGAAGCCACCGGAAGTTGCAGGAACAAATCCTTCTGGGCGAACGCCAACAGTTACAACTGCACCAGCGCTAGCTGGGACATCGACAGCAAATCCACCTAGCTTGGCCTTGCCACCTGAAGCCGGAACGTTAAGCAAGTTCATTGCTGGTGAACCAATAAATCCGGCAACGAAGGCATTAGCTGGCTTGTCATAAAGATTGCGAGGAGTATCGACTTGTTGTAGCAAACCATCTTTTAGAACCGCAACGCGATCTCCCATAGTCATAGCCTCAACTTGATCGTGCGTTACGTAAACAGTTGTGATTCCGAGACGGCGTTGTAGCGCAGCAATTTGAGTACGAGTTGCAACACGAAGTTTCGCATCCAAGTTTGAAAGTGGCTCATCCATCAAGAACACTTGTGGTTCACGAACAATTGCGCGACCCATTGCAACGCGCTGACGTTGTCCACCAGAAAGCGCCTTTGGTTTACGGTCTAAATAATCTTCAAGGTCAAGTAGTTTTGCCGCCTCTTTGACGCGACGATCGCGTTCTGATTTATCTACGCCAGCAATCTTTAGTGCGAAGCCCATATTTTCAGCTACGGACATGTGTGGGTAGAGCGCGTAAGACTGAAAGACCATTGCAATATCACGATCTTTAGGTGCAACATGAGTTACATCCTTATCGCCGATACGAATAGAGCCAGTATCAACCTCTTCTAGGCCAGCTAGCATGCGAAGGGATGTTGATTTTCCGCAACCTGATGGGCCAACTAGAACAAGGAATTCACCATCATTAATTGTTAGACTTAACTTATCTACTGCAGGCTTGGTGGTGCCTGGGTAAACACGTGATGCATTTTCGAATACAACTGATGCCATTTTATTGCTCCTTTTCCGGGCAGGTACGTGCCCGACGATCCTTTGGATAAAGGTAAAGCTGATACTTCAAGCTCGGATGAGCGTTGCCATAGGTTACGCGCCTGGCCCCGCTTTGGCTATTTCTGACGAGGAATTAAGCAAATCTCCCTAGGTAAAGAAGTTACCCTTACGCCTGTGAGCATTCAAATCCTGCGTGATATCGGCCTAGTCCTGCTATTTATCGGGATTGCCGGGATCTTTGTGGCTGCTGAGATTGCATTGATCTCGCTTCGAGATTCTCAAATCCGTCAGCTTGAGGGAAAGGGCAGGCGCGCAGATCGCGTTGTTGCGCTAACCAAGAACCCAAATAGATTTCTAGCTGCGGCCCAGGTCGGAATCACCTTCTTAGGATTTCTATCAGCTGCCTTAGGTTCTGAGCGCCTAGGTAAATATGTTTCTCCGGTTTTTGAAGAATGGGGGCTATCGAAAAGCTTAAGTGAGACTCTCGCACTTATTTCAATCACAATTGTGATTGCTTATATTTCATTAGTTTTTGGTGAACTAGTTCCTAAGCGATTGGCACTTTATCGAACAGAGATAATTGCGCTCGCCGTGGCGCCAACTATAGATTTGACGGCAAAAATATTTCGCCCAGCAATCTGGCTCTTATCAAAATCGACTGATGTGGTTGGTAAGTTGTTCGGCTTAAGTTCTAAAGAGATTAGAGGCGAAATCTCTGAAGCAGAATTAGTTGACTTAGTTTCTGGACATACATCACTAAGTGAAGAAGAGCGAGAAATTGTTGAAGAAGTCTTTGCTGCTGGTGATCTTCAACTACATGAGATTATGGTTCCCCGGATTGAAGTAGATTTTATGGATGTCGGACTTTCAATCACAGATGCAATTACAGTCGCAATCGAGCATTCACATTCTAGATATCCGGTAACGCGAGGGAGCACTGATGAAGTTATTGGCTTCCTACATGTTCGTGATTTACTGAACCCAAAGATAAATTCTTCAGATGGTGAAACAATTCTTGATTTAGTTCGGCCAGTTCTTAATTTGCCAGGAACAAAGGGCGTTCTACCCGCACTCGCCGAAATGCGATCCAAGCGAAGTCATATTGCTGTCGTACTTGATGAGTATGGTGGCACCGATGGAATCGTCACCCTTGAAGATTTAGTGGAGCGCTTGATTGGCGATATTCATGATGAATATGACTCCGAAGAAGTTGAAGTAACACCTCAAGCAAGAACTGGAGAGTTCGAAATCGATAGTCTGATCTCTCTTGAAGATTTATATGATGAAACCGGAATAGTTCTTCCAGAAGGCCCATATGAAACTGTTGGTGGATTAGTTATGCACCATCTAGGGCGAATTCCTGAGCCTCATGATTCAATCAAAATAAAACAGGTCCGGATCACGGTTTTAACCTTAGAAGGAAAACGCGCTGGGCAATTATTGATCTCAGCCAATGAATGGAAAGATGCCTCTCATGAATAGCGGCGTAAAAGAACGTGTGTTATCTGGGATTCAGCCTACGCATGATTCTTTTCATCTGGGAAATTATTTAGGCGCAATTAAACAATGGGTAGATTTGCAGAATACTAATGACGCTTTTTATTGTGTCGTCGATTTGCATGCACTCACGGTAGAAACAAAACCTGAAGATTTCCGAAAGCGCACTCTCGCATCGGTTGCACAATTGATTGCCCTGGGCCTAGATCCTGAACAGTGCACACTTTTTATTCAGTCCCATGTTCCAGCCCATAACCAACTAAGTTGGGTTCTAGAATGTATAACTGGGTTTGGTGAAGCAAGCCGGATGACACAATTTAAAGATAAGTCACAGAAGGCAGGATCTGATCGCACAGTTGTTGGGTTATTTACCTATCCAATTTTGCAGGCTGCAGATATCTTGCTCTACCAGGCAAATAAAGTACCAGTTGGCGAAGATCAGAGACAGCACATAGAGCTCACACGTGATCTTGGTCAACGCTTTAACGCTAAATTTGGTAATACTTTTACAATTCCTGAAGGATATATTCTCAAAGCTGGAGCAAAGATAAATGATTTGCAAGACCCAACTGCAAAGATGAGTAAATCTAGCGCCCACGGAGGTGGGGTAATTGAGCTAATGGATAGCCCCGAAATCAATATTAAGAAGATAAAGAGCGCAGTAACCGATACTGGGCGAGATGTAATATTTGACGAGAAAGAAAAACCCGGGGTATCTAATTTACTGACTATTTATAGCGCCTTAACTGGCAAGACAATCCCACAGTCACAGGATGATTTCGCAGGAAAAGGTTATGGCGACTTTAAGACTAGCGTTGCAGAAGTTGTTGTTGATTACTTAAATCCAGTGAGAACGAGAGCAAACGAGTTGCTAAAAGATGAGGCGCACTTGAAAAGCTTGCTAAAAATTGGCGCCGAAAAAGCTGAAGTAGTAGCAGATAAAACACTAAAAGATGTCTATGAAGCGCTGGGGCTAATTTCTCGTGGCTAAGCGTTTCTTGCTTTTCTTGGCAATAGTTGTTCTAATCCCAGTTTTAGAAGCACCTGCCAATGGGGCACCAGCAAAAGTAAAAATTGGAATTATTTACGACGTAGGGGGCCGCGGGGATAAAGCCATAAATGATGCTGCAGCAGCAGGAGTCGATATCGCTAAGAAAAAATTTGGCCTTTCAAATTTTGATGTCCGTGAATTAGTAACTACCGGAATAGATTTTGATCGTGAAAATCGGATTGAATTCTTAGCCAAAGCTAGATATGACCTAATAATCGGGGTTGGACCTTCCTTTAATGAAGCGATGGCCTTTATGTCAGACGAATACCCAGAGTCTCAGTTTGCGATTGTCGGAAGTTCAGGAGTTGAATCACTGAATGTAAGTTGTATGGCATTTGATATGAGCCAAGGAGCCTTTTTGGCTGGAGTCATGTCAGCGCTAAATTCCAAGTCCGGGAAAGTTGGATATCTTGGTGATGTTTCAAATCCAAGAAATTTAGCTAATCTTCGAAATTTCCGAGCTGGGGTTAAGTATTCTGGTACAAAGACCAAAGTATTAGCGACCAGGGTTACTACTTCAGTTCAAGCAGAGATATCTGCAATGTCTGACAAAGGTAGCGATATATTTTTTATAAACTGGCCAGGAGATGGCAGCGTGCTCGCTGCTGTGAAAAAATTAGCTAAACCAAAGAAGTCCATAAAAATTATCGGTATTAGACCAGAACAATATTTTATTGCTACAAAGGATGCGCGAAAATTCTTGATTGGTTATATTAATCAGCGATTCGACAGCGCAATAATAGATTTATTTGGTGCTGCCGTAGCTGGAAGGACTTTAACTGAGATAGTAGATCCGGTAGCTGGAGTTTTTGGTCGAAAATACACGCTGAAAAATAGTGGAATAGATTTAATTTCGACAAAAGCAAATTCTGCTTCTAAAATTGCCATTAATCGAGCGAAGCGTGCAATTATTTCCAAGAAAATAGTAATCGTTAAATAATTTTAAAGCCCAATTGGGTGCCAGATAGTTTTAAGCTCCATGAAGCTGGTCATCCGCTTTGTAGACTGTAATTCACTAAACGAATGTATCCGCTTCAAGTTCTCTGAACCAAGCTCTTTAAGTTCTGTAAGATCTTTGTTGCTGACTCCGGTGGCATCAATTCCATCGATATCCATATGTGATCCAGCCCAAGTTACGAATTGCTCAAATTTACCGGTAAGAATATTTACAACTCCAGCTGGGACATCACTTGTTGCCAGGCATTCCGCCAACGTTATAGCGCATAGCGGAGTTTTCTCATTAGCAATCAGAATTGCAGTATTTCCAGATGCGATTACAGGGGCTAATCCTGCAACCAGATTAAGCAGTGAGGGCTTTGCATCCGCAAAAATTGTGATTACGCCAAGACTTTCGGGAATCGAGAAGTTATAGAAGGGCCCAGATACTTGATTGGATGAACCTGAAATAGCTTCAATCTTGTCGCACCATCCGGCATACCAAACCCAAGTATCTATTGCGCTCTGCACTTGGGCCTTAGCAGAGGCGGGGGTTTCACCTTCTTGAGCGATAATTTCTGAGACAAACTGTTCCGAACGTCCTTGCATTATTTCGGCAACTCGATAGAGAATTTGTCCTCGATTGAAAGCAGTTGCATTTGACCAGCCATGATGTGCTGCGCGTGCAGCCACAACTGATTCCCTTAAATCTTTTCGCGATCCAAGGCAAGGATTAGCTAAGAATTTTCCCTTACTGTCTTTAATTTCATACACGCGACCTGATTCACTACGAGGAAAGCTGCCATTAATAAATAATTTGTAGGTCTTCATAACATCAATGCGCATTATTTTTCACCCTTCAAATAACTACTAAGGCCGTGTCGTCCGCCTTCACGACCCCACCCAGATTCTTTATAGCCACCAAATGGGCTTGCTGGATCAAATTTATTAAAGGTATTTGACCAAATCACACCAGCGCGCAGTTGCTTAGCGGTCCAGAGAATGCGTGACCCTTTGTCGCTCCAGATTCCTGCAGATAAACCATATGGCGTGTTATTAGCCTTATCAATTGCCTCTTGTGGCGTGCGGAAGGTCAGAACAGATAGAACTGGGCCAAATATTTCTTCCCGTGCAATCCGATGTGATTGCGAGACTCCGGTGAAGATAGTTGGCGGATACCAAAATCCAGATGATGGAAGCGAGCAGTTAGGACTCCAGCGTTGAGACCCTTCGATATCACCAGATTCAGCTAGTTCAGTTATCCGAGCAAGTTGAGCCGAGCTATTTATCGCACCAAGGTCTGTGTTCTTGTCCATAGGATTGCCAATTCGAATTAAACTCATTCGATTCTTAAGTTTCTCTAAAAATTCATCTTGAATGTTCTCTTGCAGCAATAACCTAGATCCAGCGCAGCACACATGTCCTTGATTGAAGAAAATTCCATTAACGATACCTTCGACTGCTTCGTCTATTGGGGCATCATCAAAAACTAGATTTGCACCCTTTCCACCAAGTTCAAGGGTTGCGCTTTTCTTCGTGCCAGCAATCGCTTTAGCAATTGCTTTTCCGACACCAGTTGAACCAGTGAAAGCTACCTTATCGACCCCTGGATGGTTGACTAGATGAGATCCAGTAGCACCGTCTCCGGTAATAATATTTACAACACCTGCTGGCAATCCTGCTTGCTGACAAACCTCAGCAAATAAGAGGGCGGTTAAAGGTGTAGTTTCCGCCGGCTTTAATACCACCGTATTTCCAGTAGCAAGAGCTGGCGCAATCTTCCAAGCCAGCATCAGCATTGGAAAGTTCCAAGGAATTATCTGAGCTGCGACACCATAGGGTTTCGGGTTTGAACCAACACCGGCGTATGAAAGTTTGTCAGCCCAGCCAGCGTGATAAAAGAAATGTGCCGCCGCAAGCGGAATATCGGTATCT
>JASJJZ010000069.1:0-11600 GCA_037622205.1 Actinomycetes bacterium
CCAGGGAGTTTTAGTAAACCAGAGATACCGCCGACAGATTGCAGACCATTTGTCATAAGCAGAATTACATCTGGATTAAGTGTTGCCAGACTTTCGGCAGTCAGCGTATTAAATGGATTTGGTAATGATTGTGCGCCGACATCTATCGCACCAATGGCAGAAATTAAGGAGTCGGCGCCCGATCCGGGTCCACCAATGAGGTAGATAGATGAGGTTCCGCGAAGGTATAAAAATGCTATGCGCGGTTTACTAGAAATAGTAGAAGTTTGTATCTGCGATGCCAGCGCCTGATTTAGTAAATTACCTTGTTGCTCTGCTCCGATTGCAGCTGCAACTGCTGCGACCTTCTTTGAAATATCTGCAAGGGTCCAACTTTCGGGGGTTTGGAGAACGTTTATTCCCGCAGCTTTAATCTGAGCGATCGCTGATTTTGGCCCAGTTGAGGCATCAATAATTACCAGATCAGGTTTTAGCGCGATAACTTTCTCTGACAAAACCTGATGGCCCGAGGTCACGATCGGGATATCCGTTAATTCTTCTTCAGTGCTTGAGATATCACGGCCGACCAGAATTGATTTTGCATTTAATGAATTCATAATTTCTGCAACGCCATTAGCTAGAACTACAACGCGAGAAACAGCGAATTGTGCTTGTGAATTAATTGAGATTGCTGACACATCCTTAGGGGAGATGGTCTGATTTTTTGAAACTTGTGAAGTGCCACACCCGGTTAAGAGCATTGCTAGCGCAAGTAAACTTAATTTCTTCACCGCACTATTGTGTCAAAGTTTTTGGCGACACGTTATCGAGTCCTGTCGCATAAGCATTTAGAGTAAAACATTTAGGGTTTTGCACATGAAGAAAATCCTTTTCATGGCGATCGCACTTCTTGCCTTCACCATAAATCCAGCAGCAGATGCAGCTAGGGTAAAAGGAGCACAAGGTCAGGTTCTGAGCGTTTCAGCTAAAAGCGCAAAAAGCGGTGCCATGATTACCGTGAACGGAAATCGCTTCGATGAGACTGTCGGAATTTACTTAGCGTTTTGTGTAGTTCCAAAGAAAGGTCAGCCCCCAACTCCGTGTGGTGGCGGAGTCAATAAGGCAGGGGTCGGCGAAGCTTCATTCTGGATTTCATCAAATCCACCGCCATATGCAGTTGGTTTAACTGAAGAATTTTTACCTGCTGGACGTTTTACCCAGAAGGTGCAAGTTTCAAAGAAGATTGGCAACTTTGATTGCACCAAAGTCAAGTGTGCAATAACTGTTCGAGCAGATCATCTGCGCGGAAAAGATCGAAGTTACGACATGTTTATTCCCATAAAAATCAAATAAGGAGAAAAATGAAAAAGATCGCTCTAGTTTTAGCGCTGGCAGCAACCGTACTGGTGCCTTTTAAGGCACAGGCAGCAGAGACCAAGTTTCTTGGTGGACCGCTAATGAATCTTGAATCACAAGGCGCTGTTATTAACATTCAACTTTCAGCGGTTCCAGAAAAGGCTGGCCTATATATGCAACAGTGTGTGCAATCAGCATCTGGAGCCCGTCCTACCATCTGCAACAAGGCAGCTGAACTCTGGATTTCTTCCTCACGGGGTGCATCATTTCTGCCGACAGATCTAATTAAATTTAAGCCAACAAATAACTTTATCTCTGGCACTGACACAATTGATTGCACGGTTTCAAAGTGCGGAATCTTTATGCGACTTGACCACAATGCTGAAAAAGATTTATCAGAAGATCAATTTATTTCCCTTACTTTCAAATCAAATACAGCACAAACTGTGGTGCTACCTTTTGATGAAATAACTGCGACAATAAAAGGAGTTGTAGTAAGCACCAGGGCGCCAATCACTCTTGGCTACCGTGAGCTAGCAACAGTTTCTGCAACATCCAAGGCCGGAGCAGCCCTGACCTATGAAACATTGCTTCCAACATGTGCGCTAAATGGCAGCGAGATAACACCATTAAAGGGGGCAGGTGAGTGTGCAATTTCTGTGACTTCTGCGGGCAATGCAACAGCTGCCGCAATAACTGCAATCTTGCCTATTTATTTGACTCTTGGTCTTCAAACAACTCCAAAAATTGCAGCTAAGAAATCAGTGAAGCTAGCAGGCGTTACAAACTTTGGCGAGAAAGTTACATACCAGGCGACTGGTAGATGCTCAATTAAGAAAAATATCCTGACCGCAAGAAAGGGTAAGTGCAAGATAGCTGCGCGTGCAGATGGTCAAGATGGTTTATTTGCAGCGTTAGAGAAGAAGGTTGTTTTAAAGATTAAATAGCAGAACTTTTCAGGACCGGTTGAAATTCTGGTTTTAAAGGGATGTATTGCGAATAGCCAGTTTGTCATACATCTCTTGGAATGAAAGTTTATCTTTATCTTTAAATGTCAGTGTGGGTTGGTCTTGGTGTAGCAGTATTTGCACTAGTTGTATGGGCAGTTCTGGGTTAATTCGTTGAGCAGCTTTTTGATTTTGGCAGCCTTTATCTCCGTACTTGCGGGGATATTGGTTGCTTACGAGCTTCCGACCAAAAACAAGAATAAGATAACTGGGAGAGGCGGCGACTTCGAGTCCTGACCGATTATGGGTCAGCGAATCCTTGCCATTCTCACCTATATACAGTCTAATCAGGTATGAAATTTAAGCTGCGAGCATCCTTGGTGGCAATCGTTATTGGCTCTTTGATTTCATTGTCTGCTACTTCTTATGCAAATGCTTCTGCGCTAGATGACGGATATCCAGAAGGCGATGCGGCACCTGGTCGAACCTGCGGAGCTGATGCAGTTGGACAGAAGGCAACTAGTTCTTATAGTGGGAAAAACTTGGAATGTATTCTTATTCAAGGTGTTGCAAAGTGGTGGATTGTAGGAGATCCGCTTCCTGCAGTTGAAACACCCGCTTCGCCAGCGCCACAAGCACCAGCGCCAGCAAGTACAGCTACTCCATTTGTTTTAGAAAAAAGTGCGAAGATCAAGTTGAAGAAGGGAAGCAAATTAATAACGGTTGGTGATGCGCGCCCGGCCCAAATATTGATTCCTGGAACTCTGAAAGCGAAAGTTGCGGCACCTTTACTTGTAGCACTTCCTGGTTTTACTGCGACTCCAAATGATTTATTGGCATTGGTTGATTTAACTGCCGAAGCTTATAAGCGCGGCGTTGTGCTGGCTTTGCCCTCGGGTTCTAAGAATGGCGGGGGACTTCCTTTTTGGAACGCAACTGATTCATGTTGTGATTTCGAGAAAAGTGGGGTTGATGATTCAAAGTATTTAATGGACTTGGTTAAGCAAATTGGAAGTAAAGTTTTAATTGATAAAAAGCGAATTTACTTCTTCGGCCATTCCAATGGTGGTTTTATGTCTTATACGGTGGCTTGTAATAACTCGGATAAAATCGCGGCAATAGTCAGCCTAGAGGGATCAAGCTTTGCAGATATGTCAATGTGCGGTGCTAGTAAGCCGGTAAGTGTTTTACAGATAAATGGGACTGCTGATGAATTGATTAATATTGAAGGTGGAAATGTTTTTGATGATCCAAAACAGCCTTATCCCACTGTCAAGGAAGAGACTGGAAAATGGGCGCAGGTTAATGGCTGTTCAAGTAGCAGCCCGGTGATTTTGAATAAGAAAAAGTTTAATTATGAGTCTGCGCTTGCTGGATCAGAGACGACGAAAGCGGCGTATAAATGCCCTAAGGGCGTGGCGGTAGAAATGTGGACAATTGTCGGGGGCGCACATTTGCCGAAGATTAATAGGGCATTTACCTCAGCGGTATTTGATTTCTTGTTGGCCCATAAGAAATAGCAGTTCTTCCCTCCTGCTGCATGTAAGATTGCGCCTTCATCAATTAGAAAAGAGAGTGTTATGGGAGCTTGTCAATGTGGTTACACAACAGATCCAGAGAAGAACTGCAACGGAACACATAAGGCAGTAAAGGCAGTAAAGGCCGATATGGCCGAGAAGCTTGAGGCTAATGGTTTTCCTCACGCATCTGAATATGTAAAAAATAATTAAATTATTTCTTAACATCATCTGAAGATGAAAGTATTACGTCGATTCCCTCAAGTGGTTCTAGGGCTTGCACTTGCTTATGCAGGCATTGGCCACTTGACGACTAGCCGTATGGAGTTTCGAGCACAAGTCCCGACTCTATTTAAAGATTACGCAGATCTTGTTGTGTTGGTATCTGGCTTCATGGAGATACTTCTTGGGGTTGGATTGATTGCGCTCTGGAAGTATCGGGTGCAAATCGGCTGGCTTGTCGGGCTCTTCTTTGTTGCAGTGTTCTGGGGAAATATTTCACAATATATAAATAGAATTGATGCCTTTGGATTAAATAGCGACAGCGCCCGGTTTGTGCGGCTGTTGTTTCAACCGTTATTGGTGGCGTGGGCGTTAGGAAGCACGGGAGCGTGGCGCTCACTGCAAACCACCAATCCGCGAGCTGGCTCGTGAATATCGAGATTTTCAATTTATCTCCCAAAATAAAGGGCTAATTGAAATAACTGTTTAAACTTATGCAATGGCAAGCATTGTTGTAGATACCGCACCACTTGTTCTTGCTGTTGGCGTTGTTCTACTTGGCGCAGCAGTCATGGGATTTGGTGCAAGAAAAATAGGCCTGCCAGCAGTTGTCGGATATCTGCTCACTGGACTGTTGGTTTCGCCATTTAAATCAGGTTTTTTAGATAGTTATGACCAACTCTCCTTGCTCGCAGATATCGGAGTCGTGCTCTTACTATTTGAAGTTGGAATTGAAATTGATTTACGCAGAATTAGTCGTGAGCAGAAAGCTTTGGTCTGGGGTGTGCCAGCACAGGTCGCTATCGGAATTTTAATTGGCACCCCAATATTTCTTCTCTTAGATATTCCATTGCTAGGAGCTCTGCTCTTATCACTTTCGGTTGCAATGTCTTCAAGCGTGGTAATTGTTAATATCACTCGAAGTCGAAGACGAAATACGGACACTCAAACCGAAGAAGCACTTCTCGGTTGGGCGGTTATGCAAGATATAACCGGTGTGGCCCTGGCTGCAATAATTCTTGCACTCTTTGGTTCAAGTGATAAATCTCTTCCAGTTGCCCTTGGCGGAATACTTGGATTCATCGCATTGGCATATTTAGCAGCGAAAGCTCTGCCCGCGATTTTGAAATCTGTTAGGTGGGAGAAAGATCTCTTCCTAATTTTCTCAGTATCAATCGGTCTCTCACTGGCTGCGCTCGGTACTGTAGTTTTTGGAATCCCGATGGCACTAGCCGGCTTCGTAGCTGGCTTAGCGATAAATCAGAGTCGAGACACCGATGAAGTGCGGAAGGCAATCCTTCCATTCCGAGATCTATTTGCAGTTCTCTTCTTTGTAATAATCGGCAGTTTAATTGAGACCTCTCAACTCGGATCAGCGCTGCCGTTTGCACTTTTAATAATCGCTCTAGTTATCTTTGCTAAGAGCTTGCCAGTTGTTCTGTTGGCCAGAATCGGAAAGTTAAAGGCAAATCCATATCAACTTGGAGTTGGCGTAGGCCAAGTCGGGGAATTCTCATTTGTTTTAGGAAGCATTGCTTTCTCACAGGGCGTGATTGATCGCGGACAATTTGTTGGCATTTTACTTGCAGTTGTAATTTCAATTATTGGTTCAGTCTTACTAGTGCGCGTACGACCAGGTAAATTAAGAAAAATTAAGAAAGAGAGTTAAATAACTCCTTCTTCTAGCCCGCTAAGCACTTCTTGCGCACGCACCTTTAGCTCCGGAAGATCACTTAGGCGATTTAGGCCAAATACTTGTTGGCTCATGCGGTGGTTCTTTGCAAATGTTTCTTTATGTCGGTCAAGAAAATCCCAATACAAAGTTGTAAATGGGCAGGCAGTTTCACCGATTCGCAACTTAGGGTTGTAAGCACATGGCTTGCAGTAGTTGGACATTCGCGAAATATAAGCGCCACCTGCGGCATATGGCTTGGACATCATCCTTCCACCATCGGAATGAACGCCCATCCCAATCACATTTGGAACCATGACCCACTCGGTTGCATCGATAAATACCTCGCGCATCCAATCTAGAAATTCTTGCGGATTGGTGCCGGTGATTAGTGCGAGATTTGAGAGCAGCATCAACCGAGGAATATGGTGAACCCAGGCACGGTCGCTGATGTCGGTGATGGTTTCCTTGATGCAGTTCATCTTAGTTTTACTTGGGTCGGTAAATAATGGGAGCAGTGTTCTAGAAGCATTTAACTGATTATTATTTCGATAATCGGGACCAAGAAACCAGTACATCCCATTTACATATTCGCGCCAGCCGATAATCTGGCGAATAAAACCCTCAGCAGATTCAATAGGAATATCGCCGGTGTTAAAAGCTTTTACCGCTGCTTTAATTACCTCAGACGCATGTAGCAAACCATTATTGAGATATGGCGATAGCAGTGAATGGTGCAGCGCCCAGTTATCGGTGGTCATTGCATCCTCTAGTGGACCAAATTCAGCAAAGTGATTAGCGATAAAGTTTTTTAGTTGAGCAAGTGCGCCGCTTCGGGTCGTGCCCCAAGTTGTTGTCGGCGTATGGCCAAGTTCGACTGCGACTTCCAAGTCGATTTGATCACGCTGGTGTTCAAGATATTCTGGGCCGTCATATTGCTTTGGGGGTGGCAGGCGATTTTCTTTATCAAAATTCCAAACACCACCGGTTGGCTTATTGGCTTCGACTAAAATTCCAAGGCGCAGGCGTTGCGCCCGGTAAAAACTTTCCATGAGATAACTTTTCTGACTACCGGCCCATTCCGAGAACAGAGGTCTAGAAGTTAGAAAGAAATCATTTTCAATAAAACTGACGCCATAATCTTTGAGCGCTTCGAATTGTTTGAAAGAAGATGGTTCAGCGCAGATAACCGGAAGGTTGGGATACTTCGCTTTTATTTTTTCGATACCTGCAATTGTTGTTGCAGCTTTCTCATATTCAACAGTGAAACCTTCTTCTTGGAGAGATTTTGCAAAGTGGCGGGCGCTAGAGATCAGAAAGAAGAGCCGCTCCTTATGCCAATTGCGTCCGGTTGTCATTCGGGCGCTTTCAACAAATGCAATCACATCTTGCTTGGGATCTGCAGCCTTAAGTGCACCAAAATTGCGGTGCAAATGATCAAATGGCAGATAGATAATGCGCTTCATTTATTCTCGCGACACCGCTCGCTGCAATATTTAACTTCCGCCCAGTTCTTGGCCCACTTTTTGCGCCACTCAAATTCCAGGCCGCAGCGCTGGCAGGTTTTTGGCGGAAACCCATTTTTAACTTTCGCTATGCGGGACATGGCGCAATGGTAGGTCAGTGCGCTCCAGGTCACAGCCGGAAGCGGTATTTGAAGTGGAGCCCTCTGCAATACCTCCTTATTATTTGCTATCTAAGGCTTAAGAATGAGCCTTGAGAAGAGGATTAAATGAAGCGCACTCAAGTCAGATGGATTCCAGCGATCTTGGCACCAGTATTGATTGCAGCAACTGCAGTCGGTCTCTCTGTCTCGGCAAATGCTGCTGTGGATTTACCAGATAAAAGCGCTTCCCAAATTCTTCAGCTAGTAAGTACAAATCCTGATATTGCATTCAGTGGCAAAGTCGTAAAGAAGGCACAACTTGGTCTGCCACCAATGAACATTATTCCTGACATCTCGCAATCAATGATTGATCAAGCAGCTGAAAACATGCCAGAAGAGATGAAGGATTTCTTACCACAGGCAAGCGCCCAAGGTTCATTAGCGCTAGCTCTGGAATTTGCAGCCGGAACACATACCGCCAATATTTATGTTGATGGCGCCAATAAGGCACGCGTGCAGGTCTTAGATATTTTGTCAGAGCGAAACTTTGTTCGCAACGGTTCTGATCTCTGGTTTTATGATGCCGGCAAGCAAGTTGTTCAACATTCAGTTATCAACGCTGAAGATGAGCGCGATGCAAGGAATCTTGCACTTTCATTTAGCGCGACATCACCGGCCGAAGTTGCAGAATACTTCTTAGCCCAAGCCGGCACGGATACCGTATTCACAGTTGGCAAGGATATAAAAGTTGCAGGACGCGGTGCCTATCAATTAACTATGGCTCCAAGTAGCACTGGCTCTTTGGTTGAGTCTGTTTCACTTTCAATTGATGCAACAACTGGTCTGCCACTTGCCGTAGTTGTAAAGGCAGTTGGACAATCAGCGCCAGCATTTGAAGTTGCCTTTGAATCAATTACATTTGAAAAGCCAGATGCTTCAAACTTCAACTTTGTCTCTCCTGCAGGTGCAAAGGTGGAAGAAGTTGTTCTTCCAACCCAGAAAGATCTTGCTAAGTATTCAGATAAAGCCCCAACGGATACCGATAAGAGCCAGGCCAAGGCCGAGTTTGAGAAGTTGAAGGCACAAGGTTGGTCCGCAGTCGTTGAAATACCTGTAGCCCAAGTCCCTGCAGAGATTGCTTCGCTAAAGGCGAATAAGCTTTATGTGGAGCTAACAAAATCAGTTTCTGGCGGTCGAATCTTTTCAACGGCGTTAATGAATGTCTTTATCGCAGATGATGGTCGTATTTTCGCTGGTTCGGTAACCGAGCAGAGATTGCTAGAAACAGCCAGAAGTAACTAAGAATTAGTGGGCCAACTCCGCGATCAGAACTGGGCAATTCGCACTGTTGGCTTGACCAAGAGTTTTGGTTCGCATAACGCAGTTGATTCAATAGATCTTCAAGTTCCGCGCGGTTCGATCTTTGGATTTCTAGGACCAAATGGTTCCGGCAAAACAACAACTATTCGAATGTTGCTGGGCCTGGCAAATATTTCAGCAGGCGATGTCTCGTTATTGGGTTATTCAGTGCCAAATCAAATTGGAGATGCGCTACCAAAAGTTGGCGCACTTGTTGAAGGACCGGCTTTCTATCCATATCTCTCTGGCCGCGATAATTTAATTAGATTTGATTCTGCGGATCGTTTTGCAGATCCGGCAACGCGTAGTGCGCGAGTAGATGCAGCGCTAGCAAAGGTTGGTCTAACTCAAGCCGAGAAAAAGAAGGTGCATGCTTATTCCTTAGGCATGAAGCAGCGGTTGGGAATTGCAAATGCCTTGTTGCAGCCCCGTGAATTATTAGTTTTAGATGAACCTACCAATGGCTTAGATCCCCAGGGAACCCGCGAGGTTCGTAATTTAATTCGTTCGTTAGCGCAAGAAGGAATCACAATCTTTATCTCTAGCCACTTACTGGTAGAAATCGAACAGATCTGCACTCACTTAGCCGTGATGAGTAAGGGAACGATTGTTGCGCAAGGCAGTGTTGAAGAACTTTCTGCCGGCGAGGTTTTAAATTTAACGCTTCTTACATCTGAAACTGAACTTGCGATTCAGGGGCTAAAGAAACTTGGAGTTAATGGTGTGATTGATGGCAACCGAGTGAGTGCTCTGGTTCCTGCCGGCCAGATCGAAGCGCAACAAATTGTTAAGTCACTAGTTGAGTCAGGTGTTGGAGTAAATGGCTTTACCTTGTTGGCCCCAACTTTGGAAGAGCGTTTTGTTCTGCTAACCGGGGAGGGCTTTGATGTTGCGCGCTAACTTTTTTCGCGGATCTCTGATGGCATCAGAGCTATCTGTGCTATTTCGCCGCCGTCGCACCTGGGCGATGCTCTTTACAATTTCACTAATTCCAATTTTCTTAGCAATCGCAGTGAAGTTATCAGGATCTACCTTGCCACCAGGAGAAGGCCCGCCATTTCTGGATCGGGTAAGTCAGAATGGAATGTTTGTTGGATTCACCGCAATGATTCTTGCTATCCCGTTATTTTTACCTCTCACAATTGGAGTGGTTGCAGGGGACACCATTGCTGGTGAAGCAAATACCGGAACGCTGCGATATCTGTTAGTTGCACCAGTTAATCGCGGTCGATTGTTATTGGTCAAATTCTTTGGCGCCGCAGCCTTCGCCCTCGCTGCGACCTTTACCTTGATGGTAGTCGGAATAATTATCGGCGTAATTTTATTTCCAGTAGGACCCGTAACTTTATTGTCAGGCGATGTTATTTCAATACCTGCTGCGCTACTAAGAATTTTCTTAGTTGTTATCTATGTCAGTATTTCCCTGTTAGGGCTAAGTTCAATTGGGCTATTTATCTCTACTCTTACGGTAATTCCGGTTGGTGCAATGGCTGCGACAGTTGTGGTTTCAACTGTTACCCAAATTCTCGGAGCCCTGCCACAGATATCTGCAATTCATCCCTATCTAATTAGTTACTACTGGCTGGGTTTTGCCGACCTGCTTCGCAATCCAATTAGCCTGGAATCTTTCGCTAGCAACACCTTGTTGCAGTTGGCGTACATCGCCATCTTCGGCTCACTGGCCTATGGCCGCTTTACAACCAAGGATGTCCTTTCTTAATTCGGGTAGCGCGTTCTTTTGGGCTCGGGTAGCGTTTGGGAATGCGAAAATTTTTAACAGCAGTTCTAGCGCTCTTGGTTCTAAGCAGCGGAGTAGCACATGCTCATCAACCAGTTATTTTGTTAGGTACAGACACAACGGCTGCAAAAGGCCCATTGCTAGTTGATGGAACAATCTCATTTGCGGTCAGGGCGGCATTTACTAAAGCGGGAGAGAAGCGAGCATTTCGTGCTCAATTAAATCAAGGAGATGCGCTCTCTGTTCAATATCTGATTGTAGATAAGAAGCCTGAGCGCGCCCTGCGTATTAGCAAATTACCAGCACTTGTTATTACCGATCCCACCGGATCGAAAATCAAAGTAAAGCTGAATGAGCGAACAAAATTTTACGAGCCATATGGAAAAGTTAATTACTTATATCTTGCTCGCTATCAGGCAGTAGCAAAAAGTGGTGTGTATAACTTTGTAGCTCGTTCAAAAGGTAAAGCTGCAATCACAATTGCTGTGGGGGATAAAGAGGTTATGGGCGAAGTGCTTCGCGGGAATGCCCCAGCTCCAGAACCAACTGTCAGCGCAACACCAACTCCAACTCCTACGGCTTCAGCCACACCTGCTGGTTATACGATGGCGAAAGTTCGGGCAAATAACAGCACAGCTAGTTGCTGGTCGGCAATAAATGGAAATGTTTATGATTTAACAAAGTGGATTAATTCACATCCAGGGGGATCGGGCCCAATTATTGGTTTATGCGGTACGGATGGGAGCGCAGAATTTGCTGCGAAACACGAGGGACAGAGTAAGCCAGAGTCGCGCTTGAGCGGATACTTGCTGGGGCCATTAGCGAAATAAAAACATAAAGTAAATGTAAGGTTTGGCAGGTGCAGATTACCGATTCGCAGATGAAAAAAATCGTAAAGGATTTAGCTGCCAGAGATGCCAGGTTGGCGAAAGTTATAAAAGCCCATCCGTTGTGCACTGTTGGCAGAAATGAAAATCCTGCAACCCACTTCGAGTCGTTGGTCAGAGCAGTTATTTCACAACAATTAGCGGTCAAGGCAGCCGAGACCATTTATGGACGAGTTAAGGGCTTAGTTAAGGGAGGCATGGTTCCGAATCGAATGATTGAGATAACCGAGATTCAAATGCGCGAAGCAGGTGTTTCGGGTGCAAAATTTAAAACAATAAATGGGTTAGCGCGCGCAGCAGTTTCTAAAGAAGTTGAT
>JASJJZ010000070.1:0-65419 GCA_037622205.1 Actinomycetes bacterium
TCTTGGGTTAACGGATTCACTTAAATCGCTTATGCAGCGATAGCGAAATCAGTGCGATTTGCATCTGCACTTATGTGTTGCACGGGTTTCATGGTTTACGAGATCATCCCGGCTTCCTCGGCCCGCTTCACCTGACTCAACTACTAAAGTCGAGACCGTTCACCCCCATGATGGTTGTAGAACATGAAGCTTTTACTTTTCTATATTTAGTTTTTTCCGATCCTGATGATTATCTCTATTGAGAACACCATCGGAAGGATAATTGTAAGGCGTCGCTCTATTTAAAGATAATTGCCGCTTTAAGCATGGGTTAACCCAGCAGACTAGCGCTCGAATTTTAGTTCACGTCGACAAGTTGCAAAGTAATTTTAGAATTAGCGCTCGGATTTACCCGAAGACCGCCTCGATAGCTCGCGAGTAATTTCACGATTCGCTTGTTTCTCCATAAGTGTCGCCCGCTTGTCATGAGCCTTCTTTCCTTTAGCGAGGGCTAATTCTATCTTCGCTATTCCGTCTTTGAAATAAATAGAAAGCGGCACCAGTGTTAGACCACCTTGTTTCGTATCGGCAGTCAATCTTTCGATCTCCTTCTTGTGAAGGAGTAATTTACGCTCGCGGCGAGGCGTGTGGTTATTCCATGTTCCTTCGGTGTATTCCGGAATATGAACGCCACTTAACCAAAGTTCACCATTATTCACCATTGCAAAACCATCTACCAGCGAGGCCCGACCAGCTCGAAGTGATTTAACTTCAGTTCCGCTCAGAACAATTCCACATTCAAAAACTTCCTCGATGAAGTAGTCATGGCGAGCACTTTTATTCTGTGCAATTAATTTTCTGCCCAGTTCTTTAACCATATCGACCACCTCACTTCCCAATTTCTACCGCTAATTGTTTTATCGTTTATTCGAAAAGGACATAGAGAATGAAACGAATTACAGAACTAAGGATACGCAGGAAATGCACTTATCCGTAACTCGTGAGGGTGCGTTACTTCTTTTTTAGGGTGCGTTACTTGTTGCCAATAGCGGATAAGCCGCTTAGAACAAGCAGGGCTTTAGCAATCTCTTCACCATCAGGAACAAGAAGATCAGGGGAAATACCAACTTGATCTATAACACGTCCATTTGGCGTTCGATATTTTCCAATAGTAATTTCAAGTTTTGATCCATCCACTAAATCTATTATTTCCTGAACTGTGCCTTTCCCGTAACTCTCTTCACCAAGAATTACGGCGCGATTACGATCTTGAAGAGCCCCTGCAAGCACCTCTGCTGAACTCGCTGTTGCTCTATTTATCAAGACAGTCATTGGAGCAGATTCTGGATTCATTCCTTTTGATTCCAAAATTACTTCGGAATCATTTTTTCTGGAATAGGAAACTACTGTGCCCTCGGATAGAAATTGCGAGGCAACATCTACAGCCACATTTAGTAACCCACCAGGGTTGTCACGCAAATCTAAAACTATGCCATTTGTATGAGAAAATTTGGCAAGTGCAATCGATACATCACTTGAGACTTGACTTGTAATTGCGGAGATCTGAATATAAACAACTTTCGGAGCTAATTGATAGGCGACAACATCACCACTCAAGAGAGATTCACGAGTAATTTCAAATCTAATCAAATCTTGATTGCGTTCTATCCCAAGTTTTAATTTTGTATTTGGGGATCCTCGAAGAGAAGCAATTACCGTTGCAATGGAAGTTCCTTCCATACCAACACCATTAATATCGACGATTGCATCTAAAACTTTGACACCAGCTCTTGCCGCTGGTGAATTTACCTGCACGCTTGAAACTTCCAACACACCAGATTTTTTCTTTCGCAGCCAGATACCGATTCCGCTGTAACGCCCATCAAGGGCTTGGGTCAAAATGGCAGCACTCTCTTGAGGAAAATAATTTGCCCATTGATCACCAGATGCTTTCAGCGCAGCTTCAATCGCAGCTCTCTCTAACTTATTGCGCTTTAAAGGTGTCGGGCTCTTGTCTAAGATTTTTGAAATTGATTGTTCAACTGGTGATTGATTTCTAGATTGGCCAACATAGTCTCCGAGGGCGAAGGCTAAAATTATTGCTAATGATGCGATTGCAGCTGTTGTATTAAATCCAGCACTTCGAATGCGAGAAATAATTGACTGCCATGGGGAGAGCATCCGTGAATTCTGCTAGCAAAGTTCAGAATTGGCAAAGTTAGGCAGAGTTAAGCAGAGTCAAAGAGCGATATAGGTATTCGCTTAGATTTATTTAAACCTTTAGGTATTTGCGTAAGGTCGCGATTGAGGCCACCGTAGAAACCACAAATCCTGTAAGTAAGAGTATTCCTGAAGCAACCCAAACGTCAGACCAGGTAAAGAATTTTGTGAAACTAAGCAGTGGCGCAATTCTTGAATCAACAAGTAATTTGAAACCTGCCAGTAGACCGGTTGAAAATACCCAGCCAACTATTGCAGAAATTATTCCTTCTAGTAAAAATGGTAATTGTATTGAGAAGGATGAAGCTCCAACTAATTTCATGACACCTGTTTCGCGGCGGCGATTAAAGGCAGCAATTCGAAGAGTATTACTGATCAACAATGCGGCGGTGAGAACACTCGCAAGGCCAATTGCCAAGGCACCATCACGCAGAACAGATAATAACTTAAAGAATTTTTCTAATATGCTCCGTTGGTCTTGAACCGAATCAACGCCGGGTCTTCCAGCAAATGCACTTTGCATTACAGCAAACTGAGTTGGATCCTTCAACTTAACGCGATATGACTCTGGGAGTTGATCCTGAGTTACATTCTGCGCAATTGCAGATCCCTTAAATCTCTCCTGGAAATGCGTGTAAGCCTCAGATTGTGATTCGTAATAAACAATATCCACTACCGGAAGTGCTTCAATATCTATTTTGATTTGGTCTCGTTGTTCTTGCGAAACTGGTCCGCTTGCGCAAGATGGCGATTCAGAAAGTGATCCACAAAGAAAGACTGATACTTCAATTTTGTCGTACCAATAATCCTTCATTACACGGACCTGTGAATTAGCGAGAAGTCCGATGCCTAGAAGCGTGAGTGAAATAGCAACAGTAATCACTACTGCGAATGTCATAGTTAAGTTACGACGCAGACCAATTCTTACTTCACTAAATAGAAATCCTGCTCTCACTTTTCGCCCCTATCCGGCATATCCATAAACGCCACGAACTTGATCACGAATAACTTGACCACTTTCGAGCTCAATTACGCGTTTGCGCATTGAATCTACAATCTTCGAATCATGCGTAGCCATTACGACAGTAGTGCCTTCGCGGTTAATCCGATCGAGTAATTTCATAATTCCAACACTAGTTGCTGGATCCAAGTTTCCTGTTGGTTCATCAGCAATTAAAATTGCTGGTTGGCTAACATAGGCTCTAGCGATTGCTACCCGCTGTTGCTCGCCACCTGAAAGTTCGGAAGGTTTACGATCAGCTTTTTCTTCTAAGCCAACTAGTTCGAGAACCTCAGGAACTTCGCGATTGATCTCTTTCTGCGAATACCCAAGGACGTGCAGTGTGAAGGCAACATTTTCAGAGACTGTTTTGTTGGGAAGCAACCTGAAATCTTGAAATACGGTTCCGACTTGTCTGCGAAGTTCTGGAATTTTGTGAGCCGACAAAGTATTTAAATCTTTTCCAGCAACGATAATTTGACCAGATGTTGGTCGCTCTTCCCTAAGGACCAAACGAAGAAATGTAGATTTTCCAGAACCGGAAAGTCCCACTAGGAATACAAATTCGCCTTTTTGGATATCAATATTCACTGAATCCAGCGCAGCATGATCTTGCTTTGGATAAACCTTAGAAACATTTTCAAAACGAATCATCAACGCCTCCTTATTATTTCTCACTTAGAGCTGCCAAATAGATTCTTCAGGTTGGCGGGCGGTAAAATTTAGAGCAACCAGGACGAGTTCCCGATTCTTCTCTAAATTTGCCCGCAAGCGCCCTGCCTACATCCGAAGTGTAGGCAGGAGTCACCGCTCCATCTCGGAAATACGCGCGTAAAAGGCTGAGAGATTTCACCCAGTTACACGTAATCCCGAAGCTAAATCACTTGGGTTTATTGGGTTTATTGGGTTTATCTGGTGGCTGATGATTTAACGAATTAATCGGTGCTTTTGCGCCACTTGATTCCAGCTTCAATAAAGCCATCAATCTCGCCATCTAAGACGGCTGATGGATTTCCAACTTCGAAATCAGTTCGCAAGTCTTTAACCATTTGGTAGGGAGCTAAAACATAAGATCGCATTTGATTGCCCCAAGACCCAGAGTTATCGCCCTTAAGTGCATCTAATCTTGCCCGTTCTTCTTGGCGGCGACGTTCTAGTAATTTTGATTGCAGAACAGCCATTGCGGTTGCCTTATTTTGAATTTGGGATCTTTCATTCTGGCAAGACACAACAATTCCAGTAGGCAGGTGGGTTATTCGAACTGCTGAGTCCGTTGTGTTAACGCCTTGACCGCCAGGCCCAGATGATCGATAAACATCAACGCGAAGTTCCTTCTCATCAATAATAATGTGATCGCTCTGTTCAACTACAGGAACAACTTCTACTCCAGCAAATGATGTGTGGCGACGAGATTGCGAATCAAAGGGCGAGATTCGAACTAATCGATGCGTCCCTTGTTCAACCGAGAGCGTGCCATATGCATATGGTGCATAAACTCTAAAGGTTGTTGACTTTATCCCCGCTTCTTCGGCGTAAGAAGTTTCTAAAACATCGACCTTAAAGTTATGGCGCTCGCAATACCTTAAATACATGCGCATTAACATTTGCGCCCAGTCTGCAGCTTCAACTCCACCGGCTTCAGAACGAATTGTTATTAGACAATCTCGATCATCGTATTCACCACTTAAGAGAGTTTGAACTTCTAATTCGCGTATTGCACGCGTGACATCATCTAGTTCATTCCCAGCTTCAGCAACTGCGCTTACATCTTTTTCGCCTTGAGCTAATTCTAAAAGTAAAGGGACATCTTCAAGTCTGCGGCGAATTGTGTTTGATTTATTTAAAGTTGCCTGCACTCTAGAGAGTTTGCTAGTTACAATTTGGGCTTTCTCTGGGTCATCCCAAAGATTTGGTTCGCTAGCTTCTGCTTCCAAAGTCTTAAAATCAGCTTCTAATTTCGGTAGATTCAAAACCTGCTCGATGGCCGAAAGAGTGACCCGCAAAGCGCTAACCTCTTCCAAATATTCCCGGGCTGCCATGGCTTAATCGTAATGGCAACTTTGTCTGACTCAGGATGTCAGGGGTTGTTAGAGAGCTCTGAAGCAGCACCAATTATTGCGTTGATGCCAATATAGCCATTATTTAAGTTAGAAAGAATTGGAAAATTGACGATTGCTTGAATTTTCGAACTTATGCTCGCGGTTATCTGGTCGCCAGAACAGCTCCATCCAGAAACTACTATCCCGTTATTTCGTAGGCCTCTTGAGGTTATTTCTGCACGAAATCTATTTTGGGCGAGAGCACAATCAATCGGAACTCTGCCACTTGTTGCTGCCAAACTTGAAAAATCAGAGTAATAAAGATTTTCGTCTAAGGAGTGTGAGGCAACGAGAATTGCATCTTCTCCGATTTGAATCAGCTCACGTTTTGCAAGATAGGAATCTGAAATATCAAGTATTCCGACTGAAAGTATGAATACTAGAAGAAATAGACTCGTAATTAAAACTGTGATGGAACCTGCCTCGCTTTGAACGAAAAGGTTTGAAGGTTTATGCCACATTAGCTGCTTCGCCAAGCGTCAACGGTTTGTACTGCTGTTGCACTTGCCGATGTGCCGGAAAAACTCGAGGTAAGTCTCACCTTTATCTTAACTTTCCCATTTGGCGTAAGGCAGGGGGTTAGTGAGCAAATAATTTCAATCTGCGGATCTAAATCAATTCTATTTGTAGCAAATGTAGTAGTTGTGAAAATCTCCTTTACGGCCGCAATCCTGGCTCCAGTCAATTCCTGATTTGAACTAGTTACATAGGCTCGTGCCAACTGCCGAGCAAAATTGCGTGCTTCATATTGAATTTGGGCTACTTGATTTATCGAAGTTAAATAGATTATTAACGGCACGAATAGCGGGAGCGCATAAATAACAAACTCAATTATCGCGCTTCCCTCTTCACTTCTAATTGGGCCACGGAAATAATTAGTTCTCATCTATCGCAATTCCTCTTACTAAAAATTGATCCTGTAAAATAAGTAATGGAGTTAATTTTGTTAATGAGACTTTCTTGCTTCCCACAATAATTGCACCACCACCAGGTAAGAGAAATCTGGTTATTTCTACTCCTGGGCGTTGATTTGTTGAGATTAATGCGCTGGCTCCGAGCAAGGCCTCCCGGCTCACCTCTCCCTGTATCTCATTAACTTCAATCCCTCGACTGAGAACAGAGGCTGCAATTTGAAGAACGCTCAAAAAAAGAAGGATCGTGGGTATCAGAACTAACGCACTTTCAACAGTCCCTACTTGCGAATTCAAGAACTTGAAAATCGGTTTATGGTGCGGCACCGTAATTAACGAATGCTATTCATATTATCAAGCGAGTTTTTAAGAATGCTCGAGAGCCGAGGTTGCGCAACGGTCCAAATTCCAGTTACTAATCCGGTTGTCATTAGAACTACTAAAACCCAGCCCGGAACATCTCCGCGCTCGGACTTTAACATAGGGGCTAAATTATTATGTAATTTTTTAAGTGGAATGATCCTATTTAACCTTGGATTAAAGGCAATTTTTTTCAAGTATTTTATTAATTGCTGGGACACATTCCTTGAACTAAATATAAGTTTTACGGATATTAAATTTAGATGAGACTTAAAATCTAGATATTGCAAAGAGGATTTAGTCGACGCTATTTTTTTGAGGCTATCGGTAATTAACTGATTTTCTTTTTTCATTTTGCTCCATCCGATTTGTATGATTCTTTTGGAATCCTGGTTTATTGAGTTGAACTGGTTTATTGAGTTGGACTAGTTTTCATTGCCCACCGGGGGTTTCTTTAACTCGAGCGGGGCAATGTGAATGGATTCGAGCCTGTTGATAACGAAGATTTATACCGCTACAGCGCGTTCTGTCCAAGAGAGAGATATGAAGGCCAAAGAGCAAATAGCACTGAAATGGGAAGAATCAGAAAAATTACTGGAATCATCAGAGTTATTTCAGCCTTACCTGCGGCAGTTAATAACGAGGCATGTTGTCCGGCTCTCACTTCCTCAACTTGTCTATTGAGAACTTCAGATAGAGAGGTGCCGCGTTCTATTGCCAAAATTAACGTGTCGCAGAATCTTCGAACCGTGGGCAGATTAACCTGCGCGCCCAAGAGTTCTAACGATTGCGTAAGACTTTTCCCATTTCTTAGCTCGACCAATGCGCCAGCAAAATTTCTTGCCATCTCACCGCTTGCACGTTCCGAAACTCGCAACATTGCAGTTGATGGACTCTCCCCTGCCGAAACTAAGACTGCAAATAATTCAACAATTGAGGGAAATTCCGCTTCCGCTTCAGCCGATCGTTTTTTTTCAAATCTAGATTCTAAACCTCTCTCCCAATATCGAAAAATAGCTAGAGAGGTGATTAGTAGAAGAATTGTTAGATATGAGGCGCCTGCAATGAATAGAATTCCTATTGCTAAACCAAAAGAGATAAATACTGCCCGATTACGTAAATTGGCTTTACTTATCTTGTAATGATCGTGATCATTACCTAGTTCAATCAGCTCTTGTTGTTGAAATCGAAAATTTTTTAAGAAATCATCATGAAAACCCTTCAACGGATCACGATTCTCGTTAAGAAGAATATATGTCGCGACGCCGATAATTGGTGATAGAAATAAGAGGGACAGTGAAAAAATACTCATGCAAAGATCCGGGGAGTTTCGCGTAGTTTTCCCACTTTTTCCATCCAAAAGTATGCAATGACGGTTAAGACTGCCCCAGCAATTAAAATTGCAAATCCAGCGCCGCTTGTGTAGGCCGTTAAAGTATTTGGTTGGGTCGCAAGCAGGAGCAATAAAAGCCACGGTGCGATAGCTGCAAGCGCTGCAGAATTCTTGACCCAACTATGTTTTGCTTGGATTTCTGATCGCAGCGCTAAATCTCTGCGAATAAAATTGGAGAGAGTTCTAAGTGTTAGCGAAGTGTCACTACTTCCAGCAACACGCGCAAAGTCCAATACCTCGCATACTTGATCGGCGGTGCCATTATTGAAAGTCCTCTTAAGTTCTTTAAGCGCTAGGCCAAAATCAACACCGCTACGTAAATTATCCGAAAAAATAAGGAAAATTGAGCGAGTTCTGATTGGGCCTCGAATTCCTAATGCAACTAGAGTTTCCGCTAAAGATAACCCCGACTGTAATCCAGAAATAATATGATCTAATATTTCAGGCCACAGACTTTGCAATATTTCCCTATTAATTACCTCTTTTCTCCTAATAATCACGATTGGAATAGTTGTAGTGATGAGCCCAAATGGAATTCCGATTATTGGTGAAGTTGTAATTAGAGTTGCAATAAAGAAGCCTGAAAATGAACTCACCATATAAATAAGAATATTTTTTGATTTTACTGTACGCACTCCATCCTTATTCATCATTTTCGAGCTCCGAAAATATTATTTGGATCAATTAGGCCTTTTTCATAAGTTGGATTTCCCATTCCGGAATATCTATAAAGCATCTCCGTTTCTACCCGATCTAATTCAATTCTTCCTGTTACATGTGCGACTTCCATAATTCGACGTACGCCGTCTGGAGCAATTGAAAGGTGTACTACCAAGTCAATCGCTGCTGCCACAATGGGTGCAATGAATTTATGTGAAATGTTTTCACCGGCAAGCAAGGGGAGAGTTTGAAGTTTACCGATTGCATCTTTTGCAGAGTTAGCATGAATTGTCGCCATACCTGGCAGACCAGAATTTAATGCGATCAGTAAATCTAGTGATTCTGCCTCGCGGATTTCACCCACCACGATTTGAGATGGCCGCATTCTTAACGCTTCTTTTATCAATCTGCGGAGCGGCACTTCACCTTCGCCCTGTAAATTTGCCGCCTTTGTTTGTAGAGCTACACAATCTGGAAGTCTTGGCCTTAATTCAAAGACCTCTTCAATCGTTATAACTCTGCTTTTAAGTGGAACTGCGCTAACTAAGGCATTTAGTAAAGTTGTCTTTCCGGCCTGTGTCGATCCACTTACTAAAATATTTAACCCAGCTTCAACGCAGGTGACCAAGAATTTGCAAACTTCTTCCGACATAACATCTAGTTTTGATAACTCTTCCAAAGATTTTCCACGGATTAAATGTTTACGGATATTTACTGCCCAATATTGCGCAGTAATTTCAGGAATTGCCACATGCAATCTACTTCCATCAGGAAGCCTGGCGTCCACAAATGGATGAGATAGATCTAGCCGGCGCCCGCCCCACATCAATAGCCTCTCAACCAGATTCCTTACCTCTTCAAACGTCAGAGTTAAATTAGTTAACTCACTGATGCCACGCCTAGCAACAAATATTCGATTTGGAGAATTAATCCATACCTCCTCTATCTCTGGATCTTCCATCAATTTTTGCAATGGGCCAAAGGTGTCGAAGGAGTCCAGGGATTTAAAAGGTTTTGAATTCACTAGGTCATCAAATTCCATGAAGAAAACTTGTTTTTTTCTTATTAACAAATATCGGATAATTCTTTAGAACCTAAGCAAAGTGTCTACTTCTGGTTACTTTCCGCTACCCCGCAAATTTTTGAAGCATTTCTCAAGCCTTGGAATGAGTTGTTAGGCCTTCTCGAAATATTGCTGATCAATTTCATGAATCCAATTATTCGCATCCAGATTCTCTTTCCATTCACTGGTATCAAATTCTATTCGCGCTCTGCCCTCTAAATCCGTGAACTTCTGAGATATTTTTGCCTCAAATCTTTCAGCCGCTCTCGCAGCTTCTTCTAAGTCTCCTTGCAAACAGAGCCAGAAGCCATTTTCTGCTAACCGCGAGTAAAAATCACTTCCCCGCATATTATTTTTTATACAATTACTTATTATTACTAATCCCTTCTCGAATTCTAGATTCGTAATACCTACTTTATTCGTAATACCCGCTCTACTCGTGTTTGAACTTTGAGAAGCGAGCGTTTCAACCTTTTCTATTTCTATCTTTTCCTTTACTTCCTTGCCTTCTTTTATTATTGACTTTTCTGGTAAAAGTTTCATGGTAATTATTGAAATTGCTTGAGATTTGCGCCGGGATTGAGAGATATCTCTAGCTAAATTATCGAAGAATATTTTGGGCGCTGGAGCTCCGGTTAGCGAATCTGAAACTCCATTGTTAGAGAATTCAATATCTCTCGCCAAAGTATTGGTGTCAAAAGTCCTCAATTTCTCTCCTGCCCGATATTTTATAGTTCTTGAATTTTCTATTTTGCGATAACTAGAGGATAGCCACATCTGGGCTTTCTTCTTCATTTTGTTGTTACAATTTTGGGGTGCTAGTTTCTTCGCCATTTTCAATTTTTATCAATATTTACCTAGTAAAGGAGCCCAGATGAAGATTACGGATTCTTTCTACGATAAATCTAGGCGGGCTGCGGTTTTGCTGCTTCGATTTGAATCTCTGATATTAGCTGGTCTAGTTATCTACTTACTTCTTGCGACCGTCTTTTCAACTGCTACTTGGCCATCGGCCTTAATCGGTGAGATCGCATTTGCCTTAATTGGTGCCGCCGGGCTCTTTTTCGCCGCTATGGGATTCGCTCGAAGTCGTTCATATGGACGAGCGCCTGCGGTCCTTGCAAATGCAATTGCTGTAGGGGTTTCTTACTACATGATTTCAGGTGGTTTATTGATAGTTGGTATCCCACTAGCTTTACTTGGTTCGGTAACTTTTATTGCAGCGCTATTCGGATATCGCGAAAAGTAAAAATAATTATTTAAATTATTACCAGGGAATAACTTCTTGATCTTCCCAAAAAAGTCCGGTTTGATCTTTGGCCGCTTCAAATTTTCTAGTTGCTAACCAGATTGCGGTTGCAGCACCTTCTTCTGCAGATCTTGGTGCATCAGGACCACCCATATCTGTTCTGCTGTGATTTGGGCATATAGCATCAACTAAAAAACCTCGATTGCCCTGCCCGGTTTCGTGTGCAAGATTTCTAACCAAAGCATTAACTCCGGCTTTACTAATTCGATACGGTGCAAGCCCTCCGGTATTTCCAGGACCGGACATTCGCCCTAAGCATGCAGAGAAAATAATTACGCGGCCATTACGGGCTTCAGCCATTGCAGGCGCCAATGTGTTTACTGCAATAAATGTTGCATCTAAATTTATTGCCATTACGCGTCGCCACTCTTGAGTTGTTGTGCGGAGAGTTTTCGAAATTTTTTCACTCATAACACCATGAGCTAAAACAAGAATTGACGGGGTTGTATATTTCTGCACAATCTCTTCAAATTTTAATTTTGTCGCATCTAGATCTTCAAAATCAACTGTTTCAAAGTCACAAGAGATCTCTAATGCGCTTTTGGCGGCGCGATTTGAGTCCTTACTAACTATTAGGACTTTGTATCCGGACGCCTTAAGGGATTTTGCTACGACAAAACCCAACCCCCGGGAGCCACCTGTGACAATCGCCAGGGGCTGGTTTTGAGTGCTCGAATCCATGACCGTAACTCTGCCCAATTTTGATTGAGATTTCCTCTCGAATTTCGATATCTTGGAGCGCAGCCACACGCCTTTTTTAAAATGTGACTTATTCAATCTCTCTCATTTTGCGGATATCACCGGAAAGAATAGTTCCCAAGCCTTCACTCCTATTAGACTTATGCAAGAGTTAAATTGGAATTGAAGAAGATTTTCCACGCTAGAACTGGAATCGGGAGCATCGAAAGTGTCGGCAACTGGATCTAATACACCTGCTAATCATTTTGGTGGATCTTTTGGCCCAAATGAATGGCTTGTCGATGAGATGTTCGAAAAATATTTAGCTGATCCAAATTCTGTAGATGCCGCCTGGGGCGAATTTTTTGCTAACTACAAACCCGGCGTGAGTAGCAATTCGCCAGCCGCTAATTCAAAGGTAATTCCAACTTTAGATAACGCGCCGAAAGGTGGCACGCCACCGCTTCCTAAGAAAGTTGTGGACCCATCAACGCTACAAATTCCAGTTGCGGCAACTCAGGTAGCGGGAACGCCAGTTGCGCAAGCAACACAGGTAGCGGCAACGCCAGTTGCACAAGCAACGCCAGTTAAAGCTGCAACTCCTGCGGATCCAATTAAGAAGCCAATCCCAACATTGATAACTCCAGGCGCTTCATCTCTCGAACCAATTCGTGGGGTAAGCGCTCGCGTAGTTCAAAGCATGGAAGCCTCGTTATCGGTCCCAACTGCAACAAGTGTTCGGGTGATCCCTGCGAAATTAATGATTGATAATCGCACAGTTATTAATAACCATTTAAAACGTAGTCGCGGTGGAAAAGTTTCATTCACTCATTTAATTGGTTACGCAATGATTAAGGCAATGCGTGCCATGCCAGAAATGAATGCTTATTTTGGCGAATTAGATAGCAAGCCAGCGATCGGGAAACCAGAGCATATAAATCTTGGAATTGCGATTGATTTAGCAAAACCAGATGGTTCACGTCAATTGCTAGTGCCATCAATTAAAGGTTGTGAGCAATTAGATTTTGCGCAGTTTTGGAGTTCTTACGAGGAGATAGTTCGCAAAGCCCGCGGCGGTTCACTTACTGTCGAAGATTTTGCTGGAACAACAGCTTCTCTAACAAACCCGGGAACAATCGGGACGGTGCATTCAGTGCCTCGTCTAGTACAAGGCCAGGGCTTAATCCTTGGCGTTGGTGCAATGGATTATCCAGCGGAATTCCATGGTGCCAATGAAGATACTTTGGCAGATTTAGCAATAAGTAAAATCATAACTTTAACTAGCACCTACGATCACAGAATAATTCAAGGTGCACAGTCAGGTGATTTCTTAAAACGAATTCATGAATTATTACTTGGCGAAAATGGTTTCTATGATGAAATTTTCGCAGCTCTGCGCATCCCATACGTTCCAATTCGCTGGGTTGTTGATATGCGCTTTAGCAAGGAAGTTCATGTTGGAAAAACTGCAAGGGTTCAAGAATTAATTAGCGCCTATCGCACATCAGGCCACTTAATGGCAGATATTGATCCACTTAAATATGTTCAACGCTCACATCCTGATTTGGATGTTGTTACTCACGGACTTTCGCTCTGGGATTTAGATCGAGAATTTGCAACCGGCGACTTTGGTGGCCAGCCAGTTATGAAATTGCGTAAAATCTTGGGAATTCTGCGTGATTCATACTGCCGCACAATCGGTGTTGAATATATGTATATCGAAAACCCACTAGAGCGGGCCTGGATTCAAGAATATGTGGAAGTTGGCTATCCAAGAACGCCACGCGAAGAACAGCTTCGCATACTGCGTAAATTAAATAGCGCCGAAGCATTTGAAGCATTCTTACAGACAAAATATGTCGGACAGAAGCGCTTCTCGCTTGAAGGTGGCGAAACTTTGATTCCGCTACTCGATGCAATTATTTCTGCGGCAGCAGATCGTGGATTGGAAGAAGTTTGTGTTGGGATGCCACACCGTGGACGTCTAAATGTTCTCGCAAATATTGCTGGTAAGTCATATGGCCAGATTTTCCAGGAGTTCGAAGGTCATTATGCGGAAAATCAAGTTCATGGTTCCGGCGATGTGAAATATCATCTTGGAACTGCCGGAACTTTCACTGCAGAATCTGGTGCAACAACCAAGATTTATCTTGCAGCAAACCCTTCACACCTAGAGGCCGTAAACCCAGTATTAGAAGGTATTACGCGAGCTAAGCAAGATAAGTCAAATATCAAAGAGGTCTTCAATGTTATGCCAATCTTGATGCACGGCGATGCTGCTTTCGCTGGTCAAGGCGTGGTTTCGGAAACCCTAAACCTCTCTCAACTCAAGGGTTACCGAGTGGGGGGCACGATTCATGTTGTTGTAAATAATCAGGTTGGCTTCACTACCTCTCCTCATGCAGCGCGCTCATCAACTTACTCAACAGATATCGCAAAAATGATTCAAGCACCGGTATTTCATGTAAATGCCGATGACCCAGAGAGTGTTGTCCGCGTCGCACGCATCGCTTTCGAGTATCGCCAAGCATTTAATAAAGATGTTGTAATCGACATGGTTTGCTATCGTCGCCGCGGCCACAATGAGGGCGACGAACCAAGTTTCACACAGCCGCTTATGTATAAATTGATTGAAGCCAAACGCTCAACGCGAAAGCTTTATACCGAAGCGCTAATTGGTCGCGGTGATATTACTGTTGAAGAGGCAGAAGAAGTATTACAAGATTATCAAGCACAGCTTGATGCGGTCTACAACGCAGTTCATAACAGCGAGCCAGAACATGATGAAAATATTGTTGTTCCAGTTGCGCCAGCTCCAGAGAGTGTTAACACATCGGTTGATGAGGCAACCCTTCGAAAGATTGTTGCAACACAGAGCGCGATTCCAGAGGGATTTACTCCGCATATAAAATTGGCACCGCAGCTTGCGAAACGGGTTCAGATGTTGGATGAGGGCACAGTTGATTGGTCGACCGGTGAACTACTCGCGATGGGTTCACTTTTATTAGAAGGTCACCCAATTCGTCTCGCCGGACAAGATGTAAAGCGCGGAACTTTTAGTAATCGTCACGCGGTCGTTGTGGATCAAAATAATGGTTCTGATTGGACACCACTTCGTTCATTAATTTCAGATGAAAATCAATTCTTCGTTGTTGATTCATTATTGTCAGAATATGCTGCAATGGGCTTTGAATATGGCTACTCCGTAGAGCGCGAAAATGCCCTTGTAATGTGGGAAGCGCAATTTGGAGACTTTGCCAATGGCGCACAAACAATTATTGATGAATTCATTTCCTCCGCACTTCAAAAGTGGGGAGAGCGTTCATCCCTTGTTCTATTACTCCCACATGGTTATGAAGGTCAGGGTCCAGATCATTCATCTGGTCGTATCGAGCGCTTTCTTGCGCTTTGCGCAGAATTAAATATGACAGTTGCTCAACCATCTTCACCGGCATCATATTTTCACTTATTGCGTTGGCACATGAAGAATCCAGCGCGCCGCCCACTTATCGTATTTGAGCCAAAATCAATGTTGCGGTTAAAAGCAGCAGCATCTGGAATGCAAGATTTCACAACTGGAACATTTAGACCACTAATTGACGACTCAACAGTTGTAAATGCAAGCCGGGTTATTTTCTGTTCTGGAAAGATTTATCACGACCTAGTTGCCGAACGCGCGAAATTGGATGAAAGCTCGACTGCAATAATTCGTCTGGAACAGCTTTACCCATTCCCATCTGAACAATTTGCTGAAGTCGCAGCTAAGCATCCAAATGCAAATCTACTTTGGGTTCAAGATGAACCAGCGAATCAAGGACCATGGCCATTTGTCGCACTTACAACATCTGAATTCCTTGAAGGTCGCACTCTTCGCCGTGTTTCACGTCGCGCAACTGCAAGTCCAGCAACTGGTTCACACCATTTGCATGAAGAAGAGCAGAACGCGCTAATGACGGAAGCGTTCTCCCGTTAGCTCTCAGCTAGCATAATTAATTTTAATTAAAATTTAGCCCGTCGATAGCGGAAGATAAGTTTTCCGATTACTTCACTTGAATCAATTGCGCCCCAACTTCTGGAATCAGTTGACTTCGCTTTATTGTCACCTTCAACCCAAACCTCTTTTTTGTTGCCGGTATTTGGTTTGCTAGATATCTGGTTAACCCGTTTAACCTGCAAGAAGTCCTTGCCAACTTGTGATTGGCGCTGGATTAGAACGACTTTGCCAACCAGGGCTTTGGGGTTTAATCCCGACTTAGATTTTGCTGGGAGCAGGCGGAAAAGTAGCCAATCACCATCGTTGTAGTTAGGCGACATCGAATCCCCACGGAGCTCTACCGCCTTAAATAATTTCGCAACACTGAAATGCAAGGTATCCATAGGCGTAGTAGTGTCGCACCATAAATCCGGTAAATCCAGATGGCACCACTTGTCGAGAAATTAGCAAGAAATTGACCCAGCTAAAGATAGGAAATGGAAACTATGAACTTACAATCAGCAAATTTTAAGAACATATTTAAGCCAGAAGCGATTGCGCATGCACATTGTGATCTACCTTGTGGTGTTTATGATCCAGCTCAGGCCAAGATTGAGGCGCTTTCAGTTAAGGCAACTATGGAGAAATATGCAGCTTCAACTGATGTAGATTTCAAATCTCGCGCAGTTGCAATTAAAGAAGAGCGCTCTGAATTGGTAAAGCACCATCTCTGGGTTCTATGGACTGACTACTTCAAGCCAACTCACTTTGAGACCTATCCACAACTTCATGTCTTATTTAACGAGGCAACAAAGCTTGCTGGTGCCGGCGGAACCAAGGGTTCAAATGATGTTGCGGTGGCTGACAAATTAATCACGAAGATTGATGAAATCGCAGAAATCTTCTGGGCAACTAAGAAGTAAATCTGTAAATTAGATTCACCGAGATGAGCTCACCTTCGGGTGGGCTCATTTTTATTTCTTAAAATTATTCGCGCGAAATGGACTCGGCTGCGATTCGAGCGGCAAATGAAACCCGATCAACAATTTTTCTATTAATAATCCCACTCGCAATCAATTTTGTTCCTTGGTGCACTTCAATACTAAATTTACAGATAGAACCTGCTATTTCAATGCAGGTTGCGTTTGCTCGAATCTCAATCCCTACTCCAACTGATGCATGAGTAGTAATTTCTAAATACGAAGTTATAGAAGTCTCGCCTGCTCCTAGATGTTCGGCAAGTGCTCTCGTGCAGGACCCTTCAAAAATATTAATGAGCGTTGGGGTCGCCAAGATCGGTAAATCATTTAGCGCTTGGGCTACTGAAGTATCTGCAGGACGAACAGTGAGGGAAGCCATTCCAATACTCCCAGATACTGCCTCTGAATTCATAACCGCTAACTTAGCGGGAAATCACGTCTAATCTCGTGAGTCGTTTCAATTTCGATGTGTGTCTCGCCATTAAAGGTAGTTTCTGTCCGTCGATATTCCGTAATTATTTGTGTTGGACTAAACATTTGTGAAGCAAGTAGTGCGGTCTGCGCAGCGATACGGTTCTGTAAATCCGCTGGCGCCTGCTCGCAACACTCATCTGCCAATAAAGATTTCATTCGACTCAAAACTTGGCGTTCGTGTTCCATTTCAGTTAAACACTGTAAACATTCTTCAAAATGGCTCTGAAAAGTTTGAACTTGGATCGTATCTTCAATCTCATTGTCAATGAAGAGAATCAACGCATGCATAACTTCATTACACTCCATTAGACCCTCCAAACCCGCGATTTTTTGCGTAATCAGTAAGTAGGGTTCGCAGCAATTTGCGGCCACGGTGGAGTCGCGACATGACAGTTCCAGAAGGGATTCCTAAAATTTCTGCTATCTCCTTATAGGAATAGCCTTCAACGTCAGCATAAAAAACTGCAAGCCTAAACTCTTCTGGAATTTCTTGGAGAGCTCGTTTGACATCGCCATCAGGTAAATTTTCTAGAACTTCATCTTCAGCAGATTTTCCTTGATCGCTGGTGTGGCTTGCCGACGCGGCTAACTGCCAATCCTCAACTTCACCATCAGAGATAAGTGGCCGGCGCTGATCTTTTCGATAAGTATTGATAAAAGTTGTCGTAAGAATTCGATATAGCCAAGCTTTTAAATTCGTTCCTGGTTCGAATTGATGGAAAGAGGTAAAGGCTTTTGCATATGTGTCTTGAACTAGATCCTGCGCATTATGTGGATCTCTCGTATAACGAAGAGCTGCGGCATACAACTGATTTGTGTATTGCATGGCATCGCGCTCAAACCTTGCTGTTCGCTCGATAACAGACTCCGTGGCCAATAATTGGGCCGGAGTTTTAATCTCGATTTCCGAAGTCATCGGGAATAAGGCTACCGCCAAGATGAATTCCTTTCTTTCTCGAAGCATTGGATAAAACGGATTCTGATTCCTTTTTATTCCCGCTTAGAAAAGGGTATTCGGCACGCTCACGTCGATTTCAGAAATCAAATCTGCGCCATTATTTCGAGTGGCATTCACACGGGTCGATACCGGGTACGCCCGCAAGCCCGCTGTGGGTTCTGGTATTTCCATGAGTGCTCGCACTTTCTCAATAACATTTAACTTTGGATCTAGCCAAGAGTCCCAGTGTTCGACTGGGAGAAATGTTGGCATCCGATTATGAATTGTTGCCAAGAAATTTACTGCTGGTCTTGTGATAATTGAAGCGCTCTCAAAAATTTCGCCACTGGGATCGACCCAGCTATCGAAAATTCCGGCGAAGGCCAGAGTCTTTCCTACTTCGGATTGAATAAAAAATGGCTGTTTGCTCTCATATTTTCCAAGTTCTGTTGCCCACTCATAATATCCAGATGCCGGTATCAGACAACGTCTGGATTTGAACGCACTTCTAAATGTTGGTTTTTCGTGAACACTTTCACCTCGCGCATTAATCGCTTGTGATTGCGAACGAATTGCCTCGCTTCGATCTTTACTCCATGGTGCGATCATCCCCCAAGAGAGCGTTGCTAATTCTCGGTGATTATCTTTCGTACTATTTCGGAGGACATATATTTCGCGAGTTGGTGCAATATTCCAATCCATAGGTGGTGGAGTGATGATGCCTACGCTAGTTATGCCGCCTAGAGTAATTTCAAATTCTTCAATCAATTCACCCGCTGATTTAACGAGGGCATATCTTCCGCACATAACGGTAAGAATACCTGCTGAGGTAGGCTTGCGTGGTGAGCGAGAAAATTGGAGCTAGCGCCGATGATTTATGGCGTGCGCCATTTCGAAGAGATAATCCGATCGCTGCTGCAATAACAATTCCAGGTTCAAAATCTGCAACCAATCGTGCACTTATTTTGGCCGCTCTTGCAAAAACACCTTCAACTCTCCGCAAGCCATTACATTCGCGCGATAGCGCGCTAATGATTGCTGGACTAAAGGCAATTGGTTGCGGCATAACCCAAGAGCCAAATGGTGATTTGCAAATTACTCCCGGAAAATTCTTTGGTCCAGCGAACGTTGATGTCGGAAATGCTGGAACGGTAATGCGTTTCTTGCCACCTGTTGCAGCACTAGCTAATGGTTTAGTTCACTTTGATGGCGATGCTAGATCACACGAACGACCAGTCGGACCTGTTATTAGCGCTCTTGAAGAGCTCGGCGTAACGATTGAACATGGCGATAGATATTCACTCCCCCTGACTATTAATGGAAGTGGCGAAATAGCGGGCGGCGTTTTAGAGATTGATGCCTCTTCTTCTAGCCAATTTATCTCGGCCTTATTACTAATAGGAGCAGCTACCCGTTCTGGAATCACAATAAAAGATATTGGAATGTCATTGCCATCGTTGCCACATATTGAAATGACGGTAGAAATGCTAAAGATATTCGGCGCGCGTGTCGAGAGTAAAATTAATGAAGATGGGAGGCGTGAATGGCGAGTAGAACCAGGTGATTTAACTGGTCAAGATTTAGTGATTGAGCCAGATCTTTCAAACGCTGCACCATTTATGGCGGCGGCGATGATCTGTGGTGGCGAAGTTGTTATCTCAAATTGGCCAAAGCGCACGGCGCAACCAGGTGATCAACTTAGAAATATCTTCACCAAGATGGGCGCCAAAATAGAATTCGTTGGAAATGATTTGAAAATATCTGGCACTGGAAAAATTCATGGCATTGATATTGATCTTCACGATGTTGGAGAGTTAACACCTTCGATTGCTGCTGTTGCAGCGCTTGGCGATTCACCATCATCGCTACGTGGAATTGGACACCTTCGCCTTCATGAAACTGATCGGCTAGCCGCACTTGCAGCGCAATTAAATGCTCTTGGCGGGGATGTTGATGAAGAAGAGAGTGCGCTACATATTTCTCCTGCGCCACTTCACGGCGGAATTTTTCAGACATATGATGACCATCGATTAGCTACAGCAGGTGCAATTATTGGGCTTGCAATCGATGGCATTGAAGTAGAGAACATAGCAACTACGCAGAAAACACTTCCGGATTTTCCAGGTGCCTGGCACCAGATGCTTGATTCTAAAAGCTTAAATTTAGGAGATAAGTAATGGTTGAACCACGTAACTTCAGTGAATTCGATGAAGATGACGTTCGTTCCAGACCAGCTAGAAGCACTAGACCCCGCACAAAAGATCGACCAGATTATTCAAAGGCAGCTACTGCTTTTGTAATCGCAGTTGATCGCGGTCGAGTGACTTGCTTACTTGATAGCGGCACTAGCGGCACTAGCGGCACTAGCGGCACTAGCAATAACGTAATCACTGCAATGAAATCTCGTGAGATTGGTAAGACATCCGTAGTCGTTGGTGACACCGTTGGATTAGTTGGTGATATTTCAGGTGATGGTGGAACTTTGGCCCGAATTGTTACCGTTGCTGAACGCAAAAATGCGCTAACCCGTACGGTCGATGATGACGCTGAACTGGAGCGCATGATTGTTGCAAATGTGGATCAAATGGCAATAGTTATCGCGTCGGAAAATCCAGAGCCACGTCATGGATTTGTTGATCGTGCACTTGTCGTTGCTTATGACCAAGCTATAACGCCAATAATCATTATGACTAAATGCGATTTATCTGATGGCAACGCATTCTTAGAAGCTTATAAAGATTTAAATATTAGAATCATAAAGACCCAAATTAGGAAACAAAAAGGTAGCGAACTCGATGAAATCCGGAGCGTTCTCGCTGGAAAGTGCACAGTTTTACTCGGTCATTCCGGAGTCGGAAAATCAACTTTAGTGAATGCTCTAGTTGAGAGCGCCGATCGCGCGACTGGTTCTGTAAACGATGCAACGGGACGGGGCCGCCACACATCTTCATCAGCAATAGCGCTTGCGCTAAATCCTGGCTGGATTATTGATACTCCGGGAGTTAGATCTTTCGGTGTCGCCCATGTAGATAGCAAACGCGTAATTTCTGCATTCAGTGAATTTAGCGAAGCAATTGAACACTGTCCGAAGAATTGCTCGCATAATGAGGATAGTTGTGCACTGAATTCTTGGACTCTAGATGATGTAAGTAAATCAAGGTTAGAGAGCTTGCGTCGCCTACTTAAGGCTTAGCAAGAAGGTGTGGAGTAGGATTCCTGCATGTCGCTGCGCGCCCATGATTTGAAATCTGATTTAGAACTCGCACTTCGCCTGGCAGATATCGCTGACGAGATTTCATTAAAGCGTTACCAAGCACTTGATTTGATAATCGAAACCAAGCCTGATTTATCCCCAGTAACGGATGCAGATAAAGCAGTTGAAAACGCAATCAGAATTGAGATCTCAAAAATTCGAGAAGGTGATTTAGTTGTTGGCGAAGAGTTTGGCAGCCCGGATTCACTAGCTGGTAAGTATTACTGGGTAATAGATCCAATTGATGGAACTAAAAATTACTTACGTGGCGTACCTACTTGGGCGACTTTAATTGGCCTTATTGATCCTGCCGGTGAAGTAGTAGTTGGAGTTGTAAGCGCACCAGCACTTGCAAGACGTTGGTGGGCTGCGAAAGGGCTGGGCGGTAAGACGCAATTCAATTCTGGGGTGAATTCCGGAGAGATTTCGGCGCTTAAAGTCTCAAAAGTTTCAAAGTTAACCGACGCTTCTATTTCTTACTCGGATCTCATCGGTTGGGATAAGCGAAAAGAAAAATTTATCGCGCTGCAAGAGAAAGTTTGGCGAACTCGTGGCCACGGAGATTTCTGGTCACACATGTTGGTTGCAGAAGGTGCAGTGGATATTGCCGTCGAACCAGCGCTCTCACTCTGGGATATGGCAGCTCTAGATGTAATCATTCGCGAAGCTGGTGGAAGATTTACAAATATTGATGGTCTTGATGGCCCTCATGGCAAGAGTGCAATATCAAGCAATGGCCTACTTCATGAAAGCTTCGTAAATGAAATTTAATGAGCTGGGTCCCTTAGAAATTGCCGGCCTAAATCTAACTGCCGTGCAAGTGCAACAGATATTTTTTGTATTAGTAGGTTTTACGGTATTTCTTCTCTCCGTCCTCTTAATCAATTTTGGATTAACAATTCGAAATTCAAGAGCTGGTGAACAGCTTGTAAAAACCGAACCTCAATATGAAGAGATATTTGAAATTGAAAATGAGATTATTGAAACTAACCCATACAAGAGCGATCCTGATACCTACTTCGAGCAATCAGTTCTTCGAACAGTGGCGTTGACTTTAATTATTGGATTGCGAGATTATTTAACAAAAATGGCGGAGAACCCCACAGATCAACATAAGGCAATGGCTGCGATTGCTAAATATCTAGAAGCGAAAGGTGTAACACCGATTGCCTTTACCCAATGGAACCAATCAGCGATTCAAGGAATAGCTGCTCGGATAATTTTGAATGGAAAATCTAGAACTGCGCTCTTTGGACCAAGTGTTGCGATGGCAAAGGCCACTGCTAAATTCCCGATTGAAATATCTAATCAAGTTGAAAGCGCACATGCTGCCGGCGAAAGTGTTTTTGTTCTAGCCATTGATGGTCTGGCCTACGGTGTTTTCTCCGTAAGCCATCGACTGGTATTGATTGGTAGCGGGGACAGGATTTGAACCTATGACCTCTGGGTTATGAGCCCAGCGAGCTACCGAGCTGCTCCACCCCGCGTCGGTTCGGCAATCTTATGCCGAAAGGTTTAATTACCCAAATTACTTTTAGGCAATTACTTTTGTGCAGAAACTGCGGCAGCAATGGCAGCTTTCAAACGATCCTGTGCCTTGCCATATGCAGCGAAATCACCCTTCTGCAGTGCAGCTTGTGAATCTGCCAGCGCCGATTGCGCACTTGCGAGTGCAGCCACTAAGGCACTGCTTACTGTTGTAGTGCCATCGGAATTCGATTGTGATGTGTTATTTAAAACAGTTCCAGAATTTCCACCAAATACTTGATCGAGTGCACCCTTTAGTGTGTTATCAAATCCGATTACATCACCAAATGAGACCAGCACTTTTTGTAATAATGGGTAAGCAGAATTGTTAGCAGTCGCACGTACATAGACTGGTTGGACGTAAAGCAATCCGCCACCTACGGGAAGAGTCAGGAGATTACCAAGAACGACATCAGATCCACCTTGGCGCAATAACGAGAGCGCTTGAGCAACTTCTGGCTTTGCTTCAAAGTTAGATGCAACTTGTGAAGGACCAGAAATATTGGTTGAACGTGGCAGTTGTAGTACCGAAATTTTTCCATAATCCGGGCCATTGTCAGAATTAACAACTGCAAACGCAGTTAGGTTCTGGCGATTTCCACGTGGAACAAATGAAGTTGTAAGTGAAAATGCAGCTTTCTCTTCGCCAGGCAATTTAAGTGTCATGTAATAAGGTGGTTGAATCCCGGCATTTGCACCCAATGAAGATGGGTCTGTTGGAACTCGCCAGAAATCTTGACCACCATAAAATGCATCAGCTGTTTTAACGTGGTACGTGCTTAAAACTTCGCGTTGGACTCCAAATAAATCTTCTGGATAGCGGATGTGTTCAAGCAATGACTTCGACATAGCGCTCTTTGGTGTCACAGTTCCGGGGAATGACTTGCTCCAGGTAGCAAGAACTGGATCTTTAGTGTCCCACTGGTAGAGCTTGACGGTTCCATCGTAGGCATCAACTGTAGCCTTTACTGAATTTCGGATGTAGCTCACATTTCTATTTTCAAGTGAAGCAACCGCAAGTGAACTTGTTGAAACTGAGTTAGTTGTAGCTTCAGCCAAGTTCGTCTTCTTCGAATATGGATAACCGTTGCTAGTTGTATAGCCATCAACTATCCACAAAATACGGCCATCGACAACTGCAGGATAAATATTTCCGTCAAGTGTCAACCAGGGCGCAACCTTTGAAACTCGCACAGTTGGATCGCGATCGAAAAGTATTTTGGAATTCGAGTTAATTAAGTTTGATAGCAAGATTCGTTGTTCTTGATATTTGATTGCAAAAAGTAGACGTGTAAACATAGATCCCATTGGGACGCCACCGTCACCGGTATAGGTATAGTTTTTCTGACCATTTGCAGATTTATCATCTGGGTAATCAAGTTCAGCTGGGCTTCCGCCTTTAACGCCACCAATAATTGAGTAATCTGGAACGTTCTCACCGAAATAAATCCGTGGCTGAAATTCTCCAAGGCCAGAGGTAGGTGGAATGTCACCAACACTAAATTGTGGTTTTCCATCTGCATCAATTGTGTTTCCTAGTGCAGCAACGAATCCAAAGCCGTGGGTATATACCAAGTGATCGTTAATCCAATTTCGAGCAGGATTACCTTCAACATTTAATTCGCGAACCGCAACTACTGAATCACGCTTTGCCCCATCGATTGTGTATCTATCAACATCGAGAGAATCAGCGAAGCTGTAATAAGGCTTTATCTGTTGAAGTTGGCGAAATGTTGATGGGACAACACTTGGATCTAACAGTCGGATATTTGAAATAGTAGCTTCGTCATTTTTTAATTGACCAGCAGATGTTGCAATCGTCGCCTGATAATCCGTTACCTTGACATCGCTTAAGCCATAGGCGGCACGAGTAGCTTCAATGTTACGCTGAATATATGGTGCTTCTTTTGAAGATTCACTTGGCTTGACTTGAAATTGTTGAATCGCAGCAGGATATACGCCAGCGATTAAAACTGAGGAAATAACTAGGAGACTTACGCCGGCTGCAGGCAGAACCCAAGAGCGGCGAATAATATTTGCGAAGAAGAGAAGTGCGCAGATTAATGAAATCCCAGCCAAAATCGCCTTAGCAGGCAGGAGCGCATTTACATCTGTGTAAGAAAGGCCGGTAATTAGCCTTCCCTCTTTTAGCGCAAGGGCGTAACGATCAAACCAATATGCAACGGCCTTAATCAAAACTAAAATTCCAAGCAATACTGAAAGTTGAACACGAGCTGCAACCGTAGTTTTATCTTCAGCGACTTGTAATCTAATTCCGCTGTAGAGGTAATGAACAGCAGCACTCGCGATAATAGTTAGGACAAGGGTAGAAATTGCCCAAGCTATAAGTGCTTCATAAAACGGTAATTTAAATACGAAGAATGAAATATCTAGACCAAATTGAGTATCTGTTACTCCAAAGGGGGTTGAGTTCTTATATTGCAACCACTTTTCCCAGAGCGCAACTCCCGAAGTTCCGGAGAAATAGAAGAAACCAAGTGCGACGGCAAGCAATACCCAGCGACGGATTGGTTCTAGTTGGCCGCGGTATCTCTCTAAATTATCGGCTTCGATTGAAACCGGCGCATAAAGTGGTCGACTTCTATAAGCTAAATAAACGTTTGTTGTTATGAATATCGAAGTGATGAGTCCGAAGAAAACAAATAGTGAAGCTTTCGTTACAAGAACTGTGCTCCAGACAGATTGAAAATCAACAGAGCGAAACCAGAGAAAATCGGCATAGAAGCCACTTAGGCCTACCAAAACTGAGCCCAGAATTACCAGAGCAATTGCGGTAAGGGCTAGCGGTCCTGGACGTTTTGGTCGCATTGGATTTTGGGGTCTAGGTGAACCAGAGAAGGGATTGCCGGGAAATTGAAATGAACTCATGTCCATACTCTACCTAGTGCGAAAAATGGGGCAAACCCATTTATTTAAAATGTTTCGAAAATCAGGCGGGGCATTCCATATTTTGAGCAATTTTCGGGTCAATTAATCCGTGAAATGCTTCACTAAGGCTAGTTACGGCGATTATTTGTAAGCCATTCTCAGTAAACGTTATATTTCGACAATTGGCTCTAGGAATGACCGCAATAGTCGCACCCGCATTTTGCGCCGCAATCAGTTTTTGATCGATTCCCCCAATACTTCCAACTCTGCCACTTTGATTTATGGTTCCAGTAACTGCAATATTTCTTCCAGAAATTAATTCCGGATTTGAAAGCCTGGAAATTATTGCGAGTGAAAATGCGAGACCTGCACTTGGCCCGCCAACTCTCTTCATCACAAACTTAATGTCAGAAATTTTCCAATTTAGTGGCTTATCTGGCTGAAGATTTTTAAGAAAATTAGCAGCAGCAATTGCTGCAGTCTCTTCAGACTTAAGCATCTCTTTGGCACCTTGAGCATTAGCTGTTTTCGTTGTTTCGCCCTCTTTATAAACAACCTCACTTGGCAAGACAACAGAATCGCCACTTAACCACGCTTCTAAAACCATCACTCCCAGTGGCCGACTGTCTGGATTAGATACATAAACCGAGAGCGAATAAAGCTTTCCCGAGGGTGCGGAGCCTTGGCTTTTGGTTACGGCATCACTAATTTTGATGCCCTTGCTCAAAAGGTCAGTAACCGGCCCTGGAGAAATAATTGCAAATGGCGCTGGGACTAAAAGTGCAAAGAGAAATACCAGAAGCAGAAAATAGAGTTTGGGTTTTGATAGATATTTAGGGATTGAGTGTCGTGTCATCGCGAAAACTGTCTTGGAAACTTTGGAATTTAGTTACCGAACGATTCGTCTCGTTTGCATATTTATCTTTGAACTTGGCGACCCAGGTGACATAAATGATTGCGCCCAGGACTGCAAAGAACGGGACCAGCCACCAAATAAGGGCAGCAAATGCTGGGCTACTAGAAGCCGCGGCGGCATGAATCCCCTGCACTTTTCTTACCCCCAAATTAGTAAATTCCGGATACCCAGATCATTTCTTGAATGAAGAGGTTACTTTAACAACTTAAGCCGACAATTTCGCCTTAAGGGCCTACAAGCCAGCTTGAAGTTATCAGGAAAAATTAAGAGAAATTGCACTAAATGGGGAAGAAACTTTAACTGGCTTTGGTTACCTTACATATACTTGTAAATCTACTAAATATCTTGGTGGAACAAGTAAAATCTTGGTGGAATATTAATTAATTGGATATTAATCTGGAAGGGGGCGAGGCAATGAATAGTAACTTTGGTTTTGGGCCAGGAGACCCTGATGATCCAAATTCAAATGAAAATAACCTCCCGGATTTCAACGAGCTCTTTGCTCAACTTTCAAGCTTTGGATTAAATCCACAAACTCTCTTCGCTGCGGCAAATAGCGCAGGTTCGGTTGGTCCACTTATTTCACCAGATGTCCTGCGAGATGTCGCAAGAAAATTTATCTCTAGTCAAGGTGATCGTCCGATCGGTTCGCAAGATGTTGCCGATTCCCAAGTTGCATTAGATATTGCTAATACTTGGCTGGATGAAGCAACAAATTTCCCAGCGCTTTCCAGGTCAAATCTTCCGGCATGGAGTCGGCGCGATTGGTTGGATGCATCCGTTTCCAATTGGGCAATGATGATTGAACCGCTAGCCGATGGAATGGCAAATGCCTTAACAACGGTTTTGAAGCAGACCCCGCTAACCGACATAGCTGGAATAGCCGGAATAGCCGGCGTAGATGGAATAGATGCAGAGCAAGGGCTTGCGGCGGTTGCCCCAATCATGCGGGCCTTTATGGGATCACTGATTGCTAACCAGCTTGGAACCTCAATCGGACAACTTGCGGTATCAATTACAGGCTCTAATGACGTTGCGATTCCACTTTTTGGAGCCAGCGAGGCCAGATTGATTCCAGAGAATATTTCTAATTGGGCAGCTGGTTTAGATATCCCAATCGATGAAGTCCGCATTTTTCTTGCGGTTCGCGAAGCAGCAGCATCACGATTATTCTCACATTCTCCGTGGTTATCAAAATATATCCAAGATGCAATTACTGCATATGGCGCTGGGATAAAAATTGATATTGATTCGATTCAGGAGCAGGCAGAACGTGCGCTAGAAACTGGCGAATTAGATATAAATAATCCAGAATCAATTTCAACAGCAATATCTGCTGGACTTTTTAAACCAGAACAGAGTCCGTCGCAGGATGCGGCCCTTGAAAAGTTAGAGATGATCTTGGCGCTTATCGAAGGTTGGATTGATTATGTTTCAACAAAAGCTGTAGGAGATCGCCTTCCGTCATATCCCGCGCTTAGCGAAACCCTGCGTAGGGGTCGGGCAACAAAATCTCCAACTCAACAATTATTTGCAACACTTCTTGGGCTAGAAGTTTCACCAAGAAAAATGCGTGAATGTTCACTCTTCTGGTTTGAAGTTGAGAATGAAATTGGGTTAGCCGAACGCGATCAACGCTGGGAAGATCCTGCGCTTTTACCTAGATCGCAAGATCTTGCAGATGTGGTTAAATTTTTAACTAGCACCATCGTTCCCGATGACCTCTCGGGGCTACTTTAAATATTCAGAGCTGACTTAAGTTCGCCGTAAAAGAAGCGGCAGAATAATCTACAGAAAAAAGCGAAGTCCCCGGGCGCACAATTCTTTGTTTGCCTTCCCCTTGCAAACAATGAACGGTTATCCGAGAACTTCGTGCCTGAAACTTAAGGTAATTACTAGCCATAATCAACTCATTAAGGCCAAGCAACGCCAAGTATTTCTGGATTTTTAAAGTAAAAGTTTAGAGTTTGCAGTCTTTCCAAATTAATCTAATTTATTTTGAGAATTTCTCACAATAATTCATAAAATTCAAAGAGTTGGCTAAAACGTTAAAGTAAACCGGGCCATTCTGCGGGTCTGTTGATAAACTTGTGTATAAGCAGTTGATAACTCATTGAGTTCTGGGGATAACGGAGGCGAGTTCAAAGATGTGCCCACAAATTCCTGGCGGCCCCGATATAAATTTGGATACCAATTTGGATACCAATTTGGATACCGGCAGTAATAAGGCCGTAGGGCCCGTGGAAAACTTTACTCAAGGCGAAATTTTTGCCGATATCTTTCCCAATATGCCCGCTCTCCTACCTAAAAAATCAATCAAGAAAGAAGAGCAGGAGCTACTTTCCAGGCTCCCCGAATTTAGGGTGATCCGAAGTTCAAGACGCAAGCGAACGCTTCATGCCTTCCGTCAAAATGGTGTTATTGAAATACACATTCCTGATCGGCTAAGCAGGCGTCAAGAGTTTGAAGTAATTCCAGAGATGATCGATCTGGTATTGAAGCGGGAGAATCGCCTGCGAAAGAGCGATAGCTCCTTACTAGAGTTAAGTGATCTGCTCTTGGCCGAATTCTTGCCAGACTTTTACGAACGTCCGATTTCAGTAACCTGGCGGGTAATGCGCGAGCGCTGGGGTTCATGCACCACCGTGGATAAAACGATAAGAATTTCAGAGCGGCTCAACACCGCTCCCGACTATGCCCTTCGATATGTCTTGTTTCATGAATTGATTCACCTTCGCATAGCTGGGCATGGTGATGACTTTCATGAACTTCTCGCCAGATATCCCGAGAAAGAGCGGGCTGAGGCCTTTTTAGAGGGATATGAGGCGGGATCTGCGGGTTCACCAGAGGAAATACTCGAGTTACCCCCAATTTTGAGTTGAAATGCCCGCTTGTGAGCGTGTTCGGGGGTATGGTGAGCGCACACGCACGCAGGGTTTGGGATCTCCCCGAGCTTTTGAGAGTGCGGCGATTGGAGGGTCATAATGGCTGAAGAATATAAAGGTGAAGCCTATTGCGTTAAGTGCAAAGAGAAGCGTGCTTTCGAAGGCCACGTTAAAGTCTCTGAGTCTGGTCGCCGAATGGCACAAGGCATCTGCCCAGTATGCGGAACAAAAGTTAACCGTATTCTTGGTAAGGCTTAATTAACACCAAATCAAAATCAAGATAATTAAAACGCCCCTTCACGAAAGTGTGGGGGCGTTTTCTATCTGATGAGCATAAATCTACCGGCAGGTGAAATTTTGGGACTGTCTCCACAAAATTCTTCGCAATTAATCCGCCTCTGCTGCAACTGCTAAATACTCGCAGATGTGACCCTCAAATCCATAACTCTCTCTGACCCTGCGCGATATCCGGTATTGCGCCCAGGCGTAAATTTTTTCAAAGTGGCTGGCCAGAACTGTAGTGACATTTATGTGGGATTTAGTAACCGTGGAATTGAGTTGAAATTCGAAATTGCCAATGAGCTCCTGCAGCTGCTTGATGGAAGTGAGTCATTGCAAAATATCATGAGAATAATGAGTTCTAAGCAGGATGAATCTCTCAATAATCTCGAATTCGACGCCATATTAAATATTTTACAACTCTTGAATAGCGCCTCTTTAATTGAATTTCGAACTTCACCGATACCGAGGCAACTGCTTAAAAATAAGAGAATTAAAGATAAAATCACCAAACCTGATTTATTGCCAGTTAATTTAGTAAATTCCTTCAATCGAATGCGTGCCGAAGAGAATTTGTATAGCTGGCATCCTGAGGTTAGCGCTGAAAAAAATGCAGAAATATTGATTGGCAGGCGGCGTAATTTTTCGATAATGATCTATGGCCGAAATCGCTTAGCCCTATCGCTCTTTGCGGTATTGCAGGCAAGCGGGTTTAATTTGATCAAACTTACCGACCGAACAAGCTCGACGACCCTTGATTCGTCACTTCAAATTGAGCCGGATGAGGTTTGTGGGCTTGCAATACGCGGCAGTGATGTTGGGCTTGCAAAAGCCTCGGTTCTCGCCGACTTAGCGCGAAATTCTCGGTTATTTACGGCTGATAATCTGGAATTTCCAGCGCGGCCAGATTTCATAATTTCTACCGAAGCTATTCCGCAAGAAACCATGCAGCGCTGGTTAAGTGAAGCTATTCCGCATCTACCGATTTCAAATCTGATTGAGGGCAAAATTATTATTGGCCCAATTGTTTTACCTGGAAAAACTCCTTGCCTTAATTGTTTAAATCTCTGGCGTGCAGAGCTATTTCCACATCACAATTCATTTGAATTATTGGCAGCTCTAGATTGTGGTGAAGGTAAGGGTTTAGAACTTCCTTCCGCCCAAGTTGCGCTACTGACTGGATTGCTGGCAACGCTTGTAATTCAATATTGCACCTCACTAGATTCTAGTTGCGCAACAAAGCTGATCGGAGCAACCTTGGCCATCAACCTATTCGATCCACTTAATTCGATTTCATCCGCTGATGAAGCTCTCGGATATAGATACTGGCAACCACATATTTCTTGTGGCTGCCAGCGTCTTATCTGATTAGTAGAGAACGGATCTGATTAGTAGAGAACGGATATTAATTAGTAGAGAACGGATATTAATTAGCTAGCTAGCTGGGTCTGTTTTTCGCTGGCCTCCGCGCCTAACGCTATTAAGGGATTAATGCGTGGCCGACCTGCGCTGCGCTTTGCTTGAATAACCTTGCCATCTTCAAACAATTCGCCGCCCCAAATTCCACAAGGTTCAGCACGAGAGATTGCGCCCTCTAGGCACTTGGCTCGCATTGGACATTCACCGCATAGAGCCTTGGCATAGGAAATTCCGGCTTGGTTTTCTGCGAAGAAGGTCTCTGGGTCTGCCGAATGGCAGGGAAGCTTCGTTGCGCTATCTGCAAATGCAGTAACGCCAATCTTTGCATCTGGGCCCTCGGCCCATCCCGGTATTAATAATTCGCTGAAGAGAACAGTCACTGTTCTCACCTCCGTCTTTTCTAGGTTTGGCTTTCTCTTGGTCTGATTGGTCTGGTCTGGTTATTTGGGTTGGTTTTGTTATCCGGATGGATAAATTCCTTGGAATTTTGGCGGCTGGTAGAAAAGCAAAAGGGCCGCGAATCCTTTGAAAGGATTTGCGGCCCTGGGGCTTTTGACTATCGGTTAGCCGATAGAGCTCCAGGATCCGCGCTTTGCATAGGCTGCATAGGTGGCAGCGAAGGCAAAATGCTTATGTGTTGATGGCTTATTTGTAGCTGAAACCACAACAAAAGACGCAGCCGAATTACTGCGTGCGCCGGCAATTAATGCGAGTTGTTGTGACATGTGGAGAAGGGTAACCCAGGCCACATCCCGGATGCAAGTTAATTAAATTAAAGGATGCCACTTAGGAATGGGCTTGGAGCCCCCGAATAAGAGAGATGCAATTCGCTCTTCGCCCGAGTGAGGCCCACATAGAAAAGTCTCCGCTCCTCTTCGACATCGTTGCCCATCGGCAAAATTCCATCGCTGACTCCTGCTAAGAAAACATGGTCCCATTCCAAACCTTTGGCAGCATGCAAAGTAGAGAGCACAACGCCAGGAAGTGTGGGCGGATTGTTCTGTTCGGCGCGATCTTCGAGTTCGCGAAGGTAGGTGCGCAGGGTCAGTGAGCTTCCAGCTGTGGTGGCAGCTGTGGTGGCATCCTCCTGCATGGCTTTTGCCAGCGCCAGAAATGCGTGCACATAGTCGGTGTCACCAAAGGGGCGTAGGACTGCGACCAAGTCGTCATACCAATTCCCACCTTCAGTTGGCAGGACAGATGCACTTCGAATAACTCGCATCGCATCTCTGACATCTACTCGTTCAAAGAACTTTTCTGAACTCTTAATCTGGGAGTCAATACCTGCGCTGCGAAGTTCGCGTTCAAAAATATCTAATTGAGCATTGGTTCGAGTCAAGATGGCAACTTCAACATGTTCGCCAGATTTCGCCCGCAGCTCTGAAATCTTCTTCGCAATGTAATTTGCTTCTCCCGCATTCGTATCAAATTTTGCTATCTCTGGTTTAGCGCCGTGCTCATTCATCGATGCAAGCTCGTGACCGTGTTCACCAATCATTCCGCCTTGACGCAAAATTGCATTGGCAGTTCCAATAATTTCTGGAGTTGAACGATAGCCGCGGGATAATCTGATTACTTGGGCGTTTGGAAAACGTTTTGTGAAGCCAAGTAGAAATGATGAACTTGCACCAGCAAAAGAGTAAATTGTCTGTGCCGCATCTCCTACAACACAAATGTCATCCCTATTGCCGAGCCATAAATTTAGCAATCTTTGTTGCAGGGGCGATACATCTTGATATTCATCAACTGTAAAATACCGATATTGATCGCGAACTCGTTCTCGAACATCACGATCTTCTTCCAGCATCCCAACTGTCAATAAGAGAACATCTTCAAAATCAATTGCACGCTCTTGTTGTTTTAGCGTTTCATATGATTGATAAACCTTTGAAATATCTTCAAAATTAGATTTGTCAGGTTTGTTATTTGGAATTCGTAGCGTTCGTCCCGCACCAAGAGCAGACTCGACATATTCATCAGGAGAAATCTCTAAGACTTTTGCCCATTCAATCTCGCTCGCGATTTCTCGCAGAGTCGAAGTTTGTGGAGTGAGTGAAGAGTCCGTGCGATTTAAAGCTTCTGCGATCGCACCTGACTTCATTGTCAGCAACGAAGGAAAGGAGCCACCAAAGGCATATGGCCAGAAATACATTAATTGTTTTATTGCAGCTGAGTGAAAAGTTCTAGCCGATGCATTTGGAATTCCAAGGCCACGCAATCTCGCTCGCATTTCACCAGCTGCGCGCGCCGTGAAGGTCAGCGCCAGTGTTTTACTTGGATCCGTAACGCCAATAGCAATTGCATAGGCAATTCGATGTGTAATAACCCGAGTCTTTCCAGTTCCGGCGCCAGCAATTACGCAGACTGGCCCACGAACTGCAGTAACAACTTCGCGTTGTTCTGGATCTAGGGCTTCAAGTATCTGATCAACGCTTGCTGCCGGCATCTACTTTCCTATCAAATCTCGAACATCTGCGCCTTTTTTCTCATACCAAAATTCAATCATCTTGCGAGCAACGCTCATGCCTGGTGGAAGCGTTAGCGATTGATTTGCAATCGCCTCACGCATTTCTTCGCGAGTAAGCCAGAGAATTTCTTCAATTTCTTCGCCATCGGCTTTCGCTGCTGCTGGATTAGTCGCTAACGCTGAGAATGAGATCATTATCGATGCCGGAAACGGCCACGGCTGCGAACCAAGATAGGTAATCTCATCAACTTTGATTCCAGATTCTTCAAATACTTCTCGTAATACAGTCTGCTCAAAAGACTCGCCTGGTTCAACAAATCCTGCAAAACACGAAAACCTTTTTTCGGGCCAGATTTTTTGACGGCCAAGCAAGACGCGATCTTTCTCATCTTTCACTAAAACTATAACCGCACCATCTGTTCTTGGATAATGCTCTGAACCATCAGATGAACATTTGCGAAGTGACCCACCATTTGCACTTAAAGTTGGCGCACCACATCTGGCACAAAATTGATGCGTGTGATGCCAATTAGCTATAGCTTGGGAGTGAATAGCAAGACCCATTTCGAGTTGCGATAGGAAATCTCCCAACGTTCTAAGAGTTTGATAATTTTCAAGTGTCTCAAAACTTTCAAAATCCAGAGCATTACTGCACCAAGCAAAGTACGAAATGCCATTATCTATTCCAAGAAATAACTCTTCGCCGTATGCAAATTCCTTTTCATTACGGTGTTGGGCAATCTGAGCTGCACTCTGATAATCCAATTGATAATTTTGGGTTACTCGAAATTTTCCTGAGGCGAAGTGGAGAATGCGGGCGTCTTTCCAGAGCCTAGAGAGTTCATCCGGTTTTAGCCGAAGTTCACCTGAGCGATCTACTGCTTCGCTGGCTAATGGCAGCTTCAAAACATTCACCGGTCGACCTTACTAGGGCAGGCAACTCCAGGCGAAAATCCCTTATAAAATGCGTAAGTGCGAATATCTTCCTGGAACTTGTTACATGGCCAAGGAGCTGAAACTTTGCGGGCGGTAGCTGATGTCTTTGACGTTAGAAATAGCGATTTCGTAATCGGCGTTCAAGAGGTCGATGCCTTTCAAGATCGCTCAGATCAAATTTTCCAAGTTGCTGACTTAGCAAGTCAACTTAGCGCCAAGCATTTTGCTTTCGTGCGCTGTGTTATCGGAACTCCGGGATTTAAGTGGCGGAGAGTTCGGAGGGACGAAGCGATTTTGATTACTAATTCAAATTCAACCAGCATCTCTGGGGCCATAACATCACATAGCGATAATCCGCCCGCATATGGCATAGGTTTAATCACAAATATTCCAGTTCTTAAGTGGGAAGTTTTAGCTTTAGGAAAATCTCCGGTTGGCTTACCACTGGCATTTCCTGATGTATCTGCTGGGCCTAAGGCCAGAGCTAAAATCAAATTAATCTATGTCAAGGATGAACCCAGATATGCAGTAGCGGCACAATTAGAAAATGGTTTTACCGTAGCAAATATGCATCTCTCATTTGTTCCTCTTGTAAATCTTTACCAGCTCTGGCGAGTCAAACGGTGGCTAGCAAAAATGCCCGGAAAACATATCTTGCTCGGAGATTTGAATTTGCCATTTAATTTGCCGGTCAAGTTCTCTAAATGGAAATCTCTAGTTTCAATGTCCAGCTATCCGGCCTGGCAACCTAAAATTCAATTTGATTATATTCTCAGCGATAACTTCGCGGTAAGTGAAGTAGAGAAAAGCCTGGTTCGACCAATCTATTTAAAAAGTGAGATTAGCGATCACTTGCCGGTAACTATTGAAATTAATTGATTTTCATTCAATAAATCAGCTGGCCGCACAGTTTCATTTGAGCCAACATAATGAAATGCTGCGCTGATATTTTCAATCTTGATTCCAAATAACTTTGAGTAAGCCAGGCGATACATCGCTAATTGAATTGCGGCTGCTGCTAAGTCAGCTCCGCTCTTATTTTTGCCCGTCTTCCAATCAACTACTTCATAGCGCCCATTGCTCTCATAGACCGCATCAATTCGGCCTCGCAATAAGACCCCACCGAGCACAGTTTCGAATGGCACTTCAATTCCACCGGGCGCCGGATCGCGTTTAGCCCAATCACTTTCCAACCACCTAGCTTTCAAATCTTCGAGCGGTATCTCATCTGGATTGTTTTGGCTTGCTGCCACTTCATACAAATCATCTTCATCCAAAACTTGTGGGTCCTTATATTGTGCCTCAATCCAAAGATGGAATGCAGTTCCTCTTCTCGCATATTTATCGATGTGATTTGGCATTGGTCGTCTAATATTTAAAGCCAGTGAATCTGGATCTTCGGCAAGGTTTACTAAAGTTGAAACAGACATTCGAGTGGGAAGCTTTACCTGAAGATTTGCTTTTCGCATCCCAGCTTCAGCGATTAAGGCAATTGCATCATTTGCGAATTCAATTTCCTCTGGAGTTTTTGCTGCGCCTAATAAATCTTGAGGCGTTGCGAAGATAGAACTTTTCGCGACAAAATCTGCGCTTTCACGTATTAGTTCAGAGCGGGGAGATTTTGCTGGCCAGATTCCAGTTCTAGGATTTGTTCGAGTTGGATTCTCGGAAGTGGGTTTAGCCATTTCAAAGATCTTATTCTTCAAATCTCCAGAATCTCCCGAATCGACGACTGCTTCAACTAAGTTATAGAGCGAACTGGCATCCACTGAGTCCATGCCATTACCAAACCAAGATGCAGTAGCGAGTAAATTGATTTTTGCACGGGTGAATGCCACGTAAGCCAATCGCCACTCTTCTTCTTCGCGGCGCTTCTTCCACGACTCCTTTACAACATCAAGAGCTTTACGAACTTCTACATGCTTTGGTGAATTTGATGGAAATTCAAAGTCATCAAATTGAGTCGCGTCCCCACGAAGTGAAATTGGGAGCGCTGCTGAATTTGAAGTCCAGAGATCTAAATTTTTGCCCGAACTTGGGAAGTTTTCGGTAACCAGACCTGGAACCGATACAAAATCCCACTCCGAACCTTTAGCCGCATGAATTGTCAGAATCTGAACTGCATGCTTGTTGGCAGCAACTGATACTGGCTTTAGACCGCCCTCTTCTGAATCTGCAATTTTTAACCACTCTAGGAAAGTTGAGATAGTTCCACCATTTCGCGCAAACTTTGCAGCTTCATCCAAGAAGGCATCTAGGTGCTTACGGCCTTGGGCGAAGCCATCTCGAACCATGACTTCGGTATCCAAAAATAGGAAGCGCTCGGCCTCCATAATTGCATCAGTGATTGAACCAGTTAAATATCTACGCAATTCACGTAACTCAGTAGAAAATTTTAAGATTCTTTCATAACCAACTTCAGAGAAGTTATCTCGTGGTGCTTTCTCAAAGACTTCAAGGGCTTCGATAGCGCTGCCCATTGCAAATTCTTCAGCATCCATTACATCAGCGTTAGGCGTCTCCATTATTTTGCCAACGGTTTTACTAAGTGATTGATCAAAATTTGCGATTAAAGATCTAGAGAATTTTCCTAGGGCGGCCAAATCCTTTGCTCCGATTGCGAGGCGTGGTCCAGTTAGTAATCGCATTAGTGAGCTGCCATTGTCCGGGAAAGTTAAAATGCGAAGTAGAGCCAAAATATCGGCGACTTCCGGAACGTGGATTAACCCGCCGAGTCCGACAACTTCGACTGGGATATTTTTTGATCGCAGCGCCTGTTCGATTTCACTTATATATTTACGTGAGCGAACTAAGACTGCGAAAGTTTGCGGTGAATCAGCATCAGCCACTCGTTCTGGGGCAAACCAATGTTTCTCAAAGTGTTCAGCTATGCCTGTAGCTTCCATGGCGAGAGTTTCATACTGTCCACATAACAATGCACCCCCGGCCGCGCCTGGTCGAAGTTTTAACCGCTTTACACTCGCGGCTTTACCGCCTCTAGCGACAATTAATTGACCAATTTTATCAACGGTCTGATTTGCAATCTCTAGAATATTTTCATCATTTCGCCAAGTTGTAAGCAGGTTATGTTCGATGCATTCACTCGAAGAATCTCCTACGAAGTGTCTGCCGAAGGTGTCTAAAGTTTGCGCACTAGCGCTACGCCACCCATAAATCGCTTGGTTTGGGTCCCCCACTGCAGTCACGGCATGGCCATTTCCGAAGAGGGCGGATAAGAATTTAACTTGGCTAACTGAAGTATCTTGATACTCATCTAATAAAACAATTTTATACTTAGCACGCTCGGCATCGATTATTTCTTGGCCAAATTCGCCATTAACAAGTTTTGCAACAAGTGACATCTGATCATTAAAGGTTAGCAAGCCACGTTCAAAACGATATCTCTCATACTCATCAACCATTGGTAGAATTGCCAATCGTTCTTTGAGCGATGACTGCAAGTCGCGAACTGGATCATTTGACTGACTATCTGAAATCGTTAAAAATTTATCAAGTATCGATTCGCAAAATTCACGGACCTCGGAAGTTGTTCTCCCATGCTCCCCAAGTGCAGCGGATAAGCCCATTACTTTATCTACGATTGTTTTGGCGGAGTGCGAGATATCGTTTCCATTGGTCGCCTCACCAGCAAAATTATTTACAATATTATTTGCAATCTGCCAAGCCGCAGCTTCGCCAATCGGATCAGAAGATGCATCGACGCCAATTCTGATTGCATGTTCAGATAAAACTCGACCTGCGTATGAATGATAGGTCGATACCGATACTGCAATATCTAACTCACTTTTACTCACCGCATCCATTGGAAGTAATCCAATTTTACGAAGTTGGCGCAGCCGTTTTCGAATTCGAGATGCAAGCTCACCCGCTGCTTTTCTGGTGAAAGTTAAACCAAGAATTTCCTCCGGTTTCACAATTCCATTTGCAACGAGCCAGAGCACACGAGCACTCATAGTCTCGGTCTTTCCAGAACCGGCACCAGCGATTACAACAGTGGGGCCAAGGTGCAAAGATTCGATAATTGGAATTTGTTCTTCGCTGGGACCCTTGAATTTTGGATCGATAGTTCGAAGCGCATTGCCGATATCTACAGCCGAATATTTGATTTCGTCCCTTTTAATTCCGTTCTCAATCATTTATCAATCACCATCCGCCCTTGGGGCTGGATTGGGCAGAGCCCTTTAACGGCGCACATTCGACAGCGATCATTGACGGTTGCAGTGAATTCATTTGCTGACATTGCATCAGCGGCCGCAATGACTTCGGCCTTAATCGTTTCGTGATCTTTAACCGTTTGGGGTTTTGCTGCTGCCGACTTTGAATCTGTTCCCAAGAATAATAATTCGGCGCCAGCGCTCTGCTTGCCTGGTGATTCATCAGTAAAGGCCTGCTCATAAACCGCAAGTTGATAGCCAGCTAACTGTTTATGATCTTCCGCCTTCTTCTTTGTAATATCCGGAGCACCAGTCTTTAGATCAACGATGTAGACCCGACCTTCGGCATCAACTTCTACCCGGTCGACACTTCCATTAAAGAGTGCCCGTCCAATTACCTTGGAAAATTCTGCTTCGACCGCAAAGAGGGTTCGCTTAGATTTATTTTCGAAGTGCCACTTATAAAATTTCTCAAGTTTTTCCAGGGCTAATTTAAATTGATAATCTCGAACCCAGCCCTTATTGCCATCAATTAATTGCCAGCCATTTTCTAGCCTGGTTGCAAGTTCATCAAATGTTAAACCTGGTTCACCTTTCAACATTGCAGCAAGTGAGTGAATTGCAATTCCAAGAAGTTGCGCTGTGGAATCTCCGTCGCGACCACCACTCTTCTCAATAAACCACTTAAGCCCACATTCTGAGAAGGATTGCAGATTACTTGGTGAAACCGAAACTTCGGCATCGGGTGGTAGAACTGGTTCGACGCTACTTAGTTGTAATCCGCCTAGCCAATTTTCTACCTTTGCGCTCTGTATTTCTTTCTCAGCTAAAGTTTTTAATAATCTGGCAGCAAATTCTCTGCTTGTTGCACCCGAGTTTTCGGAGTTAGGAATTTCAAGATTTCGACGTAAGGTAGAAACTAAAGCTTGTGGTGTTAGGGATCTTGGAAGTTCGAGATTCTCGGCTTCAATTGAAGAAATTCCATGAACCGCTTCATAGATCTCTTCGAAATATTGTGACGGCTCTGAGTCATCTTCTTTCGAATATGCCGTAACAACTAAGGCCGTTTTCGCCCTAGAAATAGCTACTTTCAAGAGTCTGCGTTCATCCTCAACCAGCGCACTCGCCGCACTTGCTTCAATCTCGCGCCGGGCAGTTGATTGCGTTCGCTCTGATTCAACAAGTCGTTCACTACCGAGCAATGAGCCACGAGCTTTTAGATTCGGCCAGATTCCTTCCTGCAATCCAGTAATTGCGACCAGATCCCATTCCAGACCTTTCGCACTATGAACTGTCATAACGCTAACGACTTCGCCTCTCTGGCCATGAGCGGCAATTGCATCGCTCTGAATTGATTCGCTAAGTATTTGATCTAAAAATAACTGTGGATCTGAACCTGGCATGCGTTCGGCAAAGCGTCGAGCAGATTCAAAGAGCGTAATCACTGCATCCAAATCTCGGTCTGCTGCCGCACCACGCATCCCACCTTTAAGTGCTCGATTTCGCCAGGTCATTGCAAGTGGGTCACCTTCATAATTCTTTGCAGTGCTCCAGATTGCCCAAATTAAATCTGCGATATCTACTTTATTCAGACCTTTAGAGTTCATTTGCACAACTTTGCGAGCTTCTGCAATTACATCAGCAACTCGTTTTAAGGAGAGCACCTGCTCCCAAGGAAGTGGGGCATCGTTGTTGTCGATAATCTCTAGAATTATCTGCGTTGAAGATTTTGCATCATCACCAGGCTCACGTAATTTACCTAAATCGATTCGCATTTGACGAAGCGAGAGTGCATCTGCGCCACCAAACTCAGAAAATAAAACTTCTTCGACCAAATCCCAATTGCTGGGAATTAATTTAATTCTTCCAAGTGCAATTTGAGCAATGGTTAAAATCGGTTTGATTGCTGGATTTTCGCCAAGGGCTTGGGCATCAGAATCTATTTTTACCGGAATGTTATTTAACGCAAAGGCTCTGGAAATCGCTGATACTCCCGCGCCCGGGGAACGCAGAATGACCGCCATCTGCGACCAGGCGATTCCATCTCGTAGGTGCGCAGTTCTAAAAGCATGGGCTATGAAATTTGCGCAATCGGATTGACTGGCAAGCTTTGCCACATTGATTCTGGGAGGAGCGTCTTTAGCGTCTTTAGCGTCTTCTCGCACCTGAATTGGCTTACCGGGATTTCTAAATTTTGCAGAAACCACATTACCTAATTCAGTAATCGCGGCTGGTGTTCGAATAGCGATGGTTAGTTCAAGAGTTTCAAAATTGTTCTGGGCAGCGTAAGCCCGCACGCCTTCTGGATCTGCGCCCCGAAATTGGCCGATTGCTGATTGTGGATCAGCAAATAAAATTACCCGATCACTTGCAAGTAAATCTAGGAGTTCGCGCTGAGAATTATCACTCTCCTGAAACTCATCAATAATTATTGCCTTAAATTTATTCTGGAACGCCTCTTGAATCTTGGCTTTTTTCTTTAGATCAGAGATAGCCTGTGAAATAATCGAACTGGAGTCAATTCGTTTTGCAGCTCCGGAGATAAAGCCATAGCGAATCCCGAGAATCTCATCATAAATTTTCCAAAAATTAGCCGCCGGCTCCCACCATGGTTCATTTAGTAAATGGCCTCTCTCAACTAATTTCTTATAGGTGAAGCTGCGCTCACTTGCGCGAAGAATTAAATCTCTAAGTTCTCTGGCAAAACCTTTAGTTGAAAGCGCTGGTTCTAATACCTTTGGCCACTTAACTTGTGGCGAATATTCTGGGTTTGCTAATAGTTCACGAATAAATGAATCTTGTTCGGCACCAGAAATTAAAACATATTTAGGATCATCAACATCGACTTGGGTATTTATTATTGAAAATGCAAGTGAGTGAAAGGTGCGAACAATGGGTTCAAAAGCATTCGCTCCAGATTGAATTACTATCTGATCGCGAAGCTCTGAAGCGCGTTCTCGGCCATAAGTTAAGACCAGAATTGAGTTTGGATCAATTCCCGATTTAATTTGGGAAACCACAGTTTCGATTAGCGTTGTGGTTTTGCCGGTTCCAGGTCCGCCAAAAACAATTAGCCTTGGTGACTTAGAATCAATTACAGCTTTCTCTTCAGTGGTTGGCACGAATTGCGAAGACGTTACGACAGGACGAATCAACTCAATCTTGCGTGTTGTCTTCTCGCTTCGGGCCACAGGGCTATCTAACCCAAGTGCGCCGACATTTCCTGTTAAGCGCTAGCTATTCGGCGTTCTGATTGACCTTCTTGGCGCGCCCGACGTTACGTGCTCGCTCGTTTTGATCAAGAATTGTCTTGCGGACCCGGACGTGTTTTGGAGTTACCTCAACACATTCATCTTCGCGACAGAACTCAAGAGCTTGCTCCAGGTTCAATAATCTTGGCGGAATAATTCGGTTTGCATCATCAGCACCTGATGAACGCATATTTGTTAGCTTCTTTTCGCGAACAATATTTACATCCATATCTTCGGTTCGGGAATTCTCACCAATAATCATTCCTTCATAAACTTCGGTGCCAACTTCAAGGAAGATAACGCCGCGCTCTTGCACGCCATCAACTGCGTAAGCAGTAACAGTTCCCCGACGATCGGCAACAAGTGATCCGCTAAGACGGGTGCGAATTTCGCCATTCCAGTTTTCGTAACCATCAAATACGTGGTGGAGTAAACCAGTTCCACGAGTTTCGGTTAAGAATTCGGTACGGAATCCAATTAGGCCACGTGATGGAACTTTGTAATCCATCCGAATCCAACCAGTACCGTGATTAACCATTTGTTCCATCCGGCCCTTACGAAGCGCCATAAGTTGGGTTACAACTCCAAGATAATCATCTGGAATATCAATGCTCAAACGTTCCATCGGTTCTTGTAGCTTGCCATCAACAGTTTTTACAACCACTTGTGGCTTACCAACTGTTAACTCGAAACCTTCACGACGCATGATTTCAACGAGCACTGCAAGTTGTAATTCACCACGACCCTGAACTTCCCAAGTATCTGGACGTTCGGTATTTAGAACGCGAAGTGAGACATTACCGACTAGCTCAGCATCAAGACGGTTCTTTACTTGGCGCGCAGTAAGTAGTTTCCCTTCTTGTCCAGCGATCGGTGAAGTATTGATACCAATTGTCATCGAAATTGATGGTTCATCAACGATGATTAGTGGAAGGGCATGTGGTTTTTCAAGATCGGCAAGAGTTTCGCCTAAGGTAATGGTTTCAATTCCGGCAATCGCCACAATATCTCCAGGGCCTGCTTCCTGCGCAGGAACACGTTCTAAACCATTAGTGATAAGCAGCTCAGCAATCTTTACGCGTTCACTGGTTCCATCGGTCTTCATCCACATTACGCTCTCGCCTTTTTTGATTATGCCTTCGCGAATTCGGCAAAGTGCAAGACGGCCAAGATAAGGAGATGAATCGAGGTTTGTGACGTGTGCCTGAAGTGGCGCACCTTCGTGATAAACCGGAGCCGGAATCGTATTGAAAATTACTTCGAATAACGCATCCAAGTTTTCGCGATCTGGCATTACGCCATTTTCTGGACGGTTCATTGATGCGCGACCAGCTTTTGCTGAAGCGTAAACAACCGGGAATTCAATTTGATCATCATTCGCATCGAGATCCATGAATAAGCCGTAGGCCTCGTCAACAACTTCTGGAATACGTGAATCGGGACGGTCGACCTTATTAATTACCAAAATAACTGGCAGGTTTTTCTCTAGCGCTTTACGGAGCACGAAACGGGTTTGTGGAAGTGGTCCTTCAGATGCATCGACGAGAAGAATTACACCGTCAACCATTTCTAGTCCACGCTCTACTTCACCACCGAAATCTGCGTGGCCTGGGGTGTCAATAATGTTTACAGTCTGGGCGCCGCGGCGAATTGAAGTGTTCTTCGCGAGAATTGTGATTCCCTTTTCGCGTTCCAGATCCATCGAGTCCATGACTCGGTCGCGGTTTTCGCCCTCTTTCTGGTGCTCAGAGAATGCACCTGATTGAGTCAACATCGCATCGACCAATGTGGTCTTGCCATGGTCAACGTGAGCAATGATCGCTACATTACGGAGTTCATCGCGCTTCTTGAGTTCGCCAGTTATATATGGGCTTTTCTCGTATCTTATTTTTGTCATTAGTTATTAAACCTAAATTCCACTACATCGCCATCGGACATTACATATTCCTTGCCTTCCATACGGACCTTGCCGCGGGCTTTGGCTTCTGCCATTGAACCTGCATCAACTAAATCGCTAAATGCAACGATTTCGGCCTTAATGAAACCTTTTTGGAAATCGGTGTGAATTACACCGGCTGCGACTGGCGCAGTATCTCCCTTATGAATTGTCCAAGCGCGTGTTTCTTTTGGACCCGCAGTTAAATAAGTTTGTAAACCTAAAGTATTAAATCCGATGCGTGCCAAAGTCGCAAGACCTGGCTCTTCTAAACCAATTGCAGATAATAGCTCCATTGCATCGACATCATCGAGTTCAGCAAGTTCGGCCTCAGTTTTTGCATCTAAGAAAATCGCTTCAGACGGCGCAACCATTGCCGCTAACTTCTTACGGAGTTCAGAGTCACCAAGTTCTGTGGAATCAACATTAAAAACATATAAGAATGGTTTTGCGGTCATGAGATGTAGATCAGCAACCAGAGTTAAATCTAACTTTGAACCATAAAGTAATTTTCCGGCGTTCAATATCTCTTGCGCCTGCTTCACCGCTTCAAGAATTGGTGCAACTTCTTTCTTAATGCGCACTTCTTTCTCTAATCGTGGAAGCGCTTTTTCAATTGTTTGTAAATCTGCAAGTCCAAGTTCGGTATTAATAACTTCAATGTCAGATGCCGGATCAACAAATGCGGCAGCTCGCTCGCCTTCGCGCATTACATTCTCATCATTGAAAACTCGGATGACCTGACAGATCGCATCAGTTTCGCGAATATTTGCTAAGAATTTATTTCCAAGTCCAGCGCCTTCGGATGCACCCTTAACAATTCCTGCGATATCTACAAATGAGACAACAGCTGGCAAAATCTTTTCAGAGGTAAAAATCTCGGCAAGCTTTGGAAGTCGGGCATCTGGGACGCCGACCATTCCAACATTGGGTTCGATTGTGGCGAAGGGGTAATTAGCGGCCAGAACGTTGTTCTTGGTCAGAGCGTTAAAAAGGGTCGATTTACCCACATTTGGTAGTCCGACGATTCCAATTGAGAGGCTCACAAGGAGTAGAGCCTACGGGGCTTTGTCAGTCCTTCCTGCCACGATACGGGCATGGATGTAATTTTGGGCGTAATAATCGGGCTCGCTGTCGGCGCTCTCATAGGATTTCTCGTAAAAAGTGGCAGATCTAATTCTGATTCTGACAATAATCCACTTATCAAAGATCTCAAAGAGCAATTAGATCGCGAGAAGAGCTCCACTGCGGCCGCAACTAAATTGACCGATGAATTAGAAACCATGAAGAAGACCGTTGAAAAATTAACTGAGGCGGCAGGGGCTGCTGATTTACGGCGAGTTAGAGCAGAAACTGAAATTACCGAACAAGTTAAATCAATGGCTTCACATAATGAAAATTTAGTTAAGCAAACTCGCGCAATCGCCGGCGCGCTCGCAAGTTCGCAGACCCGTGGAAAATTCGGCGAGGCGCATCTAGAGAAATTGTTAGAGAGCGCAGGCTTAATCGAGAATGAACATTTCACCAGACAATCCGCATCTGAAAAAATTGGCGATTCTGGCGCAATCCCTGATGTCACAATAAATATGCCTGGTGGCAGCGTTATCTATATTGATTCTAAATTTCCCTTCCAAAGATTTTATGAAGCATTTGAGACCGAAGATGATGCGCTTCGCAAGCAATTATTAGTGGAACATTCAAAAGATCTACTTGCGCATATTCAAGCCCTTTCAAAACGAAATTATGCCGATCGCGGACCATCTCCAGATTTTGTAATTCTCTACGCTCCGATTGATGCAATTTTTATTGAAGCGGTAAAAGCAATCCCAGATTTCCTCGAAACTTCATTTCGTCTCGGTGTAACAATTGCAACGCCAACTTCAATGATGGCGCTACTTCGCACCGTCGGTTATTTATTTAGCCGAAATCGGGTGGCTGCAAATGCTGAAGAGATTCAAACTTTGGCAGTTAAGTTCCTGCGAGACATCTCATCACTTCATGACAAGATTGTGACTGTTGGCGATCGATTGAAGAGCACCCTGAAGGCCTACAACGAGATGATTCCAACTGCCGAAACTACTGTGCTCAGTGCTGCGAAGAAGATGAAGGCGCTCGATGTTTCCGGAAAACCACTAAAAGCCCTTCCTGAAGTATCTGAAAATTTGCGAATCCTGGAGAGTAAATTAGCCTTAGATGCGCCAGAAGATTTTATTGAGGTCGAAGAGATTTCAGATGAGGACGATGAGAAATGAGCGGCACTATTAACGGCGTTAAATCAAAGGCGGTAAAAGGCCCGGGGCTAAAAGTGCCTGGTGTCATTGTTCTGCAGTTCCTACTTATCTTGATCTTTGAAACTTTGGAATATACCTTCACAAAAGTTGGTCTCTTCACTGGTCTTGCAATTTTAATCTGCTTTCTCGGCGGTCTATATCTAGGACGGCCCGGTACTTCATTTACAAATGCCGTAAATCCGCCAATAGCTTTATTGATTTCAACGTTGCTAATAGTGGCAACAATCGGTGGAACTGGTTTTGCACCAGGAAAAATTGGCCTGGAATTGATTACTACGCTCTCTTCGGTTGCGCCGTGGTTAATAACTGGCGCCGTAATTGCCTGGGCTGCGCACTTTGCACTTATGCGCAAATATTCACGGAAGTAAATACCCGCCAAAAAACTAAAGCTTTCCAGCCGCCTTTAAATCCTTACGAAGCTCTGGTGGAACAGAGAACAGTAGATGCTCTTCCATCGCAGTAACAGTCTCAACATCACCAAACCCGCGGCTAGCTAAATCCTTAAGTAAATCCGTAACCAAAATCTCTGGAACTGAAGCACCGCTTGAAACACCAATAACTTCAACGCCTTCAAACCATTCGTCTTGGGCCTCTGCAGCAAAATCAATTAAGTACGCGGCTTTTGCCCCGTATTCAAGGGCAACCTCTACCAAACGAACTGAGTTCGAAGAGTTCTTAGATCCAACAACAAGAACTAAATCAGCCTTTGGGGCAATCTCTTTTATCGCGACCTGACGATTCTGGGTTGCATAGCAAATGTCATCACTTGGTGGATCTATCAAGTTTGGGAATCGCTTCTTCAGCGCTGCCACGGTTATGAGAGTCTCATCAACGCTTAACGTGGTCTGCGATAACCAGGCAACTTTATTTTCATCTGGAACTTTTATATCTTCGATGCCATCAATGCCATCGACCAAAATAATGTGATCTGGGGCTTCGCCCGCAGTGCCCTCAACCTCTTCATGGCCTTCATGGCCAATTAATAAAATAGTTAAATCTTCAGCGGCAAAGCGCTTAACTTCATGGTGCACTTTGGTTACTAGCGGACAAGTTGCATCAATTGTTTTTAAGTTTCGAGTAGCCGCACTTGCATGAACTGCTGGCGATACGCCATGGGCCGAGAAAATTACGGTCTGCCCCTCTGGGACCTCATCATTTTCGGAGACAAATATCGCCCCTCGAGCTTCAAGGGTTGAGACCACATGTTTGTTGTGGACAATTTCTTTGCGAACATAAACCGGCGCACCATATAAATCCAAGGCCTTTTCCACAGTGACGACAGCGCGATCTACCCCAGCGCAATATCCGCGCGGAGCAGCTAGTAAGACCCGCTTATTTCCTAAAGTCATTTGCGAAGTCTAATTGGTATCCCGATTACTATCGACCTGTGTCGGAGCATCAGGAGCAGCCAGAGAAACCATTTACCGTTCGCGCGATTTCCGAACGGATTGGCACAATTATTGATGGCTTGAGCGAGGTTTGGATAGAGGGCGAACTATCTGAGATAAATGTGAGACCCGGTTCGCCGACAATCTTTATGAGGCTTCGCGATACCAGTGCAGATATGAGTATCTCGGTCCGCTGCTTTAAAAATGTTTTTGATTCGGTTGCGCCGCTTGAAACGAATGCCCGCGTCGTTATTCGCTCGAAGCCAACTTGGTGGACCAAGAATGGTTCGCTCTCGTTTAATATCTCCGAGATTCGCCAGGTCGGTGTTGGCGAGTTAATGGCCCGCCTTGAAGCGTTAAAGAATTTATTAGCGGAAGCAGGCCTCTTTGATTTAGAACGAAAGAGCGCGTTGCCCTTTCTTCCTAATGTAGTTGGCTTAATTTGTGGTCGAAATAGTGATGCCGGAAAAGATGTTGTTGAGAATGCTAAGCGTCGTTGGCCCAGTGTGAAATTTGAAATTCGTGAAGTTGCAGTTGCAAGCGCTGCAGCAGTCTCTGAAGTAAGTGCAGCGCTGGCTGAATTAGAAGCTAACCCAGATGTGGATGTAATTATTATTACGAGAGGCGGTGGCTCGTTTGAAGACTTGCTCCCATTCTCTGATGAATCTTTATTGCGGTTAGTTGCAGATTGTAAAACTCCGATTATCAGCGCAATCGGTCACGAAAAGGATTCACCACTGCTGGATTTAGTTGCAGATTGGCGGGCATCAACACCGACAGATGCCGGAAAGCGGGTCGTTCCGGATATGGCGGAAGAGCTCGCTAGTATTTCTAATCTGCAAGATCGAGCAGATCGCTATCTACAAAACCTGATAACTTTTGAAATCTCAAAAATCAAAGGTTTCATGGAGCGCCAAATTATGCGTGAGCCCCAAACAATAGTTACCACCCGGATTGAAATTATCAATGGCCTGGTTGCCAGATCTCACAGAAGCATGAGTAGCGCAATTGCAATCGCGACCGAAGAAATCATTGGCCTTCGAACTCAAGTGCGCACCCTCTCGCCGCAGGCCACTTTAGATCGTGGCTATTCGGTGGTGCAAAAATCAGATGGCTCAGTTCTTCGGAGTGCAAGCGAGGTTAAGTCCGGCGAAAAACTTCGATTGCGTTTGGCGCAAGGCGAAGTTGGCGCAATTACGGAGTAGATTACGAATATGGCCGCCGCAAAAGACTCGAAAACAGACCCAGCAAAGTTGAGTTATGAGCAAGCTCGGGATGAATTGGCAAAGGTAGTTTCAACCTTGGAATCTGGGCAGGCGACACTTGAACAATCGCTCGCACTTTGGGAACGTGGCGAGGAGCTCGCGAAGATTTGTCAGCAATGGCTCGATGGCGCAACGGCAAAACTTGCTGCTGCAAAGCCAGAATCGGCAAAATAGATGCCAGAGTTTAATTACAGCGACTTGCTGCCAATAGGCCCAGATAAAACAAAATATCGCCTAGTTACCACCGAAGGTATTTCAACATTTACCGCCGACGGAATGGAATTCCTTAAAGTCACACCAGAAGCGTTAGAAAAATTAACTGCAGAGGCGATTCACGATATCAACCATTATTTACGTGACGAACACTTAACCCAGCTCGCCGCAATTCTAAAAGACCCAGAAGCCTCGCCAAATGATCGCTTCGTAGCCCTAGATCTATTAAAGAATGCAAATATTTCTGCGGGCGGAGTTCTGCCTATGTGTCAGGACACCGGGACCGCGCTAATTATGGGTAAGAAGGGGCAACGCGTTCTAACTTCAAAGAACGATGCCGAATCAATTTCGCAAGGGGTGTATGACGCCTACACCTCGCTCAATCTTCGATATTCACAACTGGCTCCGGTTACAACATGGGATGAGAAAAATACTGGAAATAATCTTCCGGCTCAGGTAGAAATTTATTCAGATTCAGAGCATCCAGGTGAATACAACTTTCTCTTCATTGCAAAGGGCGGCGGCAGCGCCAACAAATCTTTCCTATATCAAGAGACCAAGGCAGTATTAAATCCCGCATCATTTATGAGCTGGCTAGATGAAAAACTGCGCTCTATCGGAACTGCAGCTTGCCCGCCGTATCACTTAGCAATCGTTATTGGCGGAACCAGTGCTGAATACACAGTTAAGACCTCAAAACTTGCCAGCACACACTACCTAGATGAATTACCCAGAAGCGGTGATGCTAAAACTGGACATGGATTTCGAGATGTCGAATTAGAGGCGAAAGTATTAGAGCTAACTCGAACACTGGGTATCGGAGCGCAGTTTGGTGGTAAATATTTCTGCCACGATGTTCGCGTTATCCGCCTACCCCGACATGGCGCCTCGCTTCCGATTGCAATCGCTGTTTCCTGTTCTGCAGATCGTCAGGCAAAGGCAAAGATCACTAAAGAGGGTATTTTTCTTGAAGTTTTAGAGCGGGATCCAGCCCACTTCTTACCAGAGACAACGGATGAACATTTAGACGATAACGTTGTCGAGATTGATTTAAATCAACCCATGACAGAAGTCTTAAAGTCGCTCTCAAAATATCCAATCAAAACTCGACTCTCACTAAATGGCACTCTGATAGTTGCGCGTGACTTGGCCCATGCCAAAATTAAAGAGTTACTTGATTCTGGAGAAGATTTACCTCAATATTTTAAAGATCATGCCGTTTATTATGCCGGTCCAGCTAAAACGCCAGCGGGCTATGCATCTGGATCATTTGGTCCAACAACTGCAGGTCGTATGGATTCCTATGTCGATCAATTCCAAAAAGCTGGTGGTTCGATGATTATGTTAGCTAAAGGAAATCGTTCAAAAGCTGTGACAGATGCCTGTAAAAATAATGGTGGTTTCTACCTTGGTTCTATCGGCGGGCCGGCCGCAAGACTTGCGCAAGATTGCATCCTAAAAGTTGAAACCTTGGACTACTCCGAATTAGGTATGGAAGCTATCTGGAAGATTGAGGTAAAGGACTTCCCAGCATTTATCGTTGTTGACGATAAGGGAAATGATTTCTTTGCCGAGACTTCTAAGCCGATCACTATTGGAAAAGCGCCAAACTAGATTTTAGTACCAGTTAGAGCGTTTCTTCTTTACCATAGCCTTACAAGGGGTGTCGTACCTGGCCTTGATGTAAGTAAGTCCCCACTTGATCTGAGTCACTGGGTTAGTCCGCCAATCAGTTGAAATTATCTCCATCTTTATTGCCGGCAGAGCTTGTGGAATTCCGTGGGCACCACTTCGGTAATTGTGGGCCTGGTAGTTCCAGTGGCTCTCGCCATTCCAAAGTTCTGTTAAACATCCGTGTTGGCGTTTATTGCCCCACTTTGGATATTTCTCTTCAATGATCTGCTTGGCCACACTCTGGGCGCCTTTTGGTTTCTTCGCCTTCTCAATCTGGCGGGCTGCAAGTGAGACCAGTGCAATGGCATTGGCATCGACTGAGCTCACGCCACTCAAATCTAGGGTTATTCCATCGTCTAACTCGGAAGAAGTTCCCGAACCTTCTGGGGCAACGGTCAAGGCTGGCAAGTTATTTGGTACCGAGATAAACTGATCAAAGTTTCCTTGGGCATAAGTTGTATCTACAGTGCCGATAAAGACAATAAAGAAGGCGGCGGTCAGAACCAACTTCGTCGATCTAAAAATCGCGTTCAATTCACCCCTCCTTTCTAACCTTCATCCGGACAAGCGCCATAAGCCCGAAATGGGCTATTTCTTTGGGGGAAGGGCAAAACCCTCGCATCCAAGGAGACCATGGGCAAATTTAAATGCGTGTGAGTCGGAAAAAAGATATTAATCACAGAAAAATGGCTATCTAAAAGCCCAGGTCAGATGCGGTGATGTCTGATTTAACCGATTTGACCGTTACTGAGTGAAGTTAACTGGCTCTTCCAACATTTCGGTTACCAGAGCTGCAATTGGCGAGCGCTCTGACCTGGTCAAAGTGATGTGGGCGAAGAGCGGATGGCCTTTTAGGGACTCAACTACGGCGACGACACCGTCATGACGGCCAACTCGCAGGTTATCTCGCTGGGCAACATCGTGCGTCAAGATCACTCTTGAGTTCTGTCCGATTCTAGAGAGCACAGTTAGCAAAACTCCGCGCTCGAGCGATTGGGCTTCATCAACAATGACATAAGAATCATGGAGCGAGCGCCCGCGAATATGGGTAAGGGGGAGAACTTCGATTAACCCACGATCAACGACTTCATCGATTACTTGCTGGCTAACTAGCGCCCCCAAAGTATCGAAAACCGCCTGGGCCCAAGGCGACATCTTCTCGTTCTCACTTCCCGGCAGGTAACCAAGTTCCTGGCCACCGACTGCATAAAGCGGACGGAAGATTAAAACTTTTTTATGGTGGCGCTTTTCTAGGACCGCTTCTAATCCGGCGCTAAGTGCAAGGGCGCTCTTTCCGGTTCCGGCCCGCCCACCAAGAGAGACAATGCCAATTTCATTATCCAGCAGTAAATCTAAGGCGACCCGCTGTTCGGCGCTTCGCCCATGCAGGCCAAAGGCGGAGCGATCACCACGAACTAATTGAAGTTGTTTATCTGGCGTAACTCTGGCCAGGGCGCTTCCCTTATCCGAATGCAGGACGATGCCGGTATGACATGGGTGCTCTTTGCCTAATTCGTGGGCGACCTTGCCGCCTTCGTATAAAGCGTCGATTACATTCCCGCCAACAGTTGCCTCGACCATTCCAGTCCAACCACTTGTCAGTGCAAGTTCGGCACGATACTCCTCGGCTTTAACGCCGACTGATGAGGCTTTTACTCGGAGTGGCAGATCCTTTGTAACAAGAACTACATCTCTAGATTCCGCCATCATGTTTCTGGCGATGGCCAGAATTCGGGAATCATTTGAGCCATCTCGCAAAAACCCAGCTGGGAGCGATGAAGAGTCTGAGTGGTTTAGCTCAACTCGAAGCGTTCCCCCCACTTCATTTAATTTAATATCTTCATCAAGTCGGCCATGTTCAATTCGCAGATCATCTAAGGTGCGAAGGGCGGCCCGGGCAAAATAGCCAAGTTCGGGATGGTCGCGTTTGCTCTCTAACTCACCAATAACTGTGATTGGGATAATTACTTCATGTTCGGCAAATCTTGAAAGAGCCGAAGGATCAGCAAGTAATACGCTGGTATCTAGAACATAAGTCATTCTATTCGTGCTATTCGTGCTATTCGTACCGGAATTTCGGATGGGCTTAGCCGAATTAGCCAATTGGCACTCGCATTCTTTTTTAGTTTTATCCGGGGGCGGTTGGTTTCTGGTGGAAAACTTGATGGCTAAAAGGTAAAACTATTATGAGGACCAGGCCCTGCGACACGCTTAATTTAAAAGTAAATTTCTAGGTAATTTTCCTAACCCTTATTACTTTCCAAAGCGGCGATTGCGTTGTGAATAGGCTCGAAGAGCCCGCAAGAAATCAACTCTCCGAAAGTCTGGCCAATAGGCTTCACAGAAATAAAACTCAGAATGCGCACTCTGCCACAGCAAGAACCCGCCAAGTCGCTGCTCTCCTGAAGTTCGGATGACTAAGTCTGGGTCCGGCAGGCCGGCGGTATAGAGATGGCGGCCGATTTCATCGACGTTAATTGAGCTAGCAATCTCAGCGGCGCTCTTATCAACATTGGCTGGTGAGGTGATTATCGATTTAACGGCATCGGCGATTTCACTGCGCCCGCCATACCCAATTGCGACATTGATAACAACGCCAGTTATTCCCTTAGTTTTGCTAGCAACTTGCGTTAATTGATCAACGAGTTTTTTGGGTAGGAGTTCCATAGATCCAACCGGTCGAATTTCCCAACGGCGGCGGCTTGCTAGATCGTTAACGGTATCTGCGATTATCGCAAGCAACGGCTCTAACTCAGCCGGTGGCCTAGATAAATTCTGATTTGAGAGTAGCCAGATAGTTAAGACTTCAACCTTTGATTCTTCACACCAATCTAATAACTCAATAATTTTCTCAGCGCCTGCTTTATGCCCCCGCGATGTAGAAGTGTCACCATCAGCAGCTGGATTTGCCTTTGACCATCTGCGGTTTCCATCAAGAATTACCCCAATGTGATGTGGGGTTTTAGTGAAATCCAAATTTGCAAATAAGCGCCGCTCATAGAGCGGATACAGGATGGATTTGATTGCAGGCTTTAGATAAGCCTTAAGAGAATTCATTTCAGGATATTTTACCCAACTTACTTTAATGAATTAAATTCTCGTAACACTCTTCGCTCGGCCACAAAAGATGCAATTGGCAGAGTTCCGGCAAGTATATAAAGGACTGTGCTCTTTAATGATTTTCCAGCTTTGAGACAGTAATGAAAAGCTGCAAAAACGTAAATTGGATAGGTAAAGCCATGAACTAGAGAAATCCAACTTACATACTCGTAAAAATCTTTAAAAATTAAATAATGGGTAGGAACATTTACGAACCAGAGTAGCAGCGACATTATGCCGGCATAAATTGCCATAACTCGATAGCGGATCATCGCGCCGTTAAGAGCTGCCTGACGTGGATTCAGTTGATTCATGCTTGAACTTTACCGCCACTTTACTGACAATTTGGCGCTCTTTCATCGAATTGTAGAACGGGGCAAATAATACGAGCACGGCCATGAGCCACCAGATGAAGACATATGAGATATGTTGCCAATAGTTGCCAGGAATTTTTGATTTAAGTTGTGGCGCAGGAATTCTGGTGGTCAAAATTTCCTGTCCAAGCCTGGTCTCCTCTGATGTTGCAACCACATAACCATCAAAGAGTGAAAGGTCGGTTTCTCCGACTACTAGCGCCGGATCGATTCTTGAAAGCTCACCCCGCAGCGCCTTCGTTGAATCTGAAGTCTGCCTTGGATAGAGCCGCCCCGCTATCTTAACTTTTCCAATAATTTCTTGATCTTCCAAGCTTTGAACTCCACGCACAACTAAAATCCCACGATTCCCAGAAAGTTCAAGCAACCTTACCTCTAAATTTGCAGTTGATTTTTTTCTATCTGATAACAATTCTTGTTTTGGCGCAATAAATATCTGACGATAATTTCCACTAAATTTAACTAGCCGATTTATTGCACTGGGCTCCAAATTCGAAGTTACAGAAGCAATGCTCTCCAAGTCAACGCGGGGACTATCTGGAATAACTTGTTTTGCTGCTTTGGAATCATGCGCTCGATTTAATTGCCAATCACCGAGTCCGATAAAAATTATTGAAAGCGAGACTGCCACAATAAGTTGGGCGATAAATCCTTTATTTCTCGTCATTACGGTCTGATAATTTTTTATATCGGCGATAAAAATTCCAGAGAAGTAGAGAAACTGCAGTGACTAGAAAAATCATTGTTACCGAGCCTGCTACTCCGACATCAATCGTGGTGCTACCGTTCATGTGCAGATTCTATTGAGATTACGTAGACTTGGTCCTATGACCGAGCCGATTGAAAACGACCCATATCTGAGAGTTAGATATGGAATTTCCAAAACTCGCTATCCCAGGTGGCTTGTTACCGCACTTCTAATTGCAGCAATAGGTGGCGGCTGGTTGTTCTGGACTGCAAACCATTACTCCAACCCAGAGATCAGATCAACGCTGATTTCATTTCGGGAGATTAGCGCCAAGAGTATTGAAATTCGATATTCGGTAGAAATAAAGAACCCAGACTCGCAAGTTATCTGCCGCTTGGGTGCGCGAGATTATGAATTAAACATTGTTGGCCAAATAGATGACCAAATCCCACTTGGCACAACTACTACAACGAGAATTGTCCAGATTCCTACCCGGCTAGCCGCGGTTAACGCTCAGATTGAATCCTGCTCGACTCTTTAAACCAAAATTGGTTGTAAACTTCTCGCATTATGGCTATCGAACCTACTCAAACTTGGCTTACTCAAGAAGCTGCTGACCGCCTTTCTGCTGAGTTAGCAGAACTTGAGGGACCACGTCGCGCAGATATTATTAAGAAGATTGAAGCTGCCCGCGCCGAAGGTGACTTAAAAGAGAATGGTGGTTATCACGCAGCAAAAGATGAGCAGGGCAAGACTGAAGCAAGAATTCGCCAACTTAAGCACATGTTAGAAAATGCCCACATCGGAAATCCACCTGCTGGCGAATCCGGATTTGTTGGTCTTGGAATGTTGGTGACGGTTGATATTGCTGGTGATGAAATGAAATTTTTACTGGGATCACGCGAGATCGCAAGTGGCGATATCGATATTTATAGCGAAAAATCACCGCTTGGCGCTGCAGTTCTCGGTGCAAAGATTGGTGACACTGTTACCTACACCGCACCAAATGGTCGTGAGATAAGTGTTGCAGTTCTAGAAGCACAGAACTTTTTCTAACGGTTTTGCTATTTAGGCTACTTACTTACCCTTACATATTTGCGCACACTAATTGGTGCGAAAACTGCCACAAGTAAAACCATATAAATTAGGGACATCACAACCGGATTCTGACTTGGCCAAGAATTCGCCGTTGCCCCGAAAATATTCTCAGTTCCGAAGAGCTCGCGACAGGCAGCAACCATTGTTGAAACTGGATTCCATTCGGCAAAATACTGTAAAACTTTCGGCATTCCAGTTGTAGGTGCAAACGCATTTGATAAGAAGGTTAGTGGAAATACGGTCATGAAAACTAAGTTCTGAGCTACTCGCTCTTCACGAACTGACAATCCAATTAGAACACCGATCCATGACATGGAATATCCGAAGGCTAATAAGAAAAGGAAGCCAAGAAAAATCTTTACCGGCCCACTACTTGGGCGCCAACCGACTAAGAATCCAACTAAGCCCATGACAATGAGTGTCACAACATTCTGCAAAGTGTCACCAACAGTGCGCCCAATTACTACCGCAGATCTTGAAATCGGTAATGATCTAAAACGATCAATCAACCCCTTCTGCATATCGGCCGCTAGGCCCACAGCGGTCGCAGCTAGGGTAAATGCAACAGTTTGAACGAAGATTCCTGGCATCAATAACTGAACATAGCCACCGTCAACACCAGAATCGATAGCGCCGCCAAAGACATAGCGGAAAAGTAAAACAAACATCGCTGGTTGAATTGTTGCAAAAATTAAGACTTCGGGAATTCGAATCATCTGAAGTAATTGGCGCTTAGTTATAACTAAGAAATCACTTACGCTTTGCAGCATGCTTTCCTCCCACTACTTCTTCGGCAACAACTTCTGCGACATGGCCAGTTAAAGAGATAAATACATCATCGAGTGATGGCCGCTTTAATCCGATGTCTAATGGGTGAATTTTGGCCTCGTCCATTAAGCGCAAAACTTGAATTAATGAAGCACTGCCGTTATTTACTGGCGCCGATATTTTACGAATTCCAGAATCAACGGTGGGAGTTACACCAGAAACTTGTTCCACTAATTTGGTGGCTTCTGCAATTTGATCGACTTCAACCGTTATCTCTAACCGTTCGCCACCTACTTGATTCTTTAATTCATCAGCCGTGCCCCGTGCAATAACTTTTCCAGTATCAATTACTGCAATCGAATCTGCAAGGTGATCAGCTTCTTCTAAATACTGCGTCGTTAAAAGCAGAGTGACACCGCCTTTTACAAGCTCATCTATAACGCCCCACATCTCCATCCGACCGCGCGGATCTAGCCCAGTTGTAGGTTCATCTAGAAATAGGACTTTTGGTTTAACAATTAAAGAAGCTGCTAAATCTAACCGTCTGCGCATACCGCCGGAGTAAGTTCTAATTGGGCGCTTTGCCGCCTCAGTAAGTGAGAATTTTTCTAGCAGTTCTTCGGCCCGTTTTTTTGATGCGGCCGAACTTAGATGATACAACTGGCCAAACATAGTTAAGTTATCCCAGCCGGTGAGAGTCTCATCGAGCGCGGCATATTGACCTGATAATCCAATTACTTTTCGGACTTCATCTGGATGCTTCAAAACATCAATGCCGGCAACAGTCGCACTTCCACTATCTGGCGTCAATAGCGTTGCAAGGACTCGAACCGTAGTCGTTTTCCCAGCACCATTTGGACCTAGTAGACCAAGAACTGTTCCTTCATCAACTTCAAGACTTAGGCCATCAAGGGCTTTTACTGAGCCTTTGCTATACGTCTTTACCAATTCATGGGCGATGATGGACTTCATAACCTAACCTTATTACTCGATTACTTGCCTCGCATAGTAAACTCACAATTGTGTCTAATAGGAATTCCCCCAATAACAATGTAGCTCCGAAAATCCTCACACATAAAGAAATTATGTTCGTTTTAAGTGGGCTCATGGTTGGAATGCTTCTCGCCGCTCTTGACCAAACAATTGTTTCAACAGCCCTAAAGCGCATTGTCGAAGATTTCGATGGTCTGGCTCACTACACCTGGGTTGTGACTGCATATCTTTTAACTTCAACTGCATCTACTCCGCTTTACGGAAAAATATCTGACCTTTACGGGCGTCGACCAGTTTTTCAATTCGCAATCATTACTTTTTTAATCGGTTCATTCGCTGCTGGCGCCGCAACAAGCATGACCCAACTCATTGCCTTCCGTGCGATTCAAGGAATTGGCGCTGGTGGCTTAATGTCACTTACCTTCGTAATTATTGGTGACATTATCTCTCCTCGGGAACGTGGAAAGTATCAAGGCTACTTCGGTGGCGTTTGGGGACTTTCATCTGTTGCTGGTCCACTTCTAGGTGGTTATTTCTCAGATCATGCACAAATTCTTGGTGTAACGGGTTGGCGTTGGATTTTTTATATAAATCTTCCATTTGGAATCGCAGCTTTAATTATCACATCAATCTCGCTGCATATTCCAAAAGTAAAACGTGAACACAGTATTGATTATCTCGGTGCCTTACTTCTGGTTTCCGGAGTTTCATCGCTGTTACTGGGGATTTCGGTTTATGGCCCGCAAGATGGTTGGAAAACTTCGAAAACTATTTTTACCCTGGCTGGCGCTTTAGTTCTGATTCTGCTATTTATTTTTCAAGAGAGCCGGGCTAAAGAGCCAATTTTGCCGCTCACACTCTTTAAAAATCACACATTCTCAGTTACCTCATTCATGGCATTTATCATCGGTGCCGGAATGTTCGGCGCAATTGTTATGTTGCCGCTCTATCTGCAAGTTGTAAAAGGTGACTCAGCAACCTCAGCAGGGCTTAAATTGATTCCCTTTATGATCGGAATTGTTTCAATGTCGATTACAAGTGGAAAGTTAATAACCAAACACGGTCACTACAAGCGCTATCCGATTATTGGACTTGCCCTGATGACCGTTGGAATCGCCATGCTTTCAACACTGACCGAGACCACGCCATTTTGGAAGTTATCTATCTATGCAATCTTAATCGGTGCTGGACTTGGATTCTCAATGCAGACCATAGTTATCGCACTTCAAAATTCAGTTGAGTTTAGAGATATGGGTATTGCAACAAGTGCAAATACCTTCTTTAGATCAATTGGCGCAACTATCGGAGTCGCGTTATTTGGAACTGTTTATGCCAGTCGATTAGCGCATAATTTGCCAATTGAAATCGCAAAATTAAAAGCGAGCAATCCAGCAGCTTTAGTCGGCGCAACCCCTGAAAAATTTGCAGCCTTAAAAGAGAACACTGCAGTTCTCCAAACCTTCACCCCAGAGTTGCAAGCTGGAATTATTAACGCCTTTGTGAATTCGTTCCATGTTGTGTTCTTATCGGCGGTTCCAATAACAGTCATCGGATTCTTCGTTGCATTCATGCTTCGTGAAACTCCACTGCGCACCGGTGTTGGACACCAGGCGGCGAAAGAAGAAGCAGCGGGCGAGGCGCTTGCGTAATAGGAACCGTAGCGCGCCACTACCGAGAGAAGTTTATGTTCTTTCATCAGTAGCATTTTTTGTAGCCCTTGGTTATGGAATGGTTATTCCAGCTATTCCACTTTTTGCTAAATCATTCCAAGTAAATAATGCGCAGATCGGCGCAATCATCTCGGCTTTTGCTCTTGCTAGATTTGCTATGGGGCTTCCCGCCGGAAAACTAATTGATATTTTTGGGGAACGTCGCATCCAAACGACTGGACTTGTCCTCGTTGCGCTCTCTTCCTTTGCATCAGGATTAGCAACAACATATTGGCAATTGCTGATATTTCGCGCACTTGGTGGCATTGGTTCAGTTATGTTCTCAGTATCAGCAAGTTCGCTTTTGATGCGTTCTGTTGACGACAGCATCAGAGGCCGTGCACAGTCAACATATAACGGTGGCTTTCTTATCGGCGCAATTGCTGGTCCAGCTTTTGGCGGACTCCTCTCAGTTATTTCGCTTCGGGTTCCATTCTTTGTTTATGCATTCACCTTAATTTGTGGCGCATTTGTTACATCTTTCTTCTTATCTGAACGGCGACTAGGTAAGTCAATTAAAAATATTCAAGATCCAGAGGATCGAATTCTTCTAAAGGATGCGCTAAAGAGTTATCCATTCTTAGCGGCGATGGCAATCTCGTTTCTTGCAAATTGGGTTCTCTTTGGGCTACGAAATTCCATTCTGCCGCTATTTGCTAAGGAACAACTTGGTGCTAACAACTCAACAATTGGACTTGGCTTCACGGTTGCTGCAGTGATCCAGGGAATTGCGCTTATTTATGTTGGAAAAATTTCAGATTTTCGTGGTCGTAGATTTGCTTTGATGCTTGGCTCCTTTGCAGTTCTAACCGGCATTGCCACAGTAATTATCTCTTCACACTGGTGGTATTACTTTCTTGCTATGGCCTTCTTTGGCATCGGCGGCGCCTTTGAGAGCACATCAGCAGCAGCAGTTGTGGGTGATTTATTTGGTGGAAAAGGTGGTCGAGTTATTGCCTTATTCCAAATGGCCGGCGACTTGGGAAATATCGTTAGCCCAGTCTTGCTTGGCTGGATGGTCGACGCACATTCTTATCGCCCGGCATTTATAGCAACAGCAGTAGTGTTTTCATTAACACTACTGCTGTCAGCAAAGATGCCGGAGACTAGAAAGTTAAATCAAATAACTAGTCAGGACTAATTAGGACTAGTTACTTCTAGTCACGTCGAAGAATTGAGATTAAACGCAACACTTCTAGGTAGAGCCAAATAACTGTAACCATCAGCGCAAAACCTGCACGCCATGATTGTTCTTGAGGGGCGCCACTAGCAATCATCTTTTCAATCTGATCAAAATCCAGAACAAGGAAAAATGTTGCAAGTAAGACTCCACCGACTGCTAGCAGTGGTCCAAAACCAGATAGTCCGTAGAGACCCATTCCATTGCCGAGTCCGAAGAATGACCCGAATAAAGAACCGACTGCAAGAATCAAGTAACCAAAAAGCGCACCCATCATTACGCGGGTGAATTTTGGAGTAACACGAATTCGCCTGCTCTTGTATGCCCAAAGCACACCACCGATTGCGGCAATAGTTGCAACTAGCGCTTGTCCAACAATTCCATCGTATGCAGCTTCATACATTTGGCTAAGAGTTCCGAGTGCCAAACCTTGAAGCGCGGCGTAAGTGATAGTTAAACCAGGCTTAATTTTCCGGGAAAATGAAAGATATAGACCAAGTCCCATTGCGCCAAGGAAACCAATAAGAAGTACGCCGCCCCCAAGTTTTAAAGTCCAGGCAACGCTTCCGACGCCTACTAAAACTACAAATAGAAGTGCGGTGCGTGCAACAACATCATCGATAGTCATTCGACCTGTGCGCATGGAAGATGCGGCAGGTGCGTTATAGAGATTATCTAATTCTTGAGTTGATGGTGCGACTGCGGTTCCGCCACGATTTTCGACTGCGGCATATCCGCGTTTGAAAACTGGGTTCGAACTTTGCATTATTTCTCCTGTTAGCTAGTTGGGTAGCCCGGCCAAACCGGTTGCCATAAGGATAAACAGTTTTTCGCCCATTGCTATTCCAACTGCCTAAAACGTTGCGAAAATCTCCGCTTACAAACTTAAAAAACCCTTAGAAATCCTTATAAACCCAAGAAGTATCCAAGTTCGGCTCGTAATTGCACCGATTAGTTCTAGTTAAACGTTAACGAGGAAAAGTTCGGTTATTGACCTGGACTCTAATCGGGGTCGCAGAAATTGCACTGGCGCTGCCGCTAGTCGGCTTAGCTGAAGCTGTGATCGTTAGCCCGCCCCGTTTTGATGGTCTCCAAGTGCACGTTGCTATGTAGCTAGAAGCTGAGCCAATCGCTAATTTTTTTTTACAACCCGGTGCTACTACTCCGTTTACTTTGAATGTTACCTTGGAGGCGATGCTGACTTCCGCATTAATACTTATTGAAGTTCTATAAATTGCAGTAGTAGCAGAACCAGTTAAAGAAAATGAATTAAATACCGCAGGAATATTAGTGGCTTGATATCTGATTATTACAACACCAGATCCACCAGCACCACCGCCACTATCCTCTGGATCCACGCCACCACCGCCACCACCCAGATTCGCAGTTCCAGCTGTTGCATTTGCATATTGCCCTCGAGTACCACTAGTAAATCCAAAGGAACTACCTCGGCCACCACCGCCACTTCCACCGGCGCCACCACCATTAATTTCTAGATCTGAATTTGTGCCGTTGCAGTAATAGGCCAAATTGGAAGTTCGTTGTCCGCAAAACTGATTGTTGTTGTCATTAATTCCGCCACCGCCACCACCGCCATCATTATTTAGCGTTCCAGTGACTGAACTACTAATGCCATTACCTCCAGCGCCGGCAATATGACTTATGTTTCCAGATTTTCCAACTTCACTTGCACCGCCGCCGCCACCCGCACCACCGTATCCAGCAAAACTCGATGTGCCACCTTTAAAGCCTTGCCCATCAGTTCCAGCGCCAGGACAACTATTAACATCGGTACAGTCATACTTTCCGCCGCCGCCACTTGAACCACTTCCGGCTGGTTGATTTCCTTGGGAACCTGATCCACCGCCGAGCGTGGTGATTGTTGCAAAAGTTGAAGAGCCGCCATTAGTTGCATTAGTTCCAGAACCACTACCAGAACCGCCCGTTCCACCAGAACCAACAGTTACGTTGTAATTTGTTCCTGCAGTTACTGAATAACTTGTTCCTTGAAGAACACCACCTCCGCCGCCGCCGCCAGAACCACCTCCGCCGCCGCCACCCACAACAAGATAATCAACACTAGTCACGGAATTAGGAATTGTTAGAACATAGGAAATAGCCTCTTTAAATTTCACTACACAATAATCAACACTTGAAACAGAGATTAAATTAACTTCCGCAGATGATCCGGTGGCGCCAGTTCCAGTTATAACCGCCTGACAATTTCCTGAACTATCTGAATAAGTTAAAGCCGAAGCGCTAGGAACTGAAACATAAGTTGCGCTGATTGCAAGCATAAAGATCAGAGCACGGCTAATTCTCCTCATCAGCGGCCACCCCGAATACATGCATAAATTCTACTAAATCAATAATGTCATTGAAAAGTAGAGCTTCCGTAGATCACCGAAGCTGAAGGTATTACTTATTATGGCGCTATATCTGCGCTCTCAATTGTAAATTTTACAACCCCTGCAGGTCTACTATCTTCATTTATTAACATGGTGAAACCCGTGGAAGTAGGGTTAATTAAAGTGACTGGCGCGCCTGCGCCGAATGTGAAGTAATTGCTAGTAGCCGAGACCGTGATAACAATTGAACCAAGGGACCCTTGTTCGGAGTCACCAAATGCGCCGAGAGTTAAAGTCTTATTCGCACAACCTTGCACTCTAGTGTCGATATCGCTGAAGAGAACTCTTGCTAACTTAAATGAACCACCCCCTTGCACATTCTCAAAGATAAATTCTGGGGTCAAAGTAATGCCATCACTATCGCAGGCAATAGTTCTTGTAACTCCTTGGCCAAACTCACCCACTGATCCTGAATTAAGTGAAATGTTTGAAGCTAGTGTTCCTTGAATATAGAAAGCACCAACAACTATTGCGGTGATTAGTGCTGAAACTCTGAAGATGCTCCACTTGGATTTAGGCGCTTCTGAATTGAGTGGATCATCGTGATAGTAGTCATTGTCAGACACTGACTACCACCTCCAAAACCTGTCAGCACAGACAAGATCGAATGTGATAAAAACAGTGTAGGACGCTTTGTGTAGATTAAGTACCTAAAGCGAAAAATTTAAAATTAGCCAACGTAACGACCTTGGTCAGAACAAGGCTTTGAACGTAGGAGGAGAATTACCTAAACCTGATTGGCGCTTATATCGGTGGCGAAGGAATCTTAAGTGCTTTGCTAAATTTAGAAGGCACGAATGGGGCGGACATATACGCCGCTACTATTCTTGTCGTGCGCTCCTTGATAACTGCGATAACCTGATTCGAATCGATAATAATTTGCGTATTGACCATTAGATTCTTATTGATTTTCTTCTTGCTAGCCAGCCCAAGACCGAATTGGAAACACTGGATAGTTCTGTCCTTTTCCATCTTGCGCATTGGTGTAACTATCCAGACCGATGAACCAAGCGTCAGTATTTCCAGTTCCACCTTGTGTTGAGGTCCAAATTCGCTCTGTTCCACCCCAGCCCTTACCCGTCATAATTGTTGTGAGAGTTGGGCGGAATGCTGCAAGTTCACTCCTAGAAGGTAAGAACCAATCAGAAAAACCATTCGCACTGTAGCCACTTGCAGCAACAGCTGCGCCGCTAGAACATGCCGCAACCATATCCACTGTATTTTGCTTTCCGGTTCCGATAGCAGATCCAAGTGATCCTGCAATTGTTCCTGTTGTTAAATTGCACCACTTAAATAATATGTTTCCGAATGTGCTAAAACTTAGCCCTCCACTAGGAACGGGGTCGGTTGCAAATTCATAGTTCAATCCACTTCCTGACCCTGAAGCGATAGCGAATACCTTTCCACCACCCGGTCCAGTATCGCCAACAGAACAAGTGCCTCCTGTTGCACAACTAATTACTGTGTGATTAACGCTCTCGATCGAGATCTTATGAACATTTGCAGAAAGCGCTACCGGTGTCGCAAAAGTTGCTGTGAAAGAAGAGCTGGAATTAGTCGTGATCGTTAATCCAGTTCCCCAAATCCCAGCAGAATAACTTCCCGAATTATTATAGATGTATGCAGTGGACACGGTTGAATTAAAAATAGCCAGCGGGGTTGAGTTTGAAGAATCATAAGCTGAGATTTTAAAGTCCACCCCGTCGCACCCAGCCGGAATATTGGCGACAGTAATTGAGGCGAATTTATGCGCGCCAGAACCGCTTAAGTTAACAAAAGATGCAATCGGGGTGATTGTTAGGGATTGTGATCCTGAGCAAGTAACGATTTGAGCTACCCCTTGTCCAAACTCAACGCCTGATCCTGAGTTAAGTGAGATATTTGCAGCAAGAGTAGTTTGAATATATAAAGTACCAGCAAGGAGAGTAGCAACGAGAGCTAAAACTCCAGAGACTCGCTTCTTAGATTTTGGGCGATTGAAGTTGGCTGGGTCATCACTGTAGAAGTCGCTGCTAGACATAAAGTAGCTCCACTAGTTTGTCGACTCGAAAGAGTGATGAATGAACCCCCCTAGTTTAAATGAGGAACCTGAAAGAGTAAATTTCCTCACCGCCTTATAAAGGATGACTACCCACCCCTAGCCCCAGTTCGCTTATAGACGAAGTAGGTATCAGAGGTGCTCACCGTTCCGATATATGAAGAATTAGTTGGATTTAGCGTTGCAGATATGGTCACAGAGCCTTTATTAGATGGCCGATAGGAGCAGGTAGCAATAATATTTGGTGTAGATCCGGTAGTTGAT
>JASJJZ010000071.1:0-6992 GCA_037622205.1 Actinomycetes bacterium
CACCAACAACGATTCCTTCTTCAACAGCTGCGCGAGTTGCAGAGATTGCATCTTCTAATCTGTGCTTCTTCTCTTTTAACTCAACTTCAGTGTGCGCTCCGACTTTGATAACACAGACGCCACCAGCAAGTTTTGCAACACGCTCTTGTAGCTTCTCGCGATCCCAATCAGAATCGGTATTTTCAAGTTCATTGCGAATCTCTTGAACTCGGGCTGTAACTTGAGCTTTATCGCCAGCACCATCAACAATGGTTGTGTTGTCCTTTGTGATTACAACCCGACGGGCGCGACCTAGAAGATCAACAGTTACTTGCTCAAGCTTTAGACCAACTTCGGCAGTGATGACTTGACCACCAGTAAGAATCGCGATGTCTTGCAACATTGCCTTACGACGATCGCCAAAGCCTGGTGCCTTTACAGCTGCTGAGGTGAATGTGCCACGCATCCGGTTTACAACCAGAGTAGAGAGCGCTTCGCCTTCAACATCTTCAGCAATGATTAATAGTGGCTTTCCAGCTTGAGAAACCTTCTCCAAGATTGGCAAGATTTCAGCGAGCGCAGAGATTTTTCCGCCAGAGATTAAAACGTAGGCATCCTCTAAAACGGTCTCCATACGATCCGCATCGGTAACGAAATAAGGCGAGATATAGCCCTTATCAAATTGCATACCTTCAGTGAAATCTAGTTCGAGACCAGTTGTTGAAGATTCTTCAACGGTTATAACGCCATCCTTGCCGACCTTATCCATCGCTTCTGCAATGAGATCGCCGATTGCCTTATCTTGTGCTGAAATCGTTGCAACATCTGCAATTTGAGATTTGCCACTGACAGCAGTTGAGTTCTTCTTTAACTCTTCTGAAACTGCTTTAACTGCGGCTTCGATTCCAATTTTAATGTCCATTGGTTGAGCTCCAGCAGCAAGGTTACGAAGACCTTCCTTAACCATTGCTTGGGCAAGAACAGTTGCTGTAGTTGTGCCATCGCCAGCAACATCATTGGTCTTTTCAGCAACTTGCTTTACAAGTTGAGCTCCCATGTTTTCAGCTGGATCAGATAGTTCAATCTCCTTGGCAATTGTTACGCCATCATTAGTAATAAGTGGCGCACCGTATGACTTTGCGATAACGACATTGCGACCCTTGGGTCCAAGCGTTACTTTTACAGTGTCAGCAAGAATATTGACGCCACGCTCCATTGCACGACGAGCCTCTTCATCAAAACTTAAAGTTTTTCCCATGTCTTATTACTTCTTTTCAATAATTGCTAATACATCGCGAGCTGAAAGAACAAGGTATTCCTCGTTGTTGTACTTAACTTCAGTTCCGCCATACTTGCTGTAAAGAACTACATCGCCAACTTTTACATCCATTGGTGTGCGCACGCCATCATCAAAACGACCTGGGCCAACTGCAATAACAGTCCCTTCTTGTGGCTTCTCTTTTGCGGTATCTGGAATTACTAAACCTGACGCAGTTGTTTGTTCGGCTTCATTTGCCTTTACAACTAGGCGATCTTCTAGTGGCTTGATGGTTACGGCCATGATTGCTCCTTCATAATTAATGGGCGCTACTCGATTAGCAGACTCACCCTTCGAGTGCTAACGCAAACTCTAAAGCAGGGGTGGGTGGGGCGTCAAAATATGGGTCTTGATATTCCGGAGCTGGAATCGGCTGCAAAGCCTATTTGTGAGGCATTTAAGCCCTTTGCCACGGCCAAGGAGCCAATTGCCGCGACCATGGCCCCGTTATCGGTGCATAAATCCATGGGTGGGATTCGAAGTTGGATACCGGCTTTGCTGGTTCGCTCGAGGGCAAGAGCTCGCAATCTGCTGTTGGCTGCTACCCCACCGGCGATTATCAAGGTTTCGATACCAGTATCTTTTGCGGCGCCAATTGCCTTTGTGAGAAGAACATCAACCACTGCTTCTTGGAAAGATGCCGATACATCTGCTCGTAGATAGTTTGGGGTCTTTGCTAAGTATCTTGAAACCGCAGTTTTTAAGCCCGAAAATGAGAAATTATATTTATGGTCAATTAAATCCCGAGCCAGAGTTAAACCTCTTGGGAAAGCTATTGCTTCTGGATTTCCAGACCTAGCATCTAAATCAATTGCTGGTCCGCCAGGAAAACCTAATCCAAGAATTCTCGCAATTTTATCGAAAGCTTCACCGGCAGCATCATCAATCGTCGAGCCCAGGGTCTTTACATCACTAGCCAAATCATTAATCTGCAAAATAGAGCTGTGGCCACCGCTAACTAAAAGTGCGATTGCTGGGTCAAGAATATGATCAGAGTTAAGCGAATCCACAGCGATGTGCGCCGATAAATGGTTGACGCCATAAAGTGGTTTATTAAGTGCAAGTGCCAATCCTGCTGCACTTGAAGTTCCAACCAATAGCGCACCAATCAATCCCGGGCCAGCAGTAACTGCGAATGCATCTATATCTTTTATTGAAACTTTGGCATCGCTAAGTGCCTGGGCTATTACATTTGGCATGGCCTCTAAGTGCGCGCGGCTGGCAATCTCTGGAACTACGCCTCCAAATCGGGCATGCTCTTCAACACTAGATGAGATTATGTTTGCCAGTAATTTGCGGCCTGAAACTATCCCAACTGCGGTCTCATCACATGAAGTTTCAATTCCAAGAACCAAGGCGTCAGTGCTTTTCATGTTAACTCTTTTCGCATAACAATCGCGGTCTTTCCTGGGCCGTAGTAATCTTTTCGGCGCGAAATTTCGATAAAGCCAAATGACTCATAAAGTGGAATTGCTTCTTCGTTTCCAACTCGAACTTCTAGCATTATTGCTTCACATTTTTGAGTTCGGGACCAATCAATTAATCTGCGCAGTAATTCCCGACCAATTCCTTTGCGACGATGGCCATCTGCCACTGTCAAAGTTAAGACATCAGCGATTCCACCCAAATTAGCTACGCCGGCATAGGAAATAAGCTCTCCACCAAATTCGCCTGCAATATACATCCGATTCTTACCTGCATACTCCTCTTTTAATTGCGCCATCGTCCAGGCTTCTTGGATGTAGGTAGATTTTTCAATTGCAAATGCTGGAACTAAATCAAGTTGCATCATCGCCCTAAATTTCACACCGACAGGTGCCGGAAATGCATCGGGCCTGCGAACATAAATTGGTTGCCTATATGTTGCACCAGATTTTGCAATTGCAATAAGCGCTTTGGGATTGGGAAATTGCTTTAACTCCTCACCATAAACTGGAATCCCAAGTGCAACTAACTGTGATGGTTGGCAAACGCTTGGTTCTCCAATACGCAAACCATTGGTGTATCTGGCAAAGAAAACTTCCTTGCGTCTGGCATCAATTGCAATATGAAAATCTTTATCGCTCACTTGGCTTGCAATTGCATCAAGGCTACAGACGCCGGTCCAAGCTATGCCGCGGGCGAAGGCGAAACTTTGCGCAAATGCAATACCTACCCGAAGTCCAGTAAATGGACCTGGCCCCATCCCAACAATCACTTGGTCAATAGCGCTCTCAACGGCTAACCCTTCGGCTACTAACTTTGGTAAAACTTCACCATGAGAGAGCGCGCCATCGTGATGTGCCTCAAATAAAGTATTTTCGCCATCCACTACCGCCACACTTGTTCGTGATGTCGAAGTATCAATTAGAAGGTAGGCGCTCACAATTTAAACCCGGCAAACCTCTGACCATGGCCAATAATTGAAACTAGCCTTTGATCATCGCCCGCACCGAATTCAATTTTAATTTCGAGATATTGATCAGCTAGGCGATCGGCTAATCCTTCGCCCCACTCAACGACCGTAATACTTGTTGAAAGATAGCTCTCTAAATCCAAGTCATCAAATATCGCAGTTGAATCGCCTTGTAATCTGTAAGCATCTACATGAACTAAAGGGGTTTTGCCAGGGTGGATTCTAGAGATTACAAAGGTTGGCGAAGTGATATTTTCAATTCCAAGTTCGCGGCCAATCCCCTGCACGAGTGCCGTCTTTCCAGCGCCTAACGGACCGGATAATAAGACCAAATCCCCAGCCTTTAACTCCTTGCCAATGCGCGCACCTAATTCGTGCATGGCCGCCAGGCTACTAACTTCAGTTATCCCAGACACGAGAGAAGGTTACCCAAAGAATTACAGGTAATGGCATGAAAAAAGCGGGGCCAGAATTACCTGGCCCCGCAATTTCTAGTTCTTCAGGAATTAATCCTGATACTTCAACTCATTTGGTTGATAGTACGGATCAGTATTTAGATACGGTACTTTAGATAAGTATGAAGTCATAACAGTTTGACTTGGAACTTTTCCGGTCTTAGCTGAAGAAGCTAAAACTCGGACCCAGGTCATTAACTGCTCCTTGGTAAATGACTCGTGCCCAACGCCAGATGGCGCAATCGCTGCCGTCAAGTCAGGTGCACCAGTTGCGGTGAACTTGGTATAGGTATCAGGAGTTAGTGCATATATCGCAACAGTATTCCAAACCGGCTTGCTCTTTCGGAGCGCCGATACTTGGCTTGCAGTATCTGCCGCAGCATATTTCGCCTCCCAAGCAGCAAGTCTTGTCTCATACACTGCCATAGCTTTATTTACATAAAGCGGGGTATTGCCAGGCAAGACCAGACGATCTGCCTCATTTGAGAGCAGAACTACCGGTTTTGTTGTATCGAATTTAGACTTATCAAGTGCAGCAACTTTTGCCATTGCATCTGCATTACCAGTCACACGTGGATATGCTGCAAGTGTTGCCAGCATCGCACCGATTGCATCATCACCAGATAGGCCAAGGTTAAAGCGTCCTAGGTCTGCATCTGAAAGTAGTGCGGCGAAATCTGTCTCGGTGTTGTCGTAGAAACCAGCACCTGTCATTTCAGATACACCTTGGCCACCAAAATAGGCAGTTCCAAGGAGCTCTTGAGTATTTTCAAGAATTGCAACAGTTGAATTAATGCTCTGCTCTGGAATAAAAGTCGCACTCACAGAAATTCCATCCATGTGCGCTGACTTTGTTGGAAGACCAGCAATCAGACCTGCAAGCAAGAGCGCAGAACGTTGTGGGATTCCAGCACCAGCAAGAGGGGCTGGATAAGCAATTGGCTTATTGCCGAAATCAACGCTCCATTGTCTTAGGAGAACTGCGACCTTTGCAAAGTCACCTAGAACTGCGTAGTGACCGGCTAGACCTTTAGTTCCCATAACTGCACAGCCCTTGATCGTTGGATCAAAGAAGACACTGAAAATGTAGAGCATGTCGCAGCCTGATTTAAGTTCGTTATTAATTGATGGAGTTACGCCAGCAAGAATTCCGACGGCATCAGCTGCATCTGGATACTTCTCAATAAATGGTGTCAAAATCGCACCAGCCATCGAGGCGCCATACACAACTGTCTTAGTAATCGAGATGCGAGCCTTGGTAATAGTAATTAGCTCGTTAAGCATTTCAACACACTCTGCGGTATTCCAACCGTGCAGATTATTTGTCTGACAATCATATGAAGCTAGACCGTAGCCAATCTGTAACATTGATTTCGTTGTATCGACTTTATGATTAACGCTTGTTGGTGCCATTTGTTCAACACCCTTTGGCACGGTATAGCCAGGGTAAGGATATGAAGGACGCACGCCGTGTTGCCAGAAGTAGAAAGTTCCCTTGTAATTAGATGGAACCATCGTCTTATATGCGGCGCCGGTGCTTAGCTTGCCATCACAAGTAATGAGGCCAGTCTTTACATTTGTCACGCAAACTGGTTCTGCTGCCTGTGCTGGAGCCGCAACCGCGACTACTAAGCCGGTCGAAATCAGTGCGCTTACACCAAGGCTCGCGATTAGTTTTTTCAAGTTAACGTTTTTCATTTTATCCTCACGCAACCTTTGGAAGCGCATCAGCAGCGATTGCTGGACGCTTGTAGTTAGAAACAGTTACTGCGCCAGATCCGGAATCGGTTGTGTAAACAACTCGCTTTCCATCAATTGGTGATAGCAATGTTGTGGCATCATATTCACCCAACCAGAAACCGGTAAAGGCTTCGTGAGTTGTCTTTGAATAACCAAGTGGCGCTAATGCGGCACTGCTTAGCATCGATCCCTCACGTTCAAGGTAGGAAACTAGCTTTTTGCGAGTTAGTTTTTTCCCAACGCCCATAAGTGCTGCAGTTGCAAGATAAGCAATATTCATACCTTGCAATACATTGTTATCCCAAACTTTTCCTGAACCAGTAGCTTTATTGAAGTCATCATTGATCTTCTTGAATGCCTTGATGTATTCATCATCTACATCCCCAGCAGCTGGTGCATGTGAAGCTGAAATCGTTCCAGCTAGCATCGCTGCGCTTGTTGCTGGAGCAACACCTTTTGCACCAAGAATTGTCTGGAATGTTGTTGCATCTGCACCAACGCTCATTACTGCCCACTTAGTTGGCTTATATGCGAGCGCAGCTGCTGTTGCGTAAGCAACGGCTGTTGCTGATGAAACTGCCGCGATAATTACGATTTCAACACCATTGGCTTTTAGTTGGCCAATTTGTGTTGCTAGACCAATTGAGCCTTGAGTTCCACCGATAAATGAGGCTGCAGTTTTCTTAGCTTCAAACTTAAGCCCAGCTGCCGTAAGTCCGGCTAAGGCATTTCGGCCAAAGTCATCAGATTGATACAAAACACCAATCTTCTTATCGGCATACTTTTCCTTCAAATACTTACCAAGAATTTTTGCTTCAACTGTATAAGTGCCTATTGCACCAAAAGTATTTGGATACTTCTTTGGATCGGTATACAAACCACTGTATCCACTATTTACAAAGATGTCAGGAATTCCCCGGCGATTAATATCTTTTACGACCGCGAGGTGAGTTTGAGTTCCCACAGATCCGAAGAATGCAAAGATCTTGTCCTCATTTATTAATTCCCGGGCGGTATTGATTGTGATTCCCGCTTTGTAGTTATCATCTTTAGCTACGAGTTTGATACTGCGGCCGTACACACCACCCTTTGAATTCACGTAATC
>JASJJZ010000072.1:0-34312 GCA_037622205.1 Actinomycetes bacterium
GCTGCTGCCTTCTTACGACGCTTTGGAGCAGCCTTCTTAGCTGCTGCCTTCTTGCGACGCTTCTTTGGTGCTGCTGCCTTTACGGCTGCCTTCTTGCGACGCTTCTTTGGTGCTGCTGCCTTTACGGCTGCCTTCTTACGACGCTTCTTTGGTGCTGCTGCCTTTACGGCTGCCTTCTTACGACGCTTTGGCGCTACTGCTTTTGCAGCTGCCTTCTTGCGACGCTTTGGTGCAGATTTCTTAGCTGCGGCCATGTACATCTCCTAATCAGAATAGTTCGATCCGTCACCGAACCTGTTCATGTATAAGCGTGTCATTAAATACAAAAACTTTCCACTATTTTGCGTGATTTTCTACCTGCGTGTCGCAACATTATTTTTTAATTTATTTATCTATTTATTTAAAAATTTTCCACAAAAAGAAGAAATATTTCGAAAATTTACTGAACTTTATTGATCTGAAACCGGATTTTCCGATAATTTTTCATTCTCAGCCCGTAATTTCCGCTGTTCAACTGCAAATTTGTTAGTTCTGGCGTCATATTTTCTAAATTTTGGCAGTGCAGCGGCCGCAATTGAAACAAATCCGATGCAAAGTAGGCCACCACTTACTACCGAAGTTCGCAAATTGGTAACCGCCGCAAATGTTCCGGCGCGCATCTGACCACCTAGCGGACCTACTGAGTAGGAAAGTAATTCGATTCCCGCCAATCTTCCGCGAAGTTCATCGGGTATCGATTGGTTCCAGATTGCGCTTCGGAATATCCCACTAACCATGTCAGCGGCTCCTGCCAAGGCCAAGAAAAAGAGAATCAGAAATAGCGAGTCAGTTGTTCCGGCAAGTGCAATCGCCGCGCCCCACCCAAGTGCGGCCAGAAATACCGCGCGACCGTGGTGGTGATAATTCTTTACCCATCCGCTAGTTAAAGTTACAACTAAAGAGCCTATGGTTCCCGCGGCATAGAACAATCCAAGAGCCCAAGTTGCACCTAATTGGTCAGCCCAAAACGGAAAGAGGGCCATGGGCATAGCAAAGAACATTGCAGCAATGTCCACCAAGTAGGTGCCCAGTAGGTCTTTGCGAGAGGTTGCATATCTGATGCCTTCTACCATTGCGCTAATTGTTGGTGCCAAATTTTTCTCTATTGGCTTTACTGACTTAACTCGCAGAACAAAAAATATAGAAACAATAAAGGTAAAAAAATCAAACAAGTAAGCAGTTCCAGTTCCAGTTGTTGCAAGCAAAATTCCAGCAAGGGCAGGACCGGTAATGACTCCAGCCTGCCATCGCAGAGACATCAAGGCGCTAGCTGCAGGTAAGTCACTGTGTCCGACAAGTCTTGGCAAGATTGCATCAGAGCTTGGTCGCTGTAGCCCATCGAGTGCGGCAAATGTTCCGGCAACGACATAGATCCAAATTAAACTTGGCTTTGTCAACTGCGAATTCACAAAGAGCGAGAAGGTCATCAAGGCTAGGGCAATTTCGGTATAGAGAATCATCTTTCGGCGATCAACTTTGTCGGCCAGAACCCCACCATAAAGTCCAAAAATAATGAGCGGAATCAACTCCACTGCTCCGATTAGCCCAACTGCGATGTAAGAGTTGGTGAGTTCTTTAATCTGAAAGGGGAGGGCGACATATGTAATCATCGAGCCGAAGTAACTTATTAGACCAGAGCTCCAGAGCCGCCTGAAATCTGGATATTTTCGCAGTGGCGAGATATCCATCGCGATTTTTTTGAGCACGGGGTTAATCTAGTGAATAAGATTAGTGAAAAGTTTGCTCGGGCCCGGGGAATAGCCCGGAAGAAACATCGTTGGCAAATTCCTTAGCAGCTTCCAGCATCTCAATTCTTAGGTTTCGATAAGCCTTAGCTAGCTTCGGTGCACTTTTGGTAATACCCATTAAGTCGGTCCAGACCAAGACTTGGGCATCACAGCCAGCACCTGCGCCGATACCAATAACTGGGATGGAAAGCGCTTTCGAAATTTGGGTAGCTAATTCTTCCGGGACTAATTCCAAAACTAAGGCAAATACTCCTGCAGACTCAAGAGCTTTGGCATCAGCAATAATTCGATCGCCATCTTCGCCGCGGCCCTGAACTTTAAAACCACCGAGGGCATGAACTGATTGTGGTGTCAGCCCTAGGTGTCCCATTACCGGAATTCCAGATTCAATAAGTTTTTTTATCTGCGGAACAACTCGCTTGCCACCTTCTAATTTAACAGCGTGGGCTTTAGCCTCTTTGAAAAATCTTATGCCAGTGGCCAGAGCAGCATCCGGACCTGATTCATAGGATCCAAAAGGAAAGTCGGCTACGACCATTGCGCGAGTTGTTGAATTCACGACGGCCCTAGTTAGCGGGATTAGCTCGTCAACAGTTACTGGGATTGTGTTCGCTTCTCCTAGAAAATTATTGCCTGCCGAATCGCCTACCAAGAGAACTGGGATCTGGGCCTCATCAAAAATCTCGGCCGTCATCTGTTCGTAAGAGGTGAGCATTGCCCACTTTTCGCCGCGCTTTTTCATGGCAGCAAGATCCGAAATCGATATCCGATTATTGAGAGACATGTAAGGCTCCTGGGTTCAAAGTTAGTGCACTCAAAGCCGGCTTTCGGTCCCTGGTCGCTATTTGAACTAAGTGAAAGTGTAACCAATAGTTGTGCGGGTAGGCTAGCCAGATGGGAAATAACGGCGATTTTGTGATTGGCCAACTCCGGATTGCCCTTGCCCAGATCAACCCAACGCTCGGTGATCTAACTGGAAATAGCACTTTAATTTTAGAATATGCCGAGAAGGCAAATACTGCCGGGGCGCATGTTTTACTCTTCCCAGAAATGATTATGACTGGATATCCGGTTGAAGATTTAGCACTTCGACAGACTTTTAGAGTTGCCAGCAAGGCTGCAGTTTTAGATGTTGCAGATCGCTTAGCGAATCAGGGCTTTGGTGAAATGCTCGCGGTTATCGGTTACTTAGATGGCAGTGCAGAACAGAAGCCGCAGAATGCGCTCGCTCTGGTTCATCGTGGCGAAGTTGTTGCAACATATATCAAACATCATCTTCCAAACTATGGCGTCTTTGATGAGTTTAGAAATTTCACTGCCGGAGATCGCTCATTAGTCGTGAGATTTCATGGCGTCGATATTGGATTTGCAATCTGCGAAGATATTTGGGTAGATGATGGACCAGTCGCTGAATTGAAAGCCCGAACACCAGGGTTAGTTCTTGTTCCTAACGGCAGCCCATATGAACTTGCAAAAGAAGATATTCGACAGGGTCTTGTTAGAAAAAGAGCAAAAGATATTGGGGCACCGCTGGCTTATGTAAATATGACCGGCGCCCAAGACGATTTAGTTTTCGATGGTGACAGCATTGTCGCAACTGCAAATGGCGACATCGTGGCTAGAGCCCCGCAATTCTTCGATGGACTTATGGTTGTTGATTTAGATCTGCGCCTTGGGACCTCAGCTCCTGATGTAATTATTTCATCAGACCCACTGCCACCTTACGAGAAGATAACTCACGGAATTGCACACCCCATGAGCAGCCATTCACAGACCTGGCAGGCTCTGGTTATTGGGCTTCGGGACTATGTTGAGAAGAATAATTTTAAGAGCTTGATCCTGGGTCTTTCTGGTGGAATTGATTCTGCTCTCGTTGCAACAATCGCTGCTGATGCAATTGGGGCCGAACGAGTGTTTGGCGTAGGGATGCCAAGCAGGTATTCATCTGACCATTCACTTACAGATGCCGCCGAATTGGCAATGAACATTGGGCTCAACTATCGAGTTATCGAGATAGAGCCGATGGTTTCAACTTTCTTATCGCAACTTGGATTAACTGGGTTGGCCGAAGAGAACGTTCAGGCGCGAGTTCGCGGAACCACACTGATGGGACTTTCAAATCAGGAGGGCCATCTGGTTCTGGCAACCGGAAATAAATCAGAGCTAGCCGTTGGGTATTCAACAATGTATGGCGACGCGGTTGGGGGGTATGCCCCAATTAAAGATCTATTTAAATCTGAGGTATGGGCGCTAGCTAAATGGCGAAATGATCAGGCAAGAAAGAATGGTTTTACACCTCCAATTCCAGTCAACTCAATTTCAAAGGAGCCAAGCGCAGAACTTAGACCAGACCAGAAGGACAGCGATTCACTCCCTGATTATTTAAAGCTTGACCAAATTCTTAAGATTTACATTGATGAAGATCGTGGTCTGGCTGGTATTTTGGCCGCCGGCTTTGATTTAGAGCTGGCAACTAAAATTATTCGGATGGTTGATGCCGCCGAATATAAGCGGCGCCAATATCCACCAGGAACCAAGATTTCTAGCCGGGCCTTTGGTAAGGATCGCAGATTGCCTATTACCTCAGCCTGGCGCGAGCACAATTAGCCACCTGCAATTCATTAGCAATTAGACAACTTGGATTTAGTTATTTACAATTTCTCCAAGGTCACGAGTTCCAGGTTTCAGCCCCGGCTTACTGGACGGCAACCCTCCACCACGGTGGGGTGCTCCGGGTGAAGACCAGGTCAGTTGCAAATTGCAATTGGCAAGCGTGGGTAACGAGTAAAAACGCTACCCCCTTAATTTCTGGGAGGTCTGTAATGTCATTTTCATTAGATAAAGCTTCATTTGAAACTCGCCAAGTTCATGCCGGTCAAGTTCCTGATCCAACAACTGGCGCACGCGCCTTGCCGTTGTATCAGACAACTGCATATCAATTCCGCGATACTAAGCACGCAGCAGATTTATTTGGTCTAGCTGAACTCGGAAATATTTACACCCGCATCATGAACCCAACACAAGATGCAGTCGAACAACGTATAGCATCACTCGAAGGTGGCGTCGCGGCGCTCCTTGTAGCATCAGGTTCAGCTGCAACTACTTATGCCGTATTAAACGTTGCTGAAGCGGGCGATCATATAGTTTCTTCACCAAGTCTTTACGGCGGAACTTACAACTTGTTCCACTACACACTTCCAAAGTTTGGAATCGAAGTAACTTTCGTAGAAAATCCAGACGACCCTGCGTCATGGCAAGCCGCAGTAAAGCCAAATACCAAGGCCTTCTTTGGCGAAACTATTTCTAATCCAAAAAATGACGTTCTAGATATTGAAACCATCGCAAATATCGCCCACAAGAATGGTGTGCCGCTAATTGTTGATAACACTGTTGCGACACCATATTTAATTCGTCCAATTGAATATGGTGCAGATGTTGTAGTTCACTCTGCAACTAAGTTCCTATCTGGTCACGGAAACTCTGTAGTCGGTGCGATTGTTGATGCCGGTAACTTTGATTTTGCCCAACACAAGGAGCGCTTCCCAGGATTTAACCAACCAGATCCAAGTTATAACGGCCTGGTTTACTCCCAAGCACTTGGCGTTGGGTCCGCTTTTGGCGCCAACCTTTCCTACATCTTCAAGATTCGTTTGACCTTGCTTCGCGATATTGGAGCTGCTGTTAGCCCATTTAACGCTTGGTTATTGGCGCAAGGACTTGAAACTCTTTCACTACGTATGGAACGCCATGTTTCAAATGCAAAGACACTTGCTGTTTGGCTAGAGAAGCAGCCAGAAGTTGAGAAGGTTAACTACGCATCACTTCCATCTTCACCTTGGCACAAGTTGGCAACTAAATATGCGCCTGCTGGTTCTGGCTCAGTTCTCTCATTTGAAATCAAAGGCGGAATTGAATCTGGCAAGAAGTTTGTCGAAGCACTTAAGTTGCACTCACATGTTGCAAACATTGGTGATGTTCGCTCACTCGTCATCCATCCGGCTTCAACTACTCACTCACAATTATCACCAGCAGAGCAGTTAACTGCAGGTGTCACACCAGGATTAATTCGCTTATCTGTTGGCATCGAAAGCATCGAAGATATTAAAGCTGATATCACCGATGGTTTTGCTGCAGCGAAATAATTAATCTGCGAAACTTGTCCAATGCAATCTGACTGCAATTGTCATATCACTGGGGCGTGGCTTGAAACCCATGACCCCGGTGATCGGCAATTCCTGAAAATTGGTGACCTGGAACTCGAATCTGGTGAAAAGCTGCTAGATACAACAATTGCCTATGAAAGTTGGGGCAAGTTAAATTCAGCTGGCGATAATGCAATTCTGGTAAACCATGCACTAACTGGTTGGTCTAATGTTCCAGGTTGGTGGCCTTCGATGGTCGGCCCAGGACTTCCACTTGATACCGATAAATACTTTGTAATCTGCCCAAATGTTATCGGCGGATGCCAGGGCAGCACTGGTCCATCTTCGCTTGCACCTGATGGTAAGCGTTGGGGTTCTAGATTTCCGACCGTAACTATTCGAGACATGGTTGCCGCCGAATTAGCTTTGACTGATGCGCTAGGAATCTCACATTACGTATTGGCAGTTGGCCCATCTTTGGGCGGCATGCGCGCACTTGAATGGGCGATCGCGCATCCGACTCGGGTAAATGCAATCTGCACTATTGGCTCTTCAGCTGTTGCCACCGGCGATCAAATTGGAGCCGCTTCAATTCAGATTCGAGCAATTAAATCTGACCCATATTTCAGCAATGGTGACTACTACGAAGAAGCGCAGGGCCCGACTGAAGGCATGGGAATTGCCCGTCGGATTGCCCATCTGACTTATCGCACAGAGACCGAGATGGATGTGCGCTTTGGCCGTGAACTGCAGGGCGATGACACCGGCCGATATGCAGTCGAATCATATTTAGATCACCAGGCAAATAAGTTAGCTAAACGTTTTGATGCCAATACCTACATCGCCCTGACCGAAGCAATGAATTCCCATGATGTTGGCCGAGATCGAGGGGGAGTTGCAGAGGCGCTTGCGACGATCCAGATTCCAGTAGTAATAATTTCGATTGATTCAGATCGCCTCTTCTGGCCTCGCTTACAGGAAGAGATAGTTGAATTAACCCCAACTGCCCTGCCATTAGTGACGATTTCCTCTCCTTTTGGCCATGACGGCTTCCTTATTGAGGTTGAAACGGTAGGAAGTGTGCTCAGAGATGCGCTCGCAATAGGGTTAAAAGGCAATTCCAGCAAATAAAAGCAGATAAATAGGAAATACTTTCAGGGGCTAAGCGTTTTGCGATGTGCATAAATGCCTGTGGACAATTTATAATATAGCCAAGCAAGTTTCGCTGGCCCGATCAGAGGCCAGGCAAACCAAAGGATAAATTGTGGCTGGAATTCGTGCGCAAAAAAATGGCGCTGGCAGTGAGAAGACAGTGAAAAAAGCGGTGACTAAAAAAGTTGTAGCAAAAAAAGCGGCTGTTAAAAAGACTGCAAAGAAAGCTGCACCAAAAAAGATTGTAAAGAAGTCATCTGGGTCTCGTCTCTTTCCAACGAAAATTGAATTAGAGGCCATGAAATTAGCAGAAGCAAATAAAGGTTCAAATAAAAGTGGAAAGAAAGTTGCACCTGCTTCAACTGGAAAGAAGTTATTCCCAACGAAAGCAGAACTTGAAGAAAAACGAGTCGCAGCTCTGGGTGTTAAGTCAGTAGTTCAAGGAAAATCTGGCAAGCAAATCATTACAAAGATTGATGGCGAAGTAGTTGAGCTAGAAGAAGTTGAGCTAGAAGATCTTGAAACTTTGGTCGAAGAAGTAAAAGAGATTATTGAAGAGGAAAAAGAGAGCGAAATTCGCGTTGTAAATGTCGCTGAAGAATCTCAGAACGAACAGAACGCTTTTACAATTAAAGATTCTGAAGAAGATGATGCACCAGTCCAAACTGTATTAACCGCAGGTGCTACTGCTGACCCAGTAAAGGATTACCTAAAACTTATCGGCCGCGTTCCGCTTCTTAATGCGGAAATGGAAGTAGACCTTTCGCTACGTGTGGAAGCTGGTCTCTTCGCAGAAGAAATCATTAAGCACGAGAAGAAAATTGATAGGAAATATAAGCGCGAACTCGAGCAATTAGTGCTTGATGGCAAGCGCGCAAAGAATCACTTACTTGAAGCAAACCTTCGACTTGTCGTCTCACTTGCAAAGCGTTACACCGGTCGTGGCATGTTGTTCTTGGATCTAATTCAAGAAGGAAACCTGGGCTTGATTCGTGCAGTTGAGAAGTTCGACTACACAAAGGGTTACAAGTTCTCGACATATGCAACCTGGTGGATTCGCCAGGCAATTACTCGTGCGATGGCTGATCAGGCCCGCACCATCCGTATTCCGGTTCACATGGTTGAAGTCATTAACAAACTTGCACGTGTTCAACGCCAGATGCTTCAAGATCTTGGCCGCGAACCGACACCAGAAGAGCTTGCTAAAGAACTTGATATGACACCTGAAAAGGTTGTTGAAGTTCAGAAGTATGGCCGCGAGCCAATCTCACTTCACACCCCGCTCGGTGAAGAGGGCGATTCTGAATTCGGCGATTTGATTGAAGACTCTGAAGCGATTGTTCCTGCTGACGCAGTTTCATTCACGCTACTTCAAGAGCAATTACACTCGGTTCTCGGAACTTTGTCCGAACGGGAAGCTGGCGTAGTAAAAATGCGTTTTGGATTAACTGATGGTCAACCAAAGACTCTGGATGAAATTGGCAAGGTCTACAGCGTTACACGTGAGCGGATTCGCCAAATTGAATCTAAGACGATGTCAAAACTTCGACATCCATCTCGTTCGCAAGTTCTGCGCGATTATTTAGATTAAGAGCGAAATAAGTAATTAGTTATTGTCGGAGGAGACTGCGGTTAATTTCGCGGTCTCATCTTGAATTAATCTTACAACTGGCTTCAGTTTTTCAGCATATTCTTTTGCGTGATGTCCGCAGAACAAGAGCTCGCCACCATTTAGCATTACCGCACGAACATATGCCTGGGCTCCGCAACGATCGCAACGATCGACTGCATTGAGCGGTGTGGTTTCGAGAATCAGTTGCTCGGTCATTTCGCTCCTTATGGTTGAAGTAGATGCTAGTTCTTGCTCTTGTGTAGGGGAACATCAAACCACGAATCGTTTATTCCCCGCTCGTTAAAATATCTATTTTCACGCTCGGGCGTGTCATAAATCGCAGATAATTTCCGGTAAATTCCCTGAATTAATAAATTCTTGCAAATTCTTGTAAATTCTTGAAAAGCCCTTGCAATCAACCGAGAAAATCACCCGGCACAAGATAACCTTCATCTCCGTGGCTACCGACGATCTTGCATCAACAACTGATAATGGCTATAACGCCAAAGATCTCGCTGTCCTAGAAGGACTCGACGCAGTTCGCAAGCGTCCTGGAATGTATATCGGAACAACTGATTCCCGTGGACTTATGCACTGCCTCTGGGAGATTATCGATAACTCAGTGGATGAATCACTTGCTGGACATTGCAAAAATATTGAAATTAATTTGGAATCTGATGGCTCTATAGAAGTTCATGATGATGGTCGCGGAATTCCGGTAGATAAAGAGCCGAAGACCGGACTTACTGGTGTTGAAGTTGTAATGACTAAGTTGCATGCCGGCGGAAAATTCGGTGGCGGTTCATATGCTGCATCAGGTGGCCTGCACGGTGTTGGTGCATCTGTTGTTAACGCACTTGCATCACGACTTGATGTTGAAGTTGACCGTAACGGAAAAATTTATTGGATGTCTTTCCAACGCGGTAATGCGGGAATCTTTGATGGCGATGGACCAAAGGCACCATTTACTGAAAGTTCTGGCCTGCGCGTAATTGGAAAAGTTAACGCCAAAGTTACTGGAACTAGAATTAAGTGGTGGGCCGATCGTCAGATTTTCTTAAAAGAGGCAGAACTCGCAATCGAAGATATTTACGCTCGCGCACGTCAAACTTCATACCTAGTTCCTGGACTAACACTTATTGTTAATGACAATCGGACCAAGACCAAGACCACCGAGAAGTTCTTCCACAAAGGTGGAATTTCTGAATTCTGTTCTTTTCTTCGCCCCGATGACCCGGTCGGAGAAGTTATCCGTTTAACCGGATCAGGTGAATACACCGAAACCGTTCCAGTCCTTGATGAAAAAGGACACATGATGCCAACTGAAGTTAATCGCGAGATGGACGTCGACATTGCACTGCAGTGGGGCAATGGATATGACAACACGCTTTCTAGTTTCGTAAATATTATTGCAACACCTAAAGGTGGAACCCACGTTCAAGGCTTCGAACGTGCAATAACTAAAGCTTTTAATGATGCGCTTCGTGCTACAAAGACTTTGAAGAATAACGAAGTTGATGTAATTAAAGATGACGTTCTAGAAGGTCTGACCTCGGTCGTAACAGTGCGTATGTCAGAGCCACAATTTGAAGGCCAGACCAAGGAAGTCCTAGGAACCGCCGCTGCCACAAAGATTGTTATCGCCGTAGTTGGCGAAGAGATGAAGAAATTCTTTGCTACAACAAAGCGAATTGATAAAGCCACTGGCAAGATGATTCTTGAGAAAGTTGCTGGCGCATCTCGTACTCGTATCTCAGCACGTGCACATAAGGATATTCAACGTCGCAAGAATGCCCTGGAGAGTTCTTCACTTCCAACAAAGCTTTCAGATTGCCGCTCAGATGACACTGATCGCACCGAGCTCTACATAGTCGAGGGCGATTCTGCACTTGGCACCGCAAAGGCAGCTCGTAACTCAGAATTCCAAGCGATCTTGCCGATTCGTGGAAAGATTCTGAATGTTCAGAAAGCCTCGCTTTCGCAGATGCTGGAGAACAATGAATGCGCTTCAATCATCCAGGTAATCGGCGCCGGTTCTGGTAGATCTTTCACTCTGGATGACACAAGATATGGTCGAATTATTCTGATGTCTGATGCTGATGTTGATGGCGCTCATATTCGCTGCCTGCTCCTAACTTTGCTTTCACGCTATATGCGCCCGCTTATTGAAGATGGCCGGGTATTCGCGGCAATGCCACCACTGCACCGCGTTGAAGTAATTGGCGGCAAGCGCGGTGAGGTTCATTACACATATTCTGATGATGAGATGAAGAAGCTGACCGAAAATTTAAGTAAGGCCGGCAAGCGTTGGAAAGAACCGATTCAACGTTATAAAGGCCTGGGCGAGATGGATGCAGATCAACTTCGTGAGACCACAATGGACCCGGCGCACAGAACCCTACGTCGAATCACAATGAAAGATGCCAGCGCCGCAGAAGCAATGTTCGAACTGCTTATGGGTAACGAAGTTGCTCCTCGCAAAGAATTTATTTCAACTGCAGATATCGCTCGCGATCGGATTGATGCTTAAGTAGTTACTTAGTTTCAGCAATTCTGGCTTTAACCATTGCCTGCAATAACTTCTCATCGACTTTCCAATCATTTGGCACGCTAATCGTCTTTTTCTTAACATCAAGGTCAGCCATCTTCGATCTAAATTTCTCTAGAACGTCCTGGCTCCAAGGGGCGAAGAGAATGTGGTTTTTTGCAGTTGAAACTCCAAAAACATAGTGGTCACCAAGTTTCAGCATTGGTTGATTCCAAGCTATTACAAGCTCTAAGTCTGGAAATTTTGAGGTTATCGCTTTCAAGATTGCCCGAACTTTCTTCGCTTGCTTCGGCTCTAAAGTTTTAAAGTATTGAGCTGGAGTTTCAAATCGTTTGGCAGATACCGAACCACGGGCATACATAACCAGGGCATTGGCATGGGCTTGTGAGAAGCCATAATTTTCGCGAAGGTGGGCAATTTGTTCTGGGTATTTTTGTCCTTCAAGTTTGGCCATAACCTTGAACCAATATGACATCGTCTCGCCATACTTCTTTTCGATAGCAGGAAAGTGCGCTTCTCTGCTTGAATCTTTAGGTGGCATGGAAGTAGATTACCGAATTTGCAGAATTAACTTTCCAGTTGTTCTCCTATTTTCTAACTCTCTATGCGCAGATGCCGTATTAGCTAGGGGATAGCGGCCACCTATTGCGACCTGCATGTGACCGCGTCTAAAAGCTTCGAATACTTCATTTGCTCGCCAAAGTAATTCACTTCTCTCCGCCACATAATCCGCAAGAGTTGGCCTTGTCAAAAAGATTGAACCTGCTGAAATTTTCGTAATTTCTATTGGAGGAACTTGCCCGCTTGCGGCTCCGAAAACAGCAAACATTCCCCGGCGACTTAGGGCTAGCAGCCCTTCATCAAAAGTATCTTTTCCTACGCCATCATAAATAACGTTTGCGCCAAGGCCATTTGTGAACTCTTTAACCGGCTTCGAGAATTCTTCATAACCAATCGCCAGATCAGCGCCAGCTGCAATCGCTATTGCCCGCTTCTCTTCTGTAGATGCGGTCGCTATAACGCGGCCACCAAGTGCTTTGATGTATCGAGTTAGTAGAAGGCCGACGCCACCAGCACCAGAATGAACAACCGCAGTATCACCAGGCTTAATTTCATACGCATTGCGAGTCAAATAGTGAGCCGTCATTCCTTGAAGAAGAAGGGCAACTGCATCTTCATCTTCTATATCTTCTGGAATTGGAATCAATGTTTTTGCAGGAATAGCTGCAGTTTCGGCATATCCGCCACTCGCCATTACCCAGCCAACACGCATCCCAACTTTTAAATCTGTCGGTGAATTCGAACCAAGCTCGGCAATTATTCCGACTCCTTCAACCCCTGGGATGAAGGGAAGGTTTATTGGATACTTTCCCGAGCGGTGATAAATATCAATAAAGTTAACGCCAGCAACCGTTACATCGATTAGAGCCTGGTCGTTATTTAATGAAGGCCGCTCTACCTCACTTATTTTAAGAACTTCAGGTCCACCAACTTGGGAGATCTGAATTGCATTCATTTAATTGTTAAGCGATTCTAAGCAATACGTGTGCGGCGTGGGGTTGCAAAGTTCTTTGAAACTTCATCAAGTTCCACTGAAACTTGGGCTTTAATTGCCTCTTCGGAGGCAAGTAGCGCCTTCAACTTGGTAACAATCACCTTGAGATCTTTCTGCTCAGCTTCAAGTTCTAACTTGCTCAGCTTTGTTAAACGACGAAGCGGCATATCCAAGATGTAAGTGGCCTGTTCATCAGAGAGTTTGTAGGCCTTAATCAGTGCAGCTTTTGCTTCCGGGGCATCTTGCGCAGCGCGAATTAACTTTATGACTTTATCGATATCGATAATTGCCTTTAGAAGTCCATCAACCAAGTTCAGACGGCTTTCAGCCTTAGCTTTACGGAACTCTGATCTGCGGCGAATTACATCGATTCGGTGATCAATAAAGACCTGTAACAGCTCTTTCAACCCAAGAGTTAGCGGCTTTCCGCCGACAAGTGCAACGGCATTCACCGAGAATTGATCTTCCATCGGGGTTAATTTAAAGAGATTTGCAAGGACATCTTCTGGTTCAAAACCATTCTTAAGTTCAACAACAACCTTGGTTCCTTGTTGACCATCAGATAAATCAATGATGTCAGAGATACCTTGAATCTTCTTTGCCTTAACCAGATCAGCAATCTTTTCAACAATCTTCTCTGGGCCAATGTTGTATGGCAGCTCGGTTATAACTAGACCCTGTTTTCTGGCCGTTACTTTCTCGACGGCAACAGTCGCGCGAACTTTGAAAGAACCGCGGCCGGATTCATAAGCCTCAGCGATACCTTCTTTGCCAACAATTTCGCCACCTGTAGGAAAGTCAGGGGCAGGAACAAACTTCATAAGTGCTTTTAGGGTTGCCTTTGGGTTTGCAATTAGATGCTTAGTGGCAGCAATAACTTCGCCTAAGTTATGGGGCGCCATATTTGTGGCCATGCCTACGGCGATACCGGTTGCACCGTTAACAAGGAGGTTTGGAAAAGCAGCGGGGAGAACTTGTGGTTCTAATATTTGACCATCATAGTTAGATCCAAAATCAACAGTATTTTCATCTGATTCATTCACCATTGCCATCGCAGCCGGTGCAAGTCGAGATTCGGTGTAACGCATTGCTGCTGGTCCAGAATCAAGTGAGCCAAAGTTTCCGTGACCATCAATTAGCGGAAGTCGCATTGAGAAACTTTGTGCCATGCGGACCATGGCATCGTAAATCGCACTATCACCATGCGGATGCAACTTACCCATAACTTCACCGACGGCACGTGCACACTTCACATGGCCCTTATCTGGACGAAGGCCCATATCTGACATCTGGTGCAAGATGCGACGCTGCACTGGTTTCAAGCCATCGCGTGCATCTGGAAGTGCGCGTGAATAAATTACGGAATATGCATATTCGAGAAAAGATTCTGACATCTCTTGCGAGACATCGATATCAATTATTCGACCTGGGTTCTCACCTGGTTTTGGGAGAACGGCTTTTGGGGTTTTTGCCATGGGGCGTATCTTGCCAATGAACTATGTAATAAGTCGGTAGCGACTCGGTTGATTAGGAAGGTCTGGCCCCAACTAGAGCCACACATTTTGCTGCAAGTTGCGTTCCAGAATCCAGAGCATCTAATAACACTCCATTATTCATCCAAACTGAAATAAATCCAGCAGCAAAGGCATCGCCAGCTCCGGTTGTATTAATGACAGTTGCGGGGTGTGCTTCAACTTGAATTAGTTGACCATCGCGATTTTGTCCTAGCGCGCCATTTGATCCACGTTTGATTACAACAGTTTTAACTTTCTTTAGCAACTCTGCTGCTGCTTCAATCGGGTTATCTCGGCCCGTCAAGTAATGTGATTCTTCCTCATTCAAAATTATTGCATCTACAAAATTTAGCCACTCGCTTGCAGCAGCGACACCAACTTCCATTAGAACACCAACAGTTGCTGGATCCAAAATTATTGGTAGCCCTGCCCTCTTAATCTCAGTAATTATTTCGAGAACTCCAGCTCGCGATTCGGGGTTAATCAGTGAATATGCTGATAGATAAACTGCGCTAAATTTTGAAAGATCGGGAAGATCCTTCACGCCCAGTCCTGAGTTGGCTCCGGAGTCAGGAAACATCGTACGCTCGCCATCGACCCCAACGATTACCACAACTACACCGGTGCTTGTATTCGGAACAGTGCTATTGGAATGTTCAACACCACAAGCATCTAACTCTGAAAGCAGAGTTTGGCCTGCGGAATCATCGCCGACGCGAGCTACTAGATATGTAGGGGTTTTATTGTAGGAAAGCCAGGAAGCCACATTCGCTGCAGCGCCACCACCTTGGGTAGAAATCTCTGCCCTTGTTTCTAGGCCTTCAATAATTGGGCGATTTAATAGAACTGTTACATCCAACATAATGTCACCGATACATAAGATTTTTGGATCAGCCATGGTTCAATAATTCTCTAAAGCGCACATGCGATTTGTGCCGCCAATTTTGAATTGGCCTTAATAATTTCAATATTCACTCGCAAGGACTCACCTTTACTTGTGGTGTGGAAATATTCAAGAAGAAATGGAGTTACACCCTTTCCAGTAATCTTTTTCTGGGTAGCAGCGCTCAGTCCAGCCTCCAAAATCTCGTCATGAAAAGTTTTGTCCATCTGGTTCGCCACTGGGTTGGCAACAATGATTGCGGTGTCATCGGTATTTAAACCGTGCCGCAGGCCCCATATTTTTGAAATCTCTTCTGGGTTTTCGACCCGGTGCTCGATCGTAAATCCGGAGTCAGTTAAGTAGAAGCCGGGGAAGTTGTTTGTCTGATAGCCAAGAACTGGAATCGCAAGTGTCTCGAGTCTTTCAAGGGTTCCCGCGACATCTAATATTGATTTTACGCCAGCGCAAACTATTATAACTTTCGTCTTGGCTAATTCAATTAGATCAGCAGATTCATCATAAAGATGACCTCGGTGGACACCGCCCAAACCACCAGTTGCAAAGACATCTATATCGGCAAGACGTGCAATGTGCGAGGTAGCGGCAACGGTTGTGGCTGCACTTGTGCCATTAGCGCAGATTATTGCGAGGTCTCGAGTCGAAGCTTTAACAATATTGTCATTATTTGCTATCTGAACTAGTTGATCCTCTTCAAGGCCAACAAAAATTTCACCACCAATGATTGCAATTGTTGCCGGAGTAGCACCCTCTGCGCGAACTATTGCTTCAACTTCTCTTGCAACAAGAAGATTTGTTGGACGTGGGAGGCCGTGCGAAATAATTGTGGATTCGAGAGCGACGATAGGCCGGCCTTGACTCTTGGCCTTTGCAACTTCCTTCGAATATTTAATCACCTGAGCACATTACATCAGGTAAATGCGTTATGGGTAAAGGAGTTAGGGCAAGATACAGCCATGAAATCCCGGAATTTGGCAGCGCTATCAAATTCCATTTTTGCATCCCTAAATCTTTCCGGCACATCTAATGAACTTGAAATTGAAATAAATCCTGGTTCGCGTGAATGCCTGCTACTTATCGATGGAATGGGCGCCGAATTACTCAGGAAATATGGCTCAGAATTTCCAGTATTTGATGAATTGGTCTCACTAGATAAATTAGCTTCGCACTTCCCATCGACAACAGCAACAAATTTAACTTCGCTAGGAACTGGAACTCTCCCAGGAGTTCATGGAATGTTGGGATACACAGTTCGGGTTCCACGAAGTGGGGAACCTGGACGCTTATTAAATTCTCTCAAATGGGATGAACGTGTTGATCCAGTTATCTGGCAGAATGTTCCAACGCTTTTCGAACGTGCCACAGCTCAAGGTATTCGTGTTTCCCACATTGCGGCAAGACGTTATGAAGGATCTGGCTTCACTCAAGCCGCATTACGTGGGGCTCAGTATTTAGGTGCCAATCAGATTGAAGACATTATCCAGAATACGGTTGAAGCCATGAAACCTTCACCGTCATTTTCTTACGTATATATAAATCATTTAGATGCTGCGGGCCATGATGAGGGGGTTGGATCAGAGAAGTGGCTGCTCGCACTTTCAACGGTTTCGGAATTAATATCTGGGCTACGAAATCGACTGCCAAAGGGGACCCGGCTCTGGGTAACTGCAGATCATGGAATGATAAATGTTTCAGAGAAATTGATTTTGGGGCAAGATAATAATTTAATGGAAAATGTAACCCTGCTTGGTGGCGAACCAAGAGCCCGCCACATCTATGTTCGCGAAGGCGCAATTGCCGAAACTGTTACCAGTTGGCGCGAATTCTTGGGTGACAAGGCTGATGTATTTACTCGCGATGAAGTAATTGCTGCCGAACTTTTTGGCTCCGAAATTTCAATTGACAGCAGCGAACGTATGGGAGATTTAATTGCGATAGCAAAGGGTGAAATAATTTTGATCGACCCAGCCCGAATTAAAGAAGAGAGCAAGATGGTTGGTCATCATGGCGGGCTTGAGTTAGCAGAAGTAGGGATTCCACTACTCACGCACCAAAATTAAGGGTTATTCGTCCTCGGTCTTTGAGCCACCGAACATGATGTCATCCCATGAAGGAAGCTTTGGGCGCTTAACAACACCATCTGAAACTGGATCAGATTCATCTACAACTTCAATATCTAATTCCTCAACAAAATACTCTTCATCTTCCTCAATAATTTCAGTAACGCTTACCTCTTCCCGAACTGCAACCAATCTTGGTGCTGGAGGTGGGGGAGTCGTCGGGGCGAAAGGAGTTGGGTCTTGCGAATTAATAAAGCCATGAGTCTGCGTTCTAGGTCGAGATTCTTTTGCATCGCCAGCAATCCATCTAGCAGAATCATCTTGGGCGGTCAGAATTCGATTTCCTAATTCAAAGTTCCAGTTAGCTTCAGCCGTTCCATCAATATTTGGATACTGGACAACTACATTCCAACTCCCATCTATAGTGCGATGGCTGTTCCATTCGACGACATCCATATCAACGCCATGATTTGATAATTGAACAAATGTTGCTTCACTCAACGTTGGCGATGAAGCCTCGCGTCGTAAATATGATTTAAGGGCAGATTCAATTACATAAGCCCGTTCTTGAAGAATCGGACCGGAAAACTTTTCAATCTTCTCTATTGACCAATCTGTAGTTCTAGAAATTGATCCCATACTCTCGCCAGCACGGAGTCGCGCTTGGATTTCTTTAACGCCAAAAGATGGGCGCTCATCAATTGGTGCAACGGAGATCAATCTTGGTTGCGTAAGAGTTGTTTTGAGAGTCTCGGTTATTGGCAATGAAAATTTTGCCCCAGCGCTATCGGTCATCTCGATTGCAGATCCGTCTGCAGCCCGCCCAACGAGTTTGAGTTCGGCTGGTTTATGTCTCATTTCATCACTCACGGGCATAACTCTGCCACAGGGGGTGGGTAAATGTGGGTAGCAACGGGTGGTTAAATTCTCCTGTGAAGACTGAAACTAAAGCCGAACTCCTAGAACTAGCACTTTCAATAGCTAAATCAGCTGGCGAATTGTTAATGGCTAGGCCAGATGTCTTCGATCTCGAAACTAAGTCCACCGCGATTGATTTTGCAACCCAGATGGACACCGCAAGTGAGAAGTTGATTGTTTCTAAAATTCTAGAAGCCCGCCCAGATGATGGAATTATTGGCGAAGAAGGTTCATCAATCCCATCAAAATCTGGAGTTACCTGGGTAATTGATCCACTTGATGGCACCGTAAATTATTTCTATGGAATAGCTGGCTGGAATGTCAGTATTGCAGCAAAAGATAGTGAAGGTGTGCAAGTCGGGGTTGTATTTGCACCTTCAATTAATTCGCTCTGGGCTGCTACTAATGGGGGCGGCGCAACTTGCAATGGTAAGAAAATTGTATGTAACGACCCGGTTGAATTGAATCGCGCTCTTATTGGTACTGGTTTTTCATACGATGTTGCTGATCGCGATGCTCAAGCAAAATTAGTTTCGAAATTACTTCTTGAAATTCGCGACTTGCGTCGTATTGGCGCTGGAGCTGCAGATTTATGTTTAGTAGCAACTGGTCGATTGGATGCTTTTTTTGAAAAGGGATTAAACGAATGGGATCTGGCTGCTGGTGGATTAATCGCTGCTGAAGCCGGTGCCGTGGTTACCGGGCGAAATGGCGGCCTGGCAGGCAAGGAGATGGTCATAGCAGCGGGGCCACATCTGCACGCAAGGCTCGTTAAGGAGATTGGCTGACCAGAGCCGAATTGGTCGGATAAGGGTGGCTGTGGCAAGATACGGGGTCTGCGTTAAGAAATACGCTAAAGATTTAGCCTTTGATTTACTATAGATAAGGAAATGCCATGAACGTGTTAGACGCGGTAGATGCCGCATCACTTCGCTCCGATGTTCCATCCTTCCGTTCCGGAGACGAAATAAAGATTCACGTTCGTGTTATCGAAGGTGCCAAGAGCCGTATCCAGGTTTTCCAAGGTCTAGTTATTCGTCGTCAAGGCGCTGGAGTTCGCGAAACATTTACGATCCGCAAGCTTTCTTACGGCGTCGGAGTAGAGCGCACATTCCCAGTACACACACCTGTAATTGAAAAATATGAAATGGTCCGTCGCGGAGATGTTCGTCGCGCCAAGCTTTATTACCTACGCGAACTTCGCGGTAAGGCTTCAAAGATTAAAGAGCGTCGTGGAGTTGGCGGCGCATTTATTGTTGAAGAGGTAATCGCAGCAGCCCCAGTTGCAGCAGTTGCAGCCGTAGCGGCAGCAGCAGTAGTTGTTGAAACTGTAGAAGTTGTTGAAACTCCAGCAGTAGAGGTTATTGAAACCACTGAAGCTGTTGTTGAAACTACTCCAGAAGCTTAATTAATTTCTAAGTGCGTTTAATTTAAATGCGCTCGCCAAAGAAGGGTTCGCTACTCCGCGAACTTCCAATAATTATTGTTTCGGCGCTAGTCGTTTCTATAATTGTTAAAACTTTCTTTATTCACTTCTTTTTCATACCTTCTGGCTCGATGGAAAACACCCTGCAAGTCGGTGATCGCATCGCAGTAAATAAATTTGCAAGTTACTTCAGTGAAATTAAACGTGGCGAAGTTGTAGTTTTTCGCGATCCAGCTGGCTGGCTTGGTACCCCTTATCCGAGTAATGATCCAAAAATAATTCAAACCATAAAGAGCGGTTTAGTTAACGTTGGAATCCTTCCAGACCCAGCAAAGCAATATTTAATTAAACGCGTAATCGGAGTCGGTGGCGACACAGTTACTTGTTGCGATAAGAAGGGCTACCTTACTGTCAATGGCGTCTCAGTTTCAGAGCCATACATTTATGCTGGCGATAAACCGAGCGATAGCGATTTCAAAGTCACAGTTCCAAAGGGATTCATCTGGGTAATGGGAGATCACCGCGGAGCAAGTGCGGATTCAAGATTTCATACCGATGACATACACAAAGGTATGGTTCCAATCGGTTCAGTCGTCGGTCGTGCGACTGTAGTTGTCTGGCCATTTAATCATCTTAAGCTCTTAAGTGTTGGTAGCGATTTATCTAAGGTTGTTATTAACAATACAAAGTAATGAAACATATTGTGAGAATCGAATCGACGCTAATTGAATCTGGAATGAAGCAGATTGCTGGCGTTGATGAAGCTGGTCGAGGACCATGTGCTGGTCCACTTGTAGTTGCAGGCGTAATTCTCAAAGACCCCTTTGCAAAAGAACTTTCAAAAGTTCGAGATTCCAAAGAATTATCGGAAAAGGTGCGCGAAGAACTCTTTGATGTTGTAATCGATCAAGCCCTAAGTTATTCAATAATTGAAATATCAGTCGATGAGATTGATAAATTTGGACTTCATAAATCAAATCTTGAAGGAATGCGAAGGGCAATTAACTCACTAGATGTAGCCCCCGATTATGTTTTAACCGATGGATATCCAATCGAGGGTTTAGCAATACCAAACTTGGCCGTTTGGAAAGGTGACCAAGTTGCCATATCAATTAGCGCCGCATCAATCCTGGCTAAGGTTTATCGCGATCGCATAATGGTTAAGTTAGATATCCGATATCCGGGATATGGACTTGCCAAACACAAGGGTTATATAACTGCGGCCCACACCAAGGCCTTAGGCGAATTAGGAGTGACCGAGATTCACCGTAAGTCTTTCGCCAATATCGCTAGGCTTATCAACAATTAGCACGGCTCCACAAGTTCGCTAGAAATCTCTTTAGGATATTTAGATCTCCCTTAATCTCGCCCTTCTATGGGAACGAAACAATTAATTGGCGCACTTGGGGAAGATTTTGTTGCAAAATACCTAGTCGCCAGAAATTATGAAATTCTGGAGCGAAATTGGCGGATCCGGGAGGGCGAAATTGATTTAGTCGCAATTTCAGAGCATGGAATAATCGTATTTGTTGAAGTAAAGACAAGAACGAATTCAGCTTTTGGCCATCCGCTAGAAGCGATTACTCGCGAGAAGGCATATCGATTACAGCGGTTGGCGCTGGCCTGGTTAACAATTAATCACAGGTGGGGTTTTGAATATCGAATCGATGCCGCAGGGGTTTTGATCGCAAAAGGCGAAAAATTTGAGATCGATTATCGAATTGCAGTTCTTTAATGTCTCTCGCACTCACATCAACAGTTTCCTTGACCGGTTTAGTTGGCAATCTAATCGAGGTAGAAGTTGATATTTCTGATGGACTTCCCAGTTACATACTTTTGGGATTGCCAGATGCCGCCCTTAATGAATCAAAAGATCGGGTTCGAGCTGCCCTTGTTAATAGTGGAGAGGTCTGGCCTAATAAAAAAGTAACGGTCTCATTATCACCGGCCTGGTTACCGAAAAGTGGATCGGCATTCGATCTTCCTATTGCCCTCACGCTACTCATGGCCCAAGGGCTAGTTCCAAAAGATGAACCTGGCATTTGTATTTACCTTGGCGAACTCGCTTTGGATGGCCAGGTTAGAAGCGTGCGAGGCGTATTACCGGCAGTTCTCGCAGCAAAGAAACTTGGTTTTACTAAAGCGCTAGTTCCCTTTAAAAACTATGCAGAAGCAAAGTGTGTTTCAGGAATTGAAATAATTGCAGTTAATTCATTAACAGATGCGCTGCAATACTTACGTTATGGAGAAATTCCAGATTCACCAGATCCATTTATTTTTAATGAAGATAATGGATACCTAGACCTTTGCGATGTGGCCGGACAAATTGGTGCCCGAAAAGCTTTAGAGATCGCAGCAATCGGTGGCCACCATCTCCTCTTTATTGGACCGCCTGGAACTGGAAAGACCATGCTTGCTGAGCGAATTCCTTCAATACTTCCACCACTGAATGAGGATTCAATTTTAGAAGTTACCGCAATACATTCCATCGCTGGAACTCTCTTAGATCGTGAACTGCTATCTAGGCTCCCACCCTTCATCGCTCCTCATCACACAACCACTGCTCCAGCAATGATTGGCGGAGGCGCGCATGCAATTCGTCCTGGTGCAACATCACTCGCCCATCAGGGTGTTCTGTTTATTGATGAGGCTCCAGAGTGTGCACGCGGTGTTCTAGATTCACTTCGTCAACCACTTGAATCTGGGAATGTAACTATTTCTAGAGCTTCCGGCTCGGTTACCTATCCCGCAAGATTTATGTTGGTTCTGGCTGCGAATCCCTGTCCCTGTGGACGTTTCAGCGGACGCGGTCGAAGCTGCACTTGCACTCAAGTTTCGATTAGGCGGTATCTGCAAAGATTATCCGGACCATTACTTGATCGAATTGATATTCGAGTATTCGTGGATTCACCAAGTCGATTTGAAATGGCTAGCGATGAACTTGGGGAATCAAGTTCAACCGTTCGCGAAAGGGTTATAGCTGCCCGTGCGATTTCAGAGAGACGCTTTACAGATTGCTTGTGGAATTTAAATTCGCAGATTCCACCAAGTGAATTACGAAAGAGATTTCGCGCTGAAAAATTAGGAATGAATTTTCTCCACACCGAGCTTGATAGTGAGCGGCTAAGTGCTCGAGGTTTTCATAAGGTGCTACGAATAGCATGGAGCATTGCTGATTCAAATGGACATTCGATACCAAACCGGGATGATGTGGAATCTGCCTTTCGGTTGCGTGAAGGGATGGAGCTGCTGGCATGAGTATTTTGTGGGCACGAGCGCAATTATTTGCTGCTATTGAAGGTGGGTCAGCTTTCTGGAGTGAAGAGATTTTAAAGCTAGGCCCAATCGAAGTCAGAGATCGCTTACTTGGTGGGGATTACACCACAGCAGGAAAGATTACTGAGCGCCTTAAACAGAGCACTGGCGAAGAAGTCATCGCTGAAATAACAGAGGCTGGGGCATTTATTCTCACACCTGAAGATATCGATTGGCCAAATTCGTTAAATGATTTGGCAGCGCCACCAATTGCCTTACTTATTAAAGGCCAGCGGGAATATTTGCCTAATCTTATTAATTCGATTTCAATTGTTGGAACTAGGAATCCGACGGCATATGGGCTACGGATTGCCGGAGATTTTGGAGTCGGTGTTGCAGATCATGAATGGGCGGTAGTAAGTGGAGGTGCAATTGGAATTGATGCTGCAGCGCATAAGGGCTGTTTAATTGGTGAAGGAATTACTGTTGCTGTTCTTGGTGGCGGATTCAATAAAAATTATCCAGCAACACATGAGAAGTTATTCGCCGAAATAAGCGAGAGTGGCATTTTGATATCTGAAGTAATGCCAGATGTGCCAGCTATTCCACATCGCTTCCTCACTCGTAACCGATTAATAGCATCGCTTTCGAAGGCAACGGTCGTGGTTGAAGCTGCCTTTCGCAGTGGCTCCCTTCGAACCGCACGTGATGCAGCAGAGATATTTAGACCAGTGATGGCAGTCCCTGGACCGATAACTGCACCGACCAGCGAGGGATGTCACCGCCTAATTGTTGAACGAGTTGCAGAATTAGTTTGTTCAGTCTCAGAAATAATGGAATTGGTGAAGCCGATAAGTATTAAGTGAGAGAATTGCACCATGAGTAGTGAGAGTGTTGATCACAAAGCGGGCTTCGTCGCAATTATTGGACGCCCAAATGTTGGCAAATCAACTCTCGTTAACGCGCTAGTTGGTCGAAAAATTGTTATAACTTCAAAACATCCAAATACCACCAGAAATCCAATCCGTGGGATTATTTCTAAACCGGATTATCAGATGATTGTTGTTGACACTCCAGGTATCCATAAGCCAAAGACGCTACTTGGTTCAAGGTTGAATTCAATGGTTTCAGAGAATTTGGAATCTGTCGATGCAGTCCTAATCTGTCTTCCAGCCGATGAGGAGATTGGCTATGGTGATGAATACATAGCGAAACAGGTCTTAAATCAGCGCCGCGTCTTAATTGCAGTAACCAAGACAGATAGTGTTAAGCAAGAAGCTCTGCTATCTAAATTAGTAGAAGTAGGAGAGTTTGCAAAAAGAGTGGGATTGACCGTTGCAGAAATCGTTCCGATATCGGCGAAGAATTTAGATCAGACCGAACTTCTACTTGGGTTATTGGCGGAAAGATTACCGATTTCACCCTCGCTCTATCCAGAAGACATAACTACAGATCAAGCCTCAGAAATGACTATTACGGAATTGATTCGAGAAGCAGCAATTGAAAATCTTTATGAAGAAGTACCACATTCTATTGTTGTGACAATTGATGAGATGGCAAAACGCGAGGGCAAGGATTTTTTTGATATTCACGCAACTCTTCATGTTGAACGAGATAGCCAGAAATCAATTGTTATCGGACCACAGGGTTCGAGGTTGAAAGACATTGGAGTGCGAGCAAGAGGGTCAGTCGAAACATTTTTAGGTGCCAAAATCTTTTTAGGACTTCATGTGAAAGTAAGTAAAGAGTGGCAACGAGATGCTAAAGCACTTACAAAGCTTGGATTTATTGAGCGGAAGTAGGGACTTTGCGGCTTGCAAAATAGCTGCCAATTAAAACTAGTGGCAGGCCAATTGCGATTCCCAGAGTAAATGGCTCTCTCAGGATAATTACGCCAAGCATGACCGCAAAGGCGGTATTTAAATAGGTCACGAGTGATCCTCTTGCAGTTCCAATATCTTTAATTAATTGGAAGAAGAGAATGAAAGCGAGGGCTGTTGGGAATAATCCAAGCATTAGAACCGAACCCAGAGCCTTTGTAGAAGGAATTTGCTCGGGTGTATGTAGGAATAAAAATGGAAGATATACGACCACTGTAAAGAGCATTGCAACTGCATTGATTGAGATAGGTTCGATATGTGGAATTTTTGCGGTAACCATAGTGACCGCCCAGGCGTAACCCATTGCAGCAATTAAAATCATAAAAATCGCAACTATTGATTGGCGCCCAGAGAAACTTTCAATTCCAACAACAAGAACGATTCCGATGAATCCAATTAAAATTCCGATCAGTCGCTTACTCTGCCAAACAGTTTTATCACCATGAAAAGATGCGATAAGTGTTGCCCAGATTGGAACCGTTGCTACCAATAACCCAGCTAAACCAGAAGTCATCTTCTCTTCTGCCGCAGTGATCAGAAACCAAGGGCCAACCATTTCGCCAATTGCATACGGGATCACATACTTCCAAGCTTTTATTGCCGGCATCAGAGATCCACGTTTCATCGCCATTGGGATCAGGATTGCACTACCAATTACTACTCTAGATAATACGATTATTGTTGGCGATAGCTCTTCGACCGCTACTTTAATAAGTAAGTATGGAATTCCCCAGAGAAATCCGATAAGTATGAAGAGAAACCAATTCCGCCTGGACATTGGGTCAGTTTCTACTAATTATGGGCTATATCAAAATTAGCGGGCAAGTAGCGCATTGATTTCATCTGCAACTTGCTGATGCAAAACATTTGCCTCGGGAGTAATTCCAGCTAAAGTGAAATATCCGTGAATCATGCCTTGATATTCCCGATATACGGTCGGAACTCCAGATTTTCTTAAAAGTTCTGCATAGATGTATCCATCATCTAGCAAGGGATCAAATTCGGCAGTCGTAATAATTGCAGGTGCGAGATTTGAGAAATCTTTTGCTGCGGCGGGAACCGCATAAGGATTCTTGGCATCAGCCTTTCGCGATAGGTATTGCTCCCAGAACCATTTCATCGCCTTGGTGCTTAAGCCATACCCGTCACTGTTTTTATAAGCAGATTCATAATTCATTTTATTGTCATTACAGGGGTAGATCAGTAACTGGAATGAAAGATTTAGATCTCCAGTGTCTCGCGCCTTGAGTGCGACGGCAGCTGCAAGATTGCCGCCAGCGCTATCCCCACCAACGCCGATTTGGGAAGGTTCGATTCCAAGGGTTGCCGTATTCTCCGATACCCACAACAAGGTTGCATAGCAATCATCAAATGGAATTGGGAATGGTAGTTCTGGTGCTTTCTGATAGTTAACTGCGATTACTACAAATTGGCCCTTATTCGCTAACGAGCGCATAGCTTGTTCGTAACTATCCAAGTTATTTAACACCCACCCACCACCATGAAAGAAAACTAGGGCCGGTAAAACGGCGCCTTTTACTGGGCGATAGATTCGAATTGGAAGATCGGCAGTTGGTCCAGGAAGATAGCGATGCACAACTTCAAATATTTTCTCTGGTTCACCAGATTGAGTCGCTCGGCTCTCTAAATTCTTGCGAAGAGTTGCTACCGGGGCCTGCCAAACTTCTGGCAAATTCCCTTCATCTCGCAATTGTAGAAATTCAATAAGTTCTGGCTTAAGTCCCAATTCTTACCACCCCTGGGTTTGATCGCGAAGTTTTCGATACTTTACTAATACCTCTGGCGTTGCTGCTTCTCTAATGCTCTCAACTTTTCCCAAATCCCATTGTGGCGGCCGATCGCTCCCGAGCAGAGCCCAGGCTGCAAGTTTTGCTGCACCGATTGCTACATACTCGCCAGGAGGTGGGAGTAAAACTTCGCGACCAAAAATCGCAGATGCTATTTTTCCGACAGCTGGATTCTTTGCGGCGCCACCGACAATCAGGATTCGCCTAACTTCAACCCCTAATTTTTCTAAGGAAGCCACGGCATCTGCCATCCCACACAGCATCCCTTCAATCATTGCTCGAGCAAAGTCTTCACGATTTGAATTACTTAAATTCATTCCAGAAAAAACGCCTGTTGCATCTGGTCGATTGGGCGTTCGCTCTCCTTCAAAATAGGGAAGAAGTGTTAGTCCGCCTGCACCTGCTTCTGCTTTGAGTGCGAGTTCGCCAAGTTCATCATGGCTAACTCCGAGAATTCGGGTAGCAGCATCCAAGATTCGAGCCGCGTTTAAAGTGCAGACTAAGGGTAAGAAATATCCGGTGCCATCTGCAAAACCCGCTACTTCACCACTTGCATCATGCGTTGGCGTTTTTGAAACTGCAAATGCAGTTCCACTAGTTCCAAGTGAAACAACAACATCTCCAGGTTGGGCATCGACTCCAATTGCGGCTGCAGCATTATCGCCAGTTCCGGCAGCGATTGGGATACCGGACTTAGTTTTCATAGCAAAAGTCCTTGGTTCAACTATTCTTGGAAAAGTTATTTCTTGCTTACTACTGATAGCCAATTGGAAGATATCTTTACGATATTTATTACTTACACTGTCGAAATATCCGGTTCCACTTGCATCGCCACGATCGGTAAATAAATCTTCTATTGATTCGCTTCCAGAAATTTTCCACGAAATCCAGTCGTGGGGAAGTGCGATAGCCGCAACTCGTGCTGCATTTTCTGGTTCGTTCTTTGCTAACCAACGAACTTTACTTGCGGTAAATGCCGCTACCAATGCGGATCCAACAGCTTTTGCAATTTCTAAATCGCCACCCATTTCAAAATTTAGTTCACTAGCTTCCGCAGCTGATCTAGTGTCATTCCAGAGAAGAGCTGGGCGAATTACTTCACCAGATTTATCTAACGCCACCATCCCATGTTGTTGCCCGGCAACTGCAATCGCAGCAACGCCAGCTAACCCACCAGCCATTTTTATTGCATCTTCGGTCGCGCTCCACCAATGTGCCGGATCAACTTCACTGCCATCTGGGTGCGCGGCACGGCCCTCGCGAACAACTTGGCCACTTTGAGCATCACGGATTACAACCTTTACCGACTGTGTTGAGGTGTCGATACCAGCTACTAACTGCATTTTTGCTCCAGACTTTTTGCTCAAGACTTATTGCTCCAGACTTATTGCTCAAGACTTATTGCTCAAGACTATAGGGGATGATTTAACCACCTCTTTGCGGAGGGTAGACTTCGACAGTCCAATCTAGTCAAAGATGACCAGCCCAAATAGTTTTTCTAGCGCTATTAATTATTAAATCGGAGTAAAGATGCGTATTGGTGTCCTAACAGGTGGCGGCGATTGCCCAGGGTTAAATGCAGTTATTCGTGCAGTAGTTCGTAAGGGTGTAAAAGAGTATGGCTACGAGTTTGTTGGGTTTCGCGATGGCTGGAAGGGTCCACTCGAAGGTTTAACAATGCCTTTAGATCTAAAGACAACACGAGGCATCTTGCCCCGCGGTGGAACAATTCTTGGTTCATCTCGAACCAACCCATTTAAGATTGAAAATGGTGTAGAACGAATTAAAGAAAATCTTGCAAAGATGGGCGTTGATGCTCTTGTTGCAATCGGCGGTGAAGACACACTAGGGGTCGCAACCAAGCTTGATTCACTTGGCGTAAAAGTTGTCGGGGTGCCAAAGACAATCGATAATGATTTAAATAATACGGACTACACATTTGGTTTTGATACCTCCGTAAATATCGCAGTAGAAGCTATTGACCGTCTGCACACAACTGCAGAATCACATCACCGTGCACTTATCGTTGAAGTTATGGGACGGCACGCTGGTTGGATCGCACTTCATGCCGGAATCGCTGGCGGCGCATCTTGCATCCTGATTCCAGAAGTCAAGTTTTCAGTAGACAAGGTCTGCGAATGGGTTAACTCTCGATTCGAATCTTCATATGCCCCAATTATTGTGATTGCGGAAGGTGCAATTCCACAAGATGGCGACATGATTGTTAAAGATCAGACACTTGATTCGTTTGGCCACGTTAAATTATCTGGAATTGGCGAATGGCTTGCCGGTCAGATTGAAGAGAAGACTGGCAAAGAAGCTCGCACTTCTGTCCTCGGACATATTCAACGGGGTGGTTCTCCAACTGCATTCGATCGGGTTTTAGCAACTCGCTTCGGGTTGCATGCAATTACTGCAATTCATGAAGGTGACTTCGGCAAGATGGTTGCACTTCATGGAACCAAGATCGAGCGAGTTCCATTGGCTTCTGCAACTACTCAACTTAAGTTAGTTACACCTGATTTATACGCTGAAGCCCAGGTCTTCTTCGGATAGATTAATTAGGCCGCACTAACTTCCCCCCCTCCTCTAAAATTAAGGACATGATGAATATCGATTCGCTCTTTACGCCAGGCCTTGTGGCGGCGCAACAACCACAGTGGCCGGGTGGAGTTAATGGTCCAGAAGTTACCAAGGCCGTTGAGACGCTTCGCAAATTACCGCCATTAGTTTTTGCTGGTGAATGTGACAGTCTTAAAGCGCGTATCGCAATTGCACAAGAGGGCAAAGCTTTCTGGTTGCAAGGCGGGGATTGCGCCGAAACTTTTGAAGCTGCCACTGCAGATTCAATTCGAAACCGAATGAAAACTATCCTGCAGATGGCTGCAGTCCTTCAATATTTTGCAAGCCTTCCAGTTATCAAAGTTGGTCGAATGGCAGGGCAATTTGCCAAGCCACGAAGCAGTGACACTGAAACTCGGGGCGAGATAACTCTTCCGGCTTATCGTGGAGATGCGGTAAATGATTTAGCTTTTACCCTCGAGGCACGAACTCCAGATCCACAACGTTTAGTTCAGGTTTACAACACTTCTTCATCAACTCTCAACTTAGTTCGGGCATTTACTCAGGGTGGCTTCGCTGATATCCGAAGAGTTCATGAATGGAATAAGGGCTTTGCTAAAGATCCTCGCTTTGGCGCGCGCTACGAACAAATGGCAAGCGAAATTGGTCGCTCCTTAGATTTCATGGCCTCAGCCGGTGTCGATCCTGATGCATTCAAGACTGTTGATTTTTATTCATCTCATGAGGCGTTGATTTTAGAGTATGAAAAGGCGCTAACTAGAATTGATTCCAGAACTGATCTACCGTATGACGTATCGGCACACTTCGTATGGATTGGTGAACGCACCAGACAATTAGATGGTGCCCACATGGATTTTGCTTCAAAAATCCAAAATCCAATAGGAATTAAACTTGGACCAAAGAGCACAGTAGACGATGCACTTGCCATGATTAAGAAATTGAATCCAGATAACGAAGCCGGGCGTTTAACTTTTATTACCCGAATGGGTGCATCGCTAATTCGTGAGAAGCTACCAGCACTCGTAACGGCCGTTACTGATTCTGGGGCTAAGGTCCTCTGGGTCTGCGATCCAATGCACGGAAACACATATGAAGCACCAAGTGGTTATAAGACTCGTAAATTTGATGATGTCCTAGATGAAGTCCGTGGCTTCTTTGAAGTTCACAAAGCGCTAGGCACGCATCCTGGTGGTATCCATATTGAACTGACCGGAGATGACGTAACCGAATGCGTAGGCGGCGGCGAGCAAATTTTGGAATCTGACCTGGCTACTCGATATGAAAGTGCTTGTGACCCACGCTTGAATCACACGCAATCCCTAGAACTAGCCTTCCTAGTCGCAGAAATGTTACGGGACCACTAGTTATTTAAGAAATTCGTATTAGCCTTATGGAATGCTCGCTCAGGCCATACATAAAACCCCGGTCGGAGAGTTATTTCTGGTGAGCCATGAGCATATCTTGCTCGCTGCAGGTTTTAAAGGTTTCAAGGATTTATTTGGGCGGATGGATAGCGCTGATCAAAAACGCGAAGTCAAAAGCGTTAAAAGCATTCCAATAATTAGTGATCTAATTAAAGATTATTTCGATGGCGATTTAACTGCACTTGGTGGCATAAAAGTCCGGCAACCAGGAGCGGAATTTTCGCAAGAGGTGTGGAAAGCAATGCGAAAGATTCCGATCGGTAAAACTTGGTCTTATTCAGATTTGGCAGATAGGGCAGGTTCGCCTAATGCAGTGCGTGCGGTTGGAACTGCTTGTGCTAGAAATTTGATCGCACCGATTATCCCGTGTCACAGAGTTATAAAGACTGGGGGAGCGCTAGGAAATTATGGTTATGGATTAGGCGTGAAGGATTGGCTCTTACGCCACGAGGGCGCGCTTAAGTAATTGCGGAAGAACTTCAAGGATCTTTGCCATATCTGTTTCGGAAATATCCAGGTGCGTTACGATTCTAAGAAACTTTGGTCCGAGTGCGGCAGCTAGAATTCCCGCTTCCTTCAATTGATTATTCAATTCATTTGCTGTGATGGATGTTCCTGATAAATCAAGAGCAACAATATTTGTCTCGACGCCTGCTGAATCAACCAAAGTAGGGGAGATAGCGGCGCAAGCGTCAGCAATCGCCTTTGCATTTATATGATCTATTTTTAGCCTTGAAATATTATTATCAAGGGCATAATTTGCCGCCGCTGCAAGGAATCCGACTTGGCGCATTCCGCCACCGTATCGTTTGCGCCAGATTCTCGAATCCGCAATTCTTTCCGCAGTCGAGATAACTGCCGAACCAATAGGTGCGCCTAAACCTTTAGAGAAGCAGACACTGATTGTGTCGAACTGTGCCCCAAAATCCTTTAAGGAAACTCCACTTGCAACATGAGCATTCCAAATTCTTGCCCCATCGAGGTGCATATTTATCCCCGCAGCAGAGCTCGCTTTACGCAGTTCTTTCATCTCCTCAAATGACTGAACATATCCGCCACCAAAATTATGAGAATTCTCAATTGCAATTGCCTTTGTTGAAACTAAGTATGGCCCAGCATCTGGTGATGCTATTCGCATAACTTCACTTGCCTTGAAAGATCCGCGATGACCCTCCCAGGTTCGGGTAGTGATTCCACTAAATGTTGCACCGGCACCAAGTTCAGCTCGAACGATATGTGAAGTTAGCTCTGTTAATAATTCTTCTCCCGGTTTTACTAGAGAGCGAATTGCTAATTGGTTTGTTAGTGATCCAGTTGCTGCAAAGAGCGCAGCCTCCTTACCAAACATGGCAGCAACGCGTTTTTCTAATGCATTAACTGTTGGATCATCGCCAAAAACATCATCGCCAACATTGGCAGATGACATTGCTTCAATCATGGCCGGAGATGGTTTAGTCACGGTGTCAGATCTAAAGTCGGATAAGTGTTTCAAGATTTTGCGCTCTCTTTCCTCTGGTCCAGCAGAATAATTAAATACATTGAAGCGATTACAAGCAAGCCACCAAGTGCAATTCGAAGAGTCACAGGCTCATCAAGCAGCCAAATTCCAAATCCTGCTGCGAAGACAACTTCGGCCGCCAAAATAACTCCAACAGTTGATGGCGCAATGAAGGACTGAGCCCAGGTTTGGACAATGAATGCAAGAGCTGTCGCAAAGATTGCAGTGTAGATAATTGACCACCAAACTCCGGAATCTGGTGGAAGCGCGAAGCCACTTTTTAAACTTGCAATAAAGGTAACTAACGCGCAGGTGCCAAGTTGTAAAACAGTTAGCGCGTAAGTATCTAAACCCTTTGACCATTCGCCAAGTCCCACGATATGGAGGGCAAATAGCAGCGCACTTACTAAAACTAGAAACTCACCAAGTCCGAATTGAAGTCCGTTGAAGGAAAGAAGCGCAAGACCAATCGTTGCAACCAAGACTGCGGACCATTCAACCGATGTAATGTTTTTGCGCAAAATCCCGGCAGCGACTATCGGGGTCAGAACAACATATAAACCAGTGATAAATCCGGTATTTGATACGGTTGTAAGAGTTAATCCAAATGATTGAAAGATATAACCACTACTGAGAAAAATTCCTAGAATCGCGCCCTTCTTGAGAAAGGGCAGATCAATCTTTTTTAGAACAGATGGGCGGATTAAAATTAACAGGAGAGTCGCTATTGTAAAACGCCAAGCAAGGAAGGAATTAACATCGAGGCGCTCTAGCGTGCCCTTCATTGAGAGAAATGCGCTGCCCCAGATTGCTGCAACTGCCATCAGAGCGACTGATGAAAATACCTTGCTTTCTTTCATTTAATCTTGGCTCTCATTTTCGATAAAAGCGCAATCTCTTCACCATGCTTCGCCTCCATACCTGGTGTTTCCAGAATTAGGGGAGCGTTCTGAGCAACTGGATGAGCTAGTAATTCTTCAAAAGCTTTCAATCCAATTTTGCCATCTCCAAGATTTTGATGGCGATCTTTAAGAGCGCCACATATATCCATTGAATCATTTGCATGGATTAGTTTTATCCGTTCAATTCCCACTAACTTAACAAGCAGGTCGAGGGTCTCAGTCATTCCACCTTTTTTAGCGATGTCATGTCCAGCGGCAAATACGTGGCAGGTATCTAAGCAGACACCAACTTTAGGGTGCCATTCCAGGGCTTCAAAGTAATAAAGCAGATCATCTAGCTTTTTAACTAAAGATTGTCCTTGACCTGCTGTTGGTTCTAGCAGTAACCAAGGATCGTCTTCTTTCAACTTATTCAATACCGGCACGACGCCTTTTTTAATTTGCTTCCAAGCCTTGTCAACATAATCTGGATCTACAGCTGATCCAGTGTGAACTACGACGCCTTTCGAACCAATTTCGCGAGCTCTTCGTAGCGAATAAGCGGTGGATGCAACTGAATTCTCATAAGTGGCAACAGTTGGTGACCCCAAATTAATGAGGAATGGAGCATGAACATAAGTTTCAATATCTAATTCCAAAGCTTTGTCACGAAATAATTTATCTGCCTCAATATTTGCCTCTGGCATCGCCCAACCTCTGGGATTTGAGGCAAAAACTTGAATCGCTTCAGCACTAACTTCTTGGGCATACGCAATTGAACGTTTAGCCATTCCTCCTGAAGTTGGAGTATGCGCGCCTAATCGTGGGAGTTTTCTTGGGCTGACCATTGAAGAACCCTAACTCATAGCGGAGAAATATTTACCCTAAAGTAATAGTTACGGTCGACCCCGGGGTTGCTGCAGTCCCAGATTTAGGAGAAATATCCGTAACAGTTTTCTTATTGGCGATATATTTGAATTCAACTTTGAAACCAAGATCTTCTAAGGTCTTAGTTGCAGCCAACTTCGATAACGAGTAAACATTAGGGACAAAAATTTGGGAGGGCCCCTTCGAAATAGTAAGAGTGATTTCCTCGCCTTTGCCAACGGTCGAAACATCACTGGGAGATTGTGATATCACTGTTCCGATAGGAACTGTTTCGCTGTATTCATAATTACTATCGACAATCAATCCAGCATCGGTTAATTCACTTTGGGCTTGGTCGCTAGTCTTTCCTTCAAAGTTTGCAAGTTTAACTTGTTCTTTGCCCTTGCTAATTATCAAATCAATTGTGCTAGCTTTTCTTACACGTGAACCGCTAGATGGATTACCATCGATTAGCAGTCCAGCTTCTAAGTTATCGCTGAA
>JASJJZ010000073.1:0-6298 GCA_037622205.1 Actinomycetes bacterium
CTCATAATTTAAATGAAGTTGTTGAAGGTGTTGTTTGGTCACTGGAAAATCCAGATGCCGATCCGAAAGAATTATTGGAGAAACTTCTAACAATCGTTAAAGGCCCAGATTTCCCTACCAAGGCCTTAATTGTTGGACATCAAGGTATTGAAGATGCTTATCGCACTGGTCGCGGTTCAATAATCATGCGAGCTGTAGTTGAAGTCGAAGAGATTAATAAGCGCACCTGTTTAGTGGTCACCGAACTTCCCTACCAAGTCAACCCAGATAATTTAGCGCTCAAGATTGCTGAACTTGTTAAAGATGGTCGCATAAAAGGCATTGCAGATGTTCGCGATGAAGGTAATGAACGGCTAGGCCAAAGGCTAGTAATAGTTTTACGGAACGATGCTATTCCAAAAGTTATTTTAAACAATCTCTACAAACATACTCAACTGCAAGATTCCTTTGGCGCGAACATGCTTGCTCTGGTAGATGGCGTACCTCGGACACTACGGCTTGATGAATTTATTCGATACTACATTGAGCATCAAATAGAAGTTATCGTTCGCCGAACAAAATACAGATTGCGCGAACGTGAAAAAAGGGCACACATCCTTCGTGGTTATTTAAAAGCACTCGATGCGCTCGATGCAGTCATCGCTTTAATCCGAGCTTCCCGAACCCCAGAAGAAGCACGAACTGGATTAATGAAACTTTTAGAGGTAGATGAGATTCAAGCCAATGCAATCTTGGATATGCAGTTGCGTCGGATTGCAGCACTTGAGCGTCAGAAAATAAATGATGAGTATGAAGGTCTAATGGCTGAAATCATTGAGTTAAATAGCATTCTTGCTTCAGAAGCAGAGCAGCGCGAGATCATAAAGAGTGAATTGCAAGAGCTAACAAGCAAATATGGCAATGAACGTCGCACTCAAATAATTGCAAGAGATTCAGATTTATCAGTAGAGGATTTAATTCCAGATCAAAGTGTTGTTGTAACAATTACAAAAACCGGATATTCCAAGCGCACAAAAGCTGATTTATATCGATCCCAACGACGTGGCGGCAAAGGCGTAAAGGGTGCCGCACTAAAACAGGATGATTTAGTTGAACACTTCTTTGTCGCATCCACGCATGATTGGTTGCTTTTCTTAACAAACAAAGGGCGCATTTATCGCGCAAAAGTACACGAACTTCCAGATGCCGGACGTGATGCAAGAGGACAGCATGTGGCAAATCTCCTAGCGTTCAAACCCGATGAAACAATTGCTCAAGTGATTGCGATATCTGATTACAAATCACATCCATTCTTAGCAATTGCAACTCGCGGCGGTATCGTAAAGAAATCCCCACTTATTGAATACGATTCACCTCGCTCCGGTGGTTTGATTGCAATTAATCTTAAAGAGAGTGATGAATTAGTCTCAGCAGCGCTATTAAGCGAGAAAGATGAAATCCTTCTGGTCTCAAAGAATGGAATGTCACTTCGCTTTGGTGCAAATGAGGAATCTATTCGCTCTATGGGTCGGTCAACTAGCGGAGTTATCGGGATGAAGTTCCGCGGAAAAGATCAATTATTAACGATGGCTGCAATCACAGATATCTCTTCGCCAAAGTTTGTATTAACAGCAACTGATGGCGGATATGCTAAGCGCACACCGTTAGATGAATACCGACCACAAGGACGTGGTGGCCTCGGAGTTAAAGCCGCAAAGATTGACGAAGATTCGCGCGGTGTTTTGGTTGGCGCAATGATTGTTGAAGCTAGCGACGAAATTCTTGCGATTACATCAGGTGGTGTTGTAATTAGAACTGCATGTTCTGAGATCCGCGAAACCAGCCGCGATACCCTCGGCGTTAGATTGGTAAATCTTGACGACGGTATTTCAGTCGTATCAATTACGCAGGTTAAAGAGTAAAAATTCCTTGCTTTTGGCTGACGCCTTAAAGTCGGGTAGCCTTCAGCAGTTAAATTCTCACGTTTGGGCCTTTAGCTCAGCTTGGTTAGAGCGCTTCCCTGATAAGGAAGAGGTCAGTGGTTCAAGTCCACTAAGGCCCACCAATCGTGTGAGTTAACGTGTTTTACAGATTTAATAAGTGAGCAATCTTTAGATAAGGTTGCGCCACTTACCCGCAGAACGCGGGGACCTAGCTCAATTGGTCGAGCACCGCCTTTGCAAGGCGGGGGTTAGGGGTTCGATTCCCCTGGTCTCCACAAATTGGTCTCCACAAATTGGTCTCCACAAACTTTTATATTCCAAATTACAAAAAGCCACTGAAAGGGCAAACATGTCGACAGCAACACTTCACACAAGCATGGGTGACATCAAGATTGATTTATTTCCAAATCACACACCAAAAACAGTTGCAAACTTTGTTGAACTTGCAACCGGTAAGCGCGAATGGGTTGATCCAATCACTGGCGAAAAGACTTCAAAGAATCTTTATGACGGAACTGTGTTTCACCGCGTAATTGCAAACTTCATGATTCAAGGTGGAGATCCACTAGGTAACGGAACCGGCGGACCTGGTTATCAATTCGCTGATGAATTTCATGGCGAATTAGCTTTTAATCGACCATACATTCTTGCAATGGCAAATTCTGGGCCAGGAACAAATGGTTCACAATTTTTTATTACAGTAGCCGAAACAGCTTGGTTAAATCGCAAGCACACAATTTTTGGTGAGGTGACAGACGAGGCATCAAAGAAGATTGTTGACGCTATTGGCGCAGTTAAAACTGGTGGTCAAGATCGCCCAGTTCAAGCTGTAAAAATAAACACTGTAACAATCTCAGAATAAAGTTATGAAGCAAAACCAATCACTCACAACGAGTCTGATTGTTTTAATTTCTGGCACCTTTCTACTAACTGAATTTGTATTTCCAGAATTACAGCCACAATTCGCGCTCATTCACGGCGGCAATTACGTAAATGGTTATTTCCCAGGCGTTTATACCGGTCAGTGGTATCGCCTTTTAACAGTTGCCCTTACACATGCTGGTTGGTTGCATTTAATATTTAATATGTTGGCCCTATATTCAATCGGAACTCCAGTCGAAGCAGTTGTTGGGAAAGTTCGCTTTGGAATTATATTTCTAGGCTCATTATTAGCCGCCTCAGCAACATCGCTTTATTTTGGCCCTGAAAATATTTATGCAGTTGGTGCATCAGGTGCAATCTATGGATTATTTGGCGCCCTCTTTGCTATCGGCAAAAAGGCTGGGGCTAATTATCAGAACATAGCAGGCATAATTATTATTAACTTATTAATGACTTTTACCATCTCTGGAATTGATTGGCGCGCACATGTTGGGGGCTTAGTAGCAGGTGTTGTGATTACCTACCCTTTAATATTTCGTAAGAGAACTTGAGCAACATCTAATACCCCGATATCTGATTCCCGGGCTGTCATTCCATCGCTAACCATTATTCGGCAGAATGGACAAGCTACCGCGACCTCCTTCACTTGGGTGGCAATTGCCTCATCAACTCGATTTAAATTAATTCGAGTTCCGATAGTTTCCTCCATCCACATGCGGCCACCACCAGCACCACAACAGAAGGAACGATCTTGATTACGCGGCATCTCGGTAATTTCAATCCCGGTTGATTCCAGCAATTCACGAGGAGGTTGATAAATTTGATTATGGCGGCCTAGATAACAAGGGTCGTGATAAGTAAGCGTTGCGCCACTCTTATGGGGAGAAGTCTTAAGTTTTCCCTCTTTAATTAATTGATTAAGCAATTGCGTGTGATGAACCATTTGCAATTCAAAACCTTGTTGTTTGTAGTCACGACCAATTGTTGTGAAGCAATGCGGGCAAGTAACAACAACTTTTTTTACACCACGGCTGCCGAAAGTTTGTTGCAACGTTTCAATATTTTCGCGGGAAAGTATCTGATACAAGAATTCATTTCCAGAACGTCTTGCTGGATCGCCGGTGCAAGTTTCGCGTTGTCCCAGAACGCCGAAGGTGGTTCCGGACATATATAAAAGTTCGGCTACCGCTTTTGTAGTTTTCTTGGCGCGCTCTTCATACGCACCAGCACATCCAACCCAGAATAAGTATTCGATATCTTCTGGAATTTCATTCTCGATAAGTGTTACAGGGAAGTCACATTCAGCAATCCAACCGTTGCGATCAGCCCGATTAGAACCCCACGGATTACCGGTTTTCTCTAGGTTTCTAAAGGTGCCGCCAAGTTCCGATGGAAATTCGGATTCAACTAAGACTTGAAAGCGACGCATATTTACGATGTGATCAATATGTTCGATGTCGACCGGGCACTCATTCACGCAAGCACCACACATTGTGCAAGACCATAAAACTTCAGGAGAAATTATCTCCCCAACTATTTTTTCGTCAGAAGACAGATTTGAGAGTGCATGATCGCGCATTGCCATAATTAATAACTTTGGCGAAAGTGGTTTATCGGTGTGCCAGGCTGGGCACTGTGATTGGCAGCGACCGCACTCAGTGCAGCTCGCCATATCAAGCAGACCTTTCCAAGAAATATCTGCACTCTTGCCAATTCCAAAGACATCATCCTCTTTCGGATCTTCAAAATTTATTGGCTGGCCATGAGAAATCATTTCTGGTAATTCACCAAGAGCTGGCGTCGAATCTAGATTTCGTTTGAAGAAAATATTGAATGGCGCCAAGAAGCGGTGCCAAGCCACGCCCATTGTTAAATCATTTGCAATTACAACAAACCACATTACTGAAACCAAAATTTTAATCCCAGCAACAATTTGAACAGTAGTGCCATTTACATAATATTGGTGTTCTAGATAATCTAAAGTAATTACACAAATCACAATAACTAAAATAGTTGCTTCAACATAATAGGCTTTCAAAGATCTTGAACCCAAAAATCTTGAAGTCCGGCTTTTATAAAAGAATTTAGTTGCTAACCTAATTCCGATAAGAGCGACTATTGAAATTCCAGTTGCCCAAGAAATACCTAAAACAAAGTATCGATACGGCGCCCAGTTTCCAATTATTGGTAATACAAAAGAGGCATTTAATAATTGACCATATGCGGTAATGAGCGTGCCAAGTAGCGCTACGAAACCAATCATTACAAACCAATGTGCGATTGCAGATCCAGTAAAGCGCAGCATTCTGGTGTGGAGCAAAATTTCTTTAGCCATCACCTTTGCGCGCTCGCCCTTATTTAAGAATCGAGCTGGATCGCTCTGCCCGGCAGAAATCCGCTGGTACATTTCGCGGCCCTTAAGAAGAAAGTAGCCAAGACCAAAGGCTGTGAAGAGATATAAGACGATCGCTAAGTAGTTCATTCCGGAGTTCATATGAGAAGGCTAGAGCCCACGCCTAGAAGTAGCGGGAATATCCCACTGAACCCAGGTGTTACCTGGATAACTTAACTTGAGCCAGTTCGACTCAATCTTTTGACATCGAGCGACTCAAGGGCGAGAATTCGACCATAGCCGGTCAAAAACAGGCTGATAGATCAAAAAAGGAGCAATAAAAATGGCAAGAGCAGTTGGAATCGACTTAGGAACTACAAATAGTTGCGTATCTGTATTAGAAGGTGGCGAGCCATCTGTAATCACAAATGCGGAAGGCGCTCGGACAACCCCATCGATCGTTGCCTTCGCTAAGAATGGCGAAGTCCTTGTCGGGGAAGTTGCGAAACGTCAATCAGTTACAAACGTTGAACGGACTATTCGTTCAGTAAAGCGCCACATGGGAACAAGTTGGAACATTGATGTCGATGGTAAGAAATACACGCCACAAGAAATCAGCGCTCGCATCTTAATGAAGTTAAAGCGTGATGCCGAAAGTTTTCTCGGTGACACAGTTACAGATGCAGTAATTACCGTCCCAGCATATTTCAATGATGCACAACGACAAGCCACAAAAGAAGCTGGTGAGATTGCCGGCTTAAATGTGCTTCGTGTTGTAAATGAACCAACTGCTGCAGCACTTGCCTATGGTTTAGATAAAGGTGATGTTGAACAAACAATTTTAGTATTTGACCTTGGTGGTGGAACTTTTGACGTTTCACTTCTTGAAATCGGTGATGGTGTAGTTGAAGTAAAAGCCACTAATGGAGATAACAACCTCGGTGGCGATGACTGGGATCAATCTTTAGTTGATCATCTTGTTAAAACTTTTGCTGCTAAAAATGGTATCGATTTAACAAAAGATAAGATGGCGATGCAACGCGTTCGCGAAGCTGCCGAAAAAGCGAAGATTGAATTATCATCTTCACAACAAACATCTATCAATCTTCCATATATAACAGTCGATACCGAGAAGAATCCACTTTTCTTGGATGAAACTATT
>JASJJZ010000074.1:0-13001 GCA_037622205.1 Actinomycetes bacterium
AGAGATATTGATTGAGGCACCAGAGATATTGATTGAGGCACCAGAGATATTGATTGAGGCACCAGAGATATTGATTGAGGCACCAGAGATATTGATTGAGGCACCAGAGATATTGATTTAGGCACCAGAGATATTGATTGAGGCACCAGAGATATTGATTGAGGCACCAGAGATATTGATTGAGGCACCAGAGATATTGATTTAGGCACCAGAGATATTGTTTATGCCTAAATAGCGCGATGTCCTAGACTTCTCGCATGTCCAAAGTCCTCGCATCGTTGCCAGTCGGCGAAAAAGTGGGAATTGCATTCTCCGGCGGCCTAGATACTTCAGTTGCGGTGGCTTGGATGCGCGAAAAAGGTGCAGTGCCATTTACATATACCGCAGATCTTGGTCAATACGATGAACCGGATATCGGTTCTGTGCCAAGTAGAGCAAAAGCATATGGTGCCGAAGGTTCACGGCTAATTGATTGCAAAGAAGCTCTTGTTGAAGAAGGTTTTGCCGCGATTGCTTGCGGTGCCTTCCACATTCGTTCTGGTGGAAAAACTTATTTCAACACGACACCTCTTGGTCGCGCAGTAACAGGCACACTGCTTGTTCGCGCAATGCTTGAAGATAACGTTTCAATCTGGGGCGATGGTTCAACATATAAAGGCAATGACATCGAGCGTTTTTATCGCTATGGCCTTCTTGCTAATCCAAATTTAAAAATATACAAACCATGGCTCGATGCTGATTTTGTAAATGAACTGGGTGGCCGCACAGAAATGTCGGAATGGCTAGCTATTCGTAAACTTCCATATCGCGATAGCGTTGAAAAGGCTTATTCAACTGATGCTAATATTTTAGGTGCAACTCACGAGGCGAAGAGCCTGGAGAATCTCGATACTTCACTAGAAATAGTTGATCCGATAATGGGTGTTGCATTCTGGAAAGAATCAGTAAAGATTGAAACCGAAGATGTAAAAATAGAATTTTCTAAGGGCCGGCCAGTTGCCATTAATGGTGAAAAACTTGGCGCAGTCGCACTTATGCAGAAAGCAAATGAAATCGGTGGCCGCCATGGCCTTGGAATGTCTGATCAAATTGAAAATAGAATTATTGAAGCGAAGAGTCGTGGAATCTATGAAGCACCTGGAATGGCGCTTCTACACATCGCATACGAACGTTTGATAAGTGCAATTCATAATGAAGACACAATTGCTAATTATCACGCCGAAGGACGTCGCCTTGGTCGTCTTCTCTATGAGGGCCGTTGGCTAGACCCACAATCTTTGATGCTACGTGAATCCCTTATGCGTTGGGTCGCCTCTGCAGTTACTGGTGAAGTAACTATTCGATTGCGTCGCGGCGATGATTTTTCAATTATTAATTCAACTGGTTCTGGATTTAGTTATCACCCAGATAAGTTATCCATGGAACGCACAGTGGATGCAGCTTTTGGCCCATCAGATCGCATCGGGCAGTTGACAATGCGCAATCTAGATATTGAAGACACAAGAGCAAAATTAGAAATGTATGCAGCCCAGGGTCAGCTTGGTGATGGTCAATTTAAGTTGATTAAAGAGATCGATAACAAGAAAAAATAGGAGAGAAATGAGTAGTTTCAACGATTCAACGTTAGATGCTTCTGGCCAGTCCGAATCATCGAATCAGGTAGAAACATCAATTGAAATCCAACTTACAAATCGCGACCGCAAGACTGTTTTCTTTCGTGGCATCTTAATTTTCCCAGCAGTAATCTTTATCGCCTCTTTTACCCAATCAATCCATGTCGGTGCCTCATTTGGTGGCCTACTTTTTGCGCCAGCGCTTCTAGCTCTACTGGTTCGAGGTATTTATCCAAGCTATGTTCTAAGTTTCAATAAGGCTATGTTGGAATTGAATGCTCGAGTAACAGCTTATGCATTACTGCTCACTGATGAATATCCATCAATTGAAGCAAATCCAAATATTAAAGTTGAGCTTCCAGAAATTGCAGGTGGCGCAAAGTTATCTCGTGTTCTGCCACTAGTTAAATGGTTATTTGCTATTCCGCTATTTATTGTAGGAATCATTTATGCCGTCATTGGCCTGGTTCTAACTTTTGCTGCTTGGATCATTACTAGCGCAACTGGAAATTATCCAGAGAGCATTGCAAACTACATCCTTGCAACAATCGAATTTTGGAACCGGTTATATGGTTACGCCATAATTCTGGTAACTGACGATTACCCGCCTTTCACGCTTTAATATTTAAAATCCAGAATTAATTCTTAGGTTTTGCGCTTAAGTTTCCCGAAAATACCCATTAAAATCGCGTGTAGTTACATCGCTACTGCCGCGTAACGACCTACCCTTTTTTAACCTCCCCTGGTTGTGGATGCCTCCATGACTACTTCAAGCGCACTGCTCTTAAGCAATGCTCATATCTCAAGGGAAGGAAAGTGAATGTCACTTTTAACTTGGAAGCTCCATGGAAATGGAAAATCAATTAAAGATGGCGATGTTGTAAAACCGGGCGAGCGCCTTGCTTGGCCGTTAACAATTGGCGTTGGTGTTCAACACATTGCAGCTATGTTTGGCGCAACATTCTTAGTTCCAATCATCACTGGTTTTCCACCAAGCACAACTCTATTTTTCTCTGGCGTTGGAACTTTAATATTCCTAGCACTAACCAAAAACAAAGTCCCAAGCTATTTGGGTTCATCCTTTGCATTCCTAGCACCTATTTCAGCCGCAATGACAAATGGCGGAATGGCGGTAGCACTTGGTGGCGTAGTTGCAACTGGTGTGATTCTTGCTGTCGTTGGTCTTATTGTTAATGCAGTTGGAATTGGTTGGATCAACTGGCTCTTGCCACCAATAGTGACAGGTGCGATCGTAATGATTATCGGTCTAAACCTTGCTGGCGCAGCAAATAATAACTTTAAGCAAGCACCAGTAACTGCAATTATTACCCTTGCTGCAGTTGCGCTAATTGGCGCAGTGTCTAAGGGCTTCCTTGGTCGCATCAGTATTTTCGGTGGAATTGTTGTTGGTTATGCCTACGCAGCATTTAGCGGTGATATCAACTTTGATGGCGTGGGTGCTGCAAAGTGGGTTGCATTGCCAACATTTACAACTCCAACATTTGAAACGAATGCAATTTTGCTATTCATTCCAGTTGTCTTGGTTTTGATTGCTGAAAACGTCGGACACGTTAAAGCGGTTGCCGCAATGACAGGTAAAGATCTTGATAAGCAGATGGGAAATGCACTATTCGCTGACGGTGTTGCAACAACACTTGCTGGCGCTGGTGGCGGTTCCGGAACAACTACTTACGCTGAAAATATTGGAGTAATGGCTGCTACTCGGATTTACTCGACTGCTGCTTATTGGGTAGCTGGTGTTGGCGCAATTTTGCTATCACTATCCCCAAAGTTTGGAGCCATCCTTAGCGCCACACCTGCCGGAGTTCTTGGTGGTGTCGGCGTCGCGCTTTACGGAATGATCGGTGTTCTCGGTGCCAAGATTTGGATCGAAAACAAAGTTAACTTCGGAAATTCAACAAACCTATTCATTGCAGCAACAACCTTAATTATTGGTATTGCTGACATGACTTGGACGCGCGGAGATTATTCCTTCGGTGGAATTATCAATGGAACATTGGTAGCAGTAATTGGCTATCAGGTTCTTCGCGCACTTAATAAAGCTGCTGGAAAGGCTGAATAGCTTCAATTAATTAAGAAAATCGGGCTGTGGCGGCGAGCAACAGGCAATAGAACGTTCTGTCTTCGCTCACCAATAGCCCGATTTTCTTTTCTCTCAAACTTCTCTCAAACTTTTCCCAAACCTTGCCCTACTCCGATTAGACTCCGTTAAGATTTAAGAAGAGTTAACTAGTAACGGGGGAGCCAGATGTCTGTAACGCCATTTCGTTGGGGAATTCTTGGAGCCGGTGGAATTGCTGAACAATTTACTCGCGACGTACTCCGACTAGAAGATCATCGAGTTGTTGCAGTTGGATCTAGAACCCAGGTAAAAGCCGATGTCTTTGCCGATAAATTTGCAATCGGCCATCGCCATGATTCATACCAGAAATTAGTTAACGACCCCGATGTTGATGGTGTTTATGTTGCCACGCATCACCCAATGCATATGCGCGATACTTTAATGGCGCTAAATGCTGGCAAGCCAGTTCTCTGTGAGAAGCCATTTGCTATGAGCTATGACGAGACTAAAACCATGATTGATACGGCAAGATCAAAGAATTTACTTTTAATGGAGGCAATGTGGGCCCGTTACTTGCCACATATGATTCAAATTCGCGAAATTATTAAATCCGGTATCCTTGGTGAAATCATTTCAGTGCGCGCAGACCATGGGCAGTGGTTTGTGAAAGATCCAAAATTTAGACTCTTCGATCCAGAATTTGGCGGGGGAGCGCTCTTTGATCTAGGAATTTATCCAGTTTCATTCGCTTCAATGGTCCTTGGAACGCCATCTAGAATCACAGCACGGAGCACAAAGGCCTTCACTGGCGTTGATGGCCAGACCTCAATAATTTTGGAATATCCAAGTGGCGCCCAGGCGCTTTTAAATACTACAAATTTAGCGGCAACGCCTAACCGTGCCTTAATTGTTGGTAGCGATGCCAGAATTGAAATTGATCGCACGTTCTATAACCCAACTACCTGGCGGGTAATTAATTACAAGGATGAGATCATCGCGGGTTCAGATAAGAAATATGTGGGCCATGGTCTTCGAGAAGAAGCTATCGAATTTGCTCGCTGCTTCCGAGCCGGCGAGAAGGAATCACCAATGCTTCCTCTCGATGAAACGCTTTCAATAATGGGAACGATTACTGAAATTGCCAATCAAATCGGCCTTAAATTCGAAAAATTTGCCCAATAAAATATGGGTGGTAGAAGTGCAATTCTCCTGGTTGGCGGGCGTGGCACCAGGTTGGCACCGCTAACAAATAACACTCCTAAACCAATGTTGCAGGTTGCAGGTGTGCCATTTACCGAACATCAAATTATTAAGGCTCGAAGCGCTGGTATAAGTGAAATAGTCCTTGCAACATCTTTTAAGGCAGAACTCTTTGAGCCATATTTCGGCGATGGCACAAATTTTGGAATATCAATTAAGTATGCGGTTGAAGAAGTGGCGCTTGGCACTGGTGGTGCAATTAGTAATGCGGCAGCGATGCTTGAAAGCAACGGACCGGTTGCTATTTTTAATGGCGATGTTTTAAGTAAACACGACCTAGATGGTCAGTTTAAATTTCACGAGGCCAGTGGTGCAGATGTAACTCTTTATTTAACAGAAGTTGAAGATGCTCGTGCTTATGGGGCGGTCGAATTAGATGGCGCTGGTCGCGTATTTGCATTCAACGAGAAGATGGAAAATCCTCCAACAAATATCATAAATGCCGGTTGCTATATTTTCAATCGTAAAGTTATTACTGCAATTCCATTTGGAAAAGTAGTTAGTGTTGAACGCGAAACATTTCCGCAATTACTATCTAATGGCGCCAAAGTATTTGGATTTATAGATAAGTCTTATTGGTTAGATATCGGAACTCCTACGGCGCTACTCAAAGCCGCTCGAGATTTAGTCTTTGAAATGAAGAAGGAATTCTTAGCACTGCCCGAATCAACGATTGCACCCGATGCGATTGTTTCTGGTGGATCTGTGATTGGCCGGGGTTCGCAAATCGCGAGCTTGGCCCAAGTAGATGGCTCAGTAATCGGTGATGGTGCAGTTGTAGGGGCAGGGGCCAGGCTAAAGAATTGTTTCGTAGCTGATGGCTTCCAAGTCCCAGCACATGTAATTGCCATCGATAATTACTTTGGGTTTTAGCTACAGCCAAAATTAAAGAAATTTAGCTTTTTTCTCTGAACTTTATTGAATTTGAGCGTAAATACGTAAATATTGGCGCAAATAACTTGACTTAATCGAGTTACACGCGTGTAATTCTCTTAGTAATCCCGTCTGATCTAGTCTGATCTGGGCGGCCAAGAGTTTTAAGGAGTTTTCCGTATGAGCGATCCACGCCCCGCTACTACCTCGCAAAAGGGTCAAGCATTTGAGAACCAAGGCGTAATCAACAACGACGGTATTGAACTTTCTTGGCAAGAGCGGGCACTATGCGCTCAAACCGATCCAGAAGCTTTCTTCCCCGAAAAGGGTGGTTCAACTCGTGAAGCTAAGCGGGTCTGCTTATCTTGCGATGTTCGCGGTGAGTGCTTGGAATATGCGCTCGCCCATGATGAGCGTTTCGGTATTTGGGGAGGCCTCTCCGAACGTGAGCGCCGTCGCCTAAAGCGCCGCACTGCTTAAATTAAAAGTTCATCGCTTTTTTAAGAATTCTAGTCAAGGATTAGTCTGTGGCTGACAATTTTTTCGTAACTGCGATCTTAGTTTCGCACGATGGCCAGAGCTGGTTACCAGAATCCATTGCTGCAATATCTGCGCAGACTAGACGAATCGACAGAATCGTTGCAGTTGATACTGGTTCAATTGATAACTCTGCAAAAATGCTGGCAAGTGCCGGCTTGACTGTAGTCAAAGCAGATCGCAATGCTGGTTTCGGTGATGCAATTGCACTCGCGCTTGGTTCTGCTAAGAAATTAAAATCCGATGATCAAGAAGAATTACTTTGGATTCTTCATGATGATTGCGCGCCAAGTCGATCAGCGTTACAACACCTGATTGAAGGTCTAACCGATAAACCACAAGTGGCATTTGTTGGCCCAAAATTACTTGGTTGGTATGACCGCCGACATCTGTTAGAAGTTGGAATCAGTATCGCCGTAAATGGTGCCCGATGGACTGGTTTAGATCCAAGAGAACAAGATCAAGGGCAATACGATCAACCGACAGAAGTTTTATCTGTAAGCACAGCCGCGATGCTCGTACGGAGAAAAATATTTGAAGATTTAGGTGGGCTAGATCCAAATCTGGCGCTATTTAGAGATGATGTTGATTTAGGTTGGCGCGCAAGAGTTGCTGGCTTCTCGGTCTTAACTGCGCCACAAGCACTGGTTTATCACGCTGAAGCAGCAGCATCTGAACGTCGGAGCATAGATGTAGAGGAAGCATTCTTACATCGACCAAGACTATTAGATCGCAAGAATGCAGCTTATGTTCTACTAGCAAATGCTTCTTGGTGGTTACTGCCATGGATTGCAATTCAAATTGTTGGAAGCGCCGCAATTCGTGCAATTGGATATTTAATTGCAAAGCTTCCTGGATATGCCGCTGATGAGATTGCTGCAGTTGGGTTAATCATCATAAAGCCACAGGATTTATTAATTGCAAGGAGATTGCGAAAATCTAAGAGATTGCTGTCACCCAGAATAATTCGCCAATTTATCCCACCTCCTGGTAGCCAAATCAGAGTTGCTATCGAGCAAGCAAATTATGCTTTGCGAAAGTTTTTTAAGGCAGATCAAGTTACCAACGACTCCACTAGCCAACCCATGTCATACGGGGACATCGGGGTGATTGGTGAGAATTTTGATGATGAAGATATCGTCATAGAATCTCGCAAATCTAATTGGCAGACTCTTCGCAACCGGCCATTATTATTTGGCTTAGCAACTACATTTTTAATTTCATTAATTGCATCTAGAAATCGATTCGGCTCTATAAGCGGTGGTGCACTTCCAACCGCCCCCAGTGGTGCAATGGATCTAATCTCGAAATACATCGAATCCTGGCACATAGTTGGATTGGGTTCAGCAGCATCTTCGCCACCTTGGATAGTCATACTTGCTATAGCGTCCGCATTAACTTTTGGAAAAGTTTGGTTATTCGTTACGATTTTTTTCCTGCTTATGCCTACCCTCGCATTTTTCGTAATGTATCGAAGTGCAAGAAGATTTGGCCTATCGATATATTTAGCAGTTACAGGTGGCCTGCTTTACGCCCTCTCACCCGTAATCTGGAATAGCATCAATCAAGGTCGACTAGGCACCCTTGTAATTGCTCTAGTTGCACCAATTTTACTAAGCCAGTTACCACGGATAGTTGATTTCGAAACTATGAGTTGGCGAAAAACCTATGCATTAGCTTTATTAGCATCGTTACTTGCGGCTTTTTCTGCGCTCTTCTTAGCTATTTGGACGATTATCTTTGCGGCTTTAATTTGTGGAGCGATTTTTGGTCGCCGCCGCGAGATTAAAAGCTCCGGTCTAGTTAAATTTATTATGGCAGCCGAGTTACCTCGAATTCAACGTTTCTTTGCGCTCATGCTTATCCCTGCGCTGTTAAATCTGCCTTGGTCGGCATCATTAGTTTTCCACCCCACTCAAATCTTCTTAGAGCCTGGGCTCTCGCTTTCTGGTGGTTCACTTCTTGAAGTACTTTTATTGAATCCTGGTGGAACATCTGGAATGCCTATTTGGATTGTTGCGCCATTTATTATTTTCCTGCTTGCCCTTCTCTTGAGTAATAGATTTCCGGCAGCAACTTCTGGCGCCATTACCCTACTTGCACTTGCAGCGGTGCTTTCACGAATAAATATTCAAGGCCACGGAAGTAGCGGAAGAGTTTGGACTGGTTCAATAATTATTTTTGTCGAAATTCTAGTTCTCCTACCAACGCTACATCTTGCTTCAAATATAATTCCAAATTTAAGAAATTCAAAACTCGGCATTGCCCATATCACCTCGGTATTCGCTGTATTTTTTGCAACTCTTTCGTTGCTAGCTACAAGCACTTGGGCGGTATCTGGCGGTGCTAACTCACTTGTTTCCGGTGGTAAAGGTGAAATTGTCCCGGCATTTATTGCCTCATTAAGTGACACACCAAGTAGGCCTAAAACTTTAGTCATTGGTAAAACTAGTGATGAATTAAATTACTTCATTACTAGAGGTTCTGATTTGCAAATTGGTGACCCAGATGTGGCAATCGAAACACCGAAAGCCGTGACTAGCGCAATAATTGAATTACTTAGTGGAACTGGAATAACATCGAGCAAAATCTTAGGAGCGTATGGAGTGCAATATCTATACTTAAAGAATCCTGTTGATTTGAAAGTTGCACGAACTATTGACGGAATCGGTGGTTTTACGCGAAGTTCTGCGACAAATTCTGGAATTATTTGGCAGATTGTTGGCGGTAATTCTCGATTATCCACAACAGATGCTACGGGTGCGATTACTGGGCTAAATTCAGCAAATATCGGTGCTAGCGATCAACTTTTAGCTCCAGGAACTGTAACCCTCGCTGAAAAATTTGATTCTGGGTGGAAGCTTATTGTAAATGGGGAGAGCGTTAAATTATTAAAGTCGCCAGTTGGCTTACCTTATTTTGAAGTAGAAGAGGTCGGTCCAATCACCCTAATTCATGATGGAACACGACACCGTGCCTTCGTTTCTCTGCAATTAATTTCATTTTTAACAGTCCTAATCCTCTCCCTGCCAGCTGGCCGCCGCCGCCGCGACCTATCTTTGGAGAAAGTTTCATGATTAAAAAATTTGGTGGCTTAGGGTCAGTTAGAGCCTTCGATCTCAGAGTAACTGCTGCTTTATCGATTTTTATATTGTCTGTTGCTGGAATTGTTTTTATTGAGCCAAATAATTCTAGAACTTCAACCATCAAGGCTTATCCAGCAACAGTTTGTCCTGGTAATTTGAGCAGTGGAACTTCAACTTCGGTTCTTCCTTCAACAAACTTATTAGTGCGACAAATTCCAGCAAGGAAGAACTTACTAACAAAGGCAAAAACTACTTACTACCTCTCTGGCAAACCACTGTTGGTAGATGGGAATAGCGAAACGTCAATAAATGTGACTAGGTCTAAATCAAATGCCTTGGCTACAGCAATTTGCTCAATTAATGAGAGCGATCAGTGGTTTGTTGGTGGTGCCGGATCAGTTATTAGTAAGTCCTCGATTCAAATAATCAATAGTGGTTTAAGTACCTCGGTGGTTGATCTCTTGGTTTATACCTCAAATGCAGTTTCTCCAGCTATTTCGATTCCAATTGCAAAAAATTCGAGCAAAAAAATTTATCTAGACTCTTTGGCTCCAGGTGAAAATTCTGTAGTAATTCATGCAATTACAAGATCTGGACGTGTAACTATGTTTCTACATGATCAGCGTCAACGGGGCCTACAAAGCTTAGGTTCAGATTTTGTTTCGCCCGGGGCGAATCCGGCAACGCGGGTAGTTATCCCAGCTATCAACAACGTTGTCTTGAGTGGCCGCAGCACGACACAGATGCTGCGAATTTTGGCACCTGGCAGTGTTAATGCAAATGTCCGAGTGAAATTGATTTCTAGCGATGGAACTTTTGCCCCGATTGAGTTGGATGACATCTATCTAAATGGCGGAAAAGTTACTGATATAACTTTTAAGCCGGTATTACTCTCCAAAAATTTCTCATTAGTTCTAACCGCGGATCGGCCAATTGTCGCTGCAGTGAAGAGTTCTGGCACTTTTAATGGAACCAATGAATTTACCTGGTCTACTTCGAGTCAACAATTGCGGGATCTGGTTCTGCGTTTTGGCGGCCTTCGACCAGAAGTCGTATTTCAGGGAAAGAATATTGAAGTAGATGTGCAATGGACTTCTAAAAATCGCAAGGTTTATGGCAAGACGATTCGTGGTAGCAAAGAGAATGACACCGCAACATGGTCGCCAAAGGGCCGTGTTATAAGCGCAAGATTTAGCACCAAGAATGATCAAATTTATGCGGGCGCAATTATCAAAGAAGAACGAGGATTGAGTTACCTACCGCTGGTCGCAGGAGCGCAATTAGAAAGTTCGGCAATCCCAATTCTTGACGCGCGCATTATTTCTCGGTAGCAAATCCCAAGTTTTATCGCTCTATCACGCTAACCTCTAAGGTATGACTCGGCCACAACCACGCACAGCTCGCCTCTGTTCTCGTGCTGGCTGTCGCCATCTAGCAACAAAGACGCTTACTTATATTTATGCAGATTCAACTGCAGCCCTTGGCCCACTTGCAACATTCTCCGAGCCTCATGCTTATGATCTCTGCGATCAACATGGTCTACGAATGAGTGCACCAGTTGGGTGGACAGTAATTAAGCCAGAACTAGATTCACTCCCTGCAGGTCCGTCGAGCGATGATTTAATGGCAATTGCCGATGCAGTCCGTGAAGTGGGTGCAAGACAGAGTTCGAACGCTAATGAGATATCAGGAGTTGAGATTCCTCCGCTCGAAATTGGTCGGCGAGGTCATCTCCGGGCAATTCCCAAATAACTTTGATCATGTTTGATAGTGAGTTCTTAAATTCAATTATTAAGGCCTACGATGTGCGCGGCCTTGTTGATTCACAAATAACGCCCGAATTCGCATTTGTTCTTGGGGGCGCCTATGCCCGTTTTCTGCAGGAAGAGCGGGAGCCCTCAACAATAATAATTGGTGAAGATATGCGCCCCTCTTCGCCAACACTCGCTGGTGCATTTTCAGATGGCGCAACATCACAGGGCATGGATGTAATACGAATAGGCCTGGCATCGACAGACATGTTGTATTTCGCATCCGGAAAATTAAATATGCCTGGTGCTATGTTTACAGCTAGCCATAATCCCGCGGCTTATAACGGTGTGAAATTATGCAAGAGTGGCGCAGTCCCAATTGGTCAAGATTCAGGATTACATCGAATAAAACAATTTATTCTTGAAGGAATGCCAATAGCCAACCGACCAGTTGGAAAAGAGAGCAAACGTGATTTATTAAGCGAGTATGTTGATTTCTTGATCGCGCTCTTCCCAGAAATTGAAGAATTAAATTCAACACAACGTAAATTAAAAGTTGTTATTGATGCCGGTAATGGAATGGCAGGCCACACTGCTCCGGCCGTGATGTCGCGGCTAAATCTTGAAGTGATTCCAATGTTCTTCGAACTGGATGGTAATTTTCCAAATCACGAGGCAAATCCAATCGATCCAAAGAATTTAATTGATTTGCAGAAACGAGTTTTAAAAGAGAAGGCAGATCTGGGACTTGCCTTCGATGGCGATGCCGATCGTTGCTTTTTAATTGACGAGAAAGGCTCTTTGGTTAACCCATCAGCATTAACGGCCTTAATCGCAGTCCGCGAACTTAAGCGAAAACCAGGCTCAACCATAATTTATAATTTAATCTCATCGAAAGCTGTTCCAGAGATAATCTTAGAAAATGGTGGAATTCCGCTGCGCTCAAGAGTGGGCCATTCATTTATCAAGAAAATGATGGCAGATTCTGGTGCAATTTTTGGAGGCGAGCATTCCGGCCATTTCTACTTTGCGGATTTTTGGCGAGCAGATTCGGGAATGTTGGCCGCACTCTTTGCGCTAACTGAATTAGCAGCTGGCGAAAGTTCGCTATCAAACCTTCTAAAACCATTTAATCGCTATGTTGCAAGTGGTGAAATAAATTCAAAAGTTGAAGATGTTCCAGCGGCCATGGCAGCAATCCTTTTGGAATATGGAGAGATCGCAAAAGGTGGGAAAGGCTTTGAAGTAGATGAATTAGATGGCGCTACCTTGACCGGCCCCAAGTATTGGTTCAATGTCCGCGCCTCTAATACCGAACCTTTGCTCCGATTAAATGTAGAAGGCGATACCGAGGCTCAAATGGCCAAGGCGCGCGACGCTCTGCTCGCAATCATCAGGGCTAAGCGATAACCTACGCTCCTACCAATTTTAATAGGAGTCATTCTTGAACGTTCAAACTGCAGTACAACATGACATTGCAAATCCAGCGCTAGCTGCTGAAGGCAAGAAGAAGATTGAATGGGCCGAGCGAAATATGCCGGTCTTGGCGCAAATTCGGGAACGCTTTGAAAGAGAACAGCCATTTAAGGGAATCCGTATTTCCGCATGTATGCACGTAACAACCGAGACCGCCAATTTAATGCGCGCCCTAAAAGCTGGCGGAGCAGAATTGGCACTTTGTGCATCAAATCCATTATCAACACAAGATGATACAGCGGCAGCACTTGTTCATGAATATGGCATTAGTGTTTATGCTCGCAACTCAGTAGATCGCGATGGTTATTATTCACATATCAAC
>JASJJZ010000075.1:0-10879 GCA_037622205.1 Actinomycetes bacterium
TAAACAATCTGAGAAGCTAGATAAAAATAGCTCAGATCGCAGTAAAGCCTTAGAAAGTGCACTTGCCCAAATCGAGCGTCAATTCGGTAAGGGTTCAGTAATGAAGATGGGCGATCGCGGCCCACAAGTAGTGGAAGTTATTTCAACTGGTTCAGTCGCGTTAGATATCGCACTTGGAATTGGTGGCTTACCACGCGGTCGTATTGTAGAAATTTACGGACCAGAATCTTCCGGTAAGACAACTGTTGCACTTCATGCAATTGCTAATGCGCAAAAAGCTGGCGGAATTGCTGCCTTTATTGATGCCGAGCATGCACTAGATCCAGAGTATGCCCGCAAATTAGGCGTCGATATTGATGCACTTTTAGTTTCCCAACCAGATACTGGCGAACAAGCACTTGAGATTATGGATATGTTGATTCGCTCCGGGGCTATAGATGTAATTGTCGTTGACTCAGTTGCAGCCCTTACACCTCGCGCTGAAATTGAAGGCGAGATGGGTGATTCACATATGGGCTTGCAGGCACGTTTGATGTCACAGGCACTTCGTAAAATTACCGGTGCGCTTCACCAATCAAATACCACCGCAATTTTCATTAACCAGTTACGCGACAAGATTGGAGTCTTCTTCGGAACTCCAGAGACCACAACTGGTGGAAAAGCACTTAAGTTCTACGCCTCTATCCGTCTTGATATCCGCCGCATCGAAACTCTTAAAGATGGAAATGATGCAGTTGGAAACAGAACTCGCGTCAAAGTTGTTAAGAACAAGATGGCCCCACCATTTAAGCAAGCTGAATTCGACATTATTTATGGGGTCGGAATCTCGCGCGAAGGTTCTCTAATTGACCTCGGCGTTGAAGTCGGGGTCGTAACGAAGGCTGGCTCTTGGTATACCTACGAGGCAGATCAGCTTGGTCAAGGAAAAGAGAACGCTCGTGCTTTCTTGATTGATAATCCTGATCTAGCAAATGATATCGAACGAAAGATTCGCGAACATTATGTTCCAATCGTTGTTGATGCTGAACTGGTAGCTGCAATTGATGAAGCAACTGCTGAGGTTGAGTTCTAGCCAATTGAGAAATCTAAATTGAATAATAGTAAAGAAATTGAGGCAGATCCCTACTCTTTCGCCCTCACGACTGCGCATTATGCGTTGGCGCCAAGAGCGAAGAGTAGGGCCGAGCTTCATGCCCACCTCAAAAAACGTGGTGTAGAAGATGAAATTGCGGTTGCAGTTCTAGATGAGTTAGAACTTCAGGGCTTACTAAATGATCTGGAATTTGCTCAAATCTGGAGTGAATCTAGGCAGCGCCAGAAGAAGTTATCAAAGCGCTCTATTGCTCAAGAGCTAAAATTTAAAGGGGTATCTCAAGACATTATTGATGAGACCCTTGAAAATATTGATGACGAAGATGAATATAAGATGGCTCTCACCTTGGCAGAGCGCAAATTTCGCTCCTGCTCTCATCTCGATCATGACGTGATTTATCGCAGGGTCCACGGTCTGCTCTCGCGCAAAGGATTTAGCCATTCAATATCTGGACGTATTATGCGTGAATTGTTAGGAAGCAGCGATAGCTAAGTAAGATTGCTTTTTATGAACAGCCAACTTCAAGCCAGATCCTTTGTGGTTGAAACCTATGGTTGCCAGATGAATGCGCATGACACTGAACGAATCTCCGGATTATTATTGGATGCAGGTTATGTTCAAGCCCTTGAAGGTAGTGACCCCGATTTAGTTGTCTTTAATACCTGCGCTGTCCGAGAAAATGCCGACAATAAACTCTATGGAAATCTATCTTTTCTTGCTCCACGTAAGAGGAGCGATCCCAATTTTCAAATTGCGGTCGGTGGTTGCATGGCACAGAAAGATCAAGATTCAATTATCAAACGTGCGCCATATGTGGATGTTGTATTTGGAACCCACAATATTGGCTCGCTTCCCACCCTCTTAGAGCGGGCTCGAATTGAAGAGGAATCTCAAGTTGAAATCAAAGAGTCATTAGAACATTTTCCTTCAACTCTGCCAGCCCGTCGCCATTCGGCATTTAGCGCTTGGGTTTCAGTGTCAGTTGGGTGTAACAACACCTGCACATTTTGTATTGTTCCCGCACTTCGCGGCATCGAGAAAGATCGAAGTGAGACCGATATTTTGAATGAGATTAAAGCCGTGGTTAACCAAGGTGTTATCGAAGTTACTTTGCTGGGACAAAATGTAAATGCCTACGGCGTTGAATTTGGTGACCGTGGCGCCTTTGCGAAGTTGCTCCGTAAATGCGGCGAAATTTCAGGTTTAGAGCGCGTTCGCTTTATGTCACCTCATCCACGAGATTTCACCGACGATGTAATTGCCGCGATGGCTGAAACTCCAAATGTTGCACCCCATCTACATATGCCGCTGCAATCCGGCTCTGATCGAATTCTGCAGGCGATGCGCCGTTCCTATCGAAGTGATCGATACCTGGGAATAATTGAGAAGGTGCGCAGCGCAATTCCTGATTCAACAATCACAACCGATATTATCGTCGGCTTCCCTGGTGAGACTGATGCCGATTTCCAAGCAACGATGGACCTGGTAAGGCAAGCTAAATTTCTAGCTGCCTACACTTTCCAATATTCAAAGCGCCCAGGAACTCCTGCGGCAACAATGCCGGATCAGATAGGCGATTCTGTAATGAAAGAGCGCTACGACGCGCTCCATATGCTGCAGCAAGAGATGTCACAAATAGTTAATGATCAAGTCGTTGGAAGCGAGCAAGAGATATTGGTTGCAGATTATGAAGGCCGACGCGATGATGGAAAGGCCCGTATGACTGGGCGAACCAAGGATTTTAGGTTGGCACACTTTGCAGTGGAAGAATCAAATCTTCCAAGGCCCGGTGATGCTGTAATTAGTAAAATTACGAAGGCGTCACCGAATTTCATTCTGGCAGAAGCAGCTCCGGTTTCAATTCGCAAAACTCTTGGCGGCGATGCAACTGAAGCTCGGAGTAAAGAGAGTGGTTCAGCCGCAATCATGGTTGGAATGCCGACGCTTTCACAGCTAAAGGCCCGCTCTTAATTTATGAGCAAGTTAGTAATTATCAGCGGTGCAACCGCTACCGGTAAAAGTGAGTTGGCAATTGAAATCGCGAAAGAAATTGGCGCCGAAATTATTAGCGCTGATTCCATGCAACTCTACAAAGGTATGGATATTGGAACTGCCAAATTAACGCTGACAGAACGTGCTGGTATTAATCACTATCTCTTAGATCAATTAGATGTAAAGAGCGATGTAACAGTTTCTTGGTATCAAGAGTTGGCCCGAGCCAAAATCGATGAGTTACGTGCAGCTGGTAAAAGCGTAGTTGTTGTCGGCGGAACTGGCCTCTACATCAAAGCAATTTTGGATGATTTAAACTTTCCAGAAACAGATCCAGAAGTAAGAGAAAAATTAAACCAAGAGGCGGAGCAAATTGGTGGTGATGCGATGCATCAGAAACTCGCTAACTTAGACCCCGCAGCAAGTCTGGCAATTCCAAAAGAGAATGTGCGTCGCGTTGTTCGTGCCCTTGAGGTTATAGAAATTACTGGGAAGCCATTTACCGCAAACTTGCCTCGAGTAGATTCGACAAAGTATCCAGATGCGATGCAATTTGGCCTGGCAATGGAACGGGAAAGTTTGGACCTTCGGATTGATGCGAGAGTAAGAAAAATGTGGGAGGCCGGACTAGTTGATGAAGTTGAAGATTTAATCAATAAAGGATTGCTGGAAGGCAAAACTGCCCAGGCAGCCATCGGATATGCCCAAATTATTAGGATGAAACATGGCGCAATAACAGAAGAGGAAGCGCTGGAAGATACCGCAAGGGCTACTCGGCAATATGCGCGTCGCCAAGAGACCTGGTTCAGTCGCGATCTTCGAATCACCTGGCTTAGTGCGAAATCAGATATTTCAGAGCGCAAGGCCTCGGTTCTACAGGCTATTCTCAAATCATGATTGGAACCTACGGACACGGCACCGAGAACGACTTTGTCCTGATCTTTGATCCTGAAAATAAGTTGGAAATCACTTCTGGACAGGTGCAGGCAATCTGTGACCGTAAAACTGGAATTGGTAGCGACGGTCTAATTCGTATCGGCAAAGTAGACGGTAAATGGTTTATGGATTACCGCAATAGCGATGGTTCGATCGCGGAAATGTGCGGAAATGGAATCCGCGTGATGGCAAAATATTTACTTGAGAAAGGCCATCAAGCATCTGGAATTTTTCCAATCAATACTCGCGATGGCATGAAATATTTATCAGTCCCAGAAACCGGTGACATAACAGTAAATATGGGGCAGATTCGTGAAGTATTTGGCGAAATTTCGGTAACCGCTAATGGACATACCTGGAGTGGATACAACATTGATATGGGAAATCCACATGCCGTTGTCTTCGTCGAAGACATCAATGAAGTCGGTAATTTATTGGCTGCGCCAATAGTTGAACCAGCTGATGAATATCCTGATGGCGTAAATGTTGAATTTGTAGAATTTTTAGCTAATGGTGAGTTAAAAATGCGTGTTCATGAACGAGGTGTTGGTGAAACAAAATCTTGTGGAACCGGAACTTGCGCCGTTGCACTTGCAGCCACACTCTCCAAAGGAAAGCGGTTGCCGTCGAACTGGATTATCAATCCTCCGGGCGGTCGATTGAGTGTCGAAATTGATTCTCATAACAATGCAATTCTTACTGGTCCCGCAGTCTTAATTAATGAAATTGATTTGAGTAAGTATTTGTGAGTAATGACAAATTAGATATCGATGCGCTTCTCGCCGATTCAGCGCGAGTTGCTGCGGAGTTCGATGCCGAAGAGAATAAAGCCGAAGATTGGGAGAGCAATCAAGCTGATTTACAAGATCGACAAGCACTTCGAAGAGTTTCTGGCCTCTCTACTGAACTCGAAGATGTTTCGGATGCGGAATACCGCCAACTTCGACTAGAGAAAGTAGTTCTAGTTGGTGTCTGGGTCGAAGGCACATCCCAGGATGCCGAAAATTCATTGAAGGAACTTTCCGCATTGGCCCAAACGGCGGGATCTGAAGTGATGGCGGGTCTAATACAACGGCGGGATAAACCTGACCCTGCAACTTTTATTGGATCTGGAAAAGTTATGGAACTCCGTGAAGCAGTTGTTAATAGCGGCGCCGATACCGTCGTCTGTGATGGCGAACTTTCACCAGCCCAGCTTCGAAATTTGGAAGGCAAAGTTAAAGTCAAAGTTATTGATCGAACTGCGCTAATTTTAGATATTTTTGCGCAGCACGCAAAGAGCCGAGAAGGTAAGGCGCAAGTTGAATTAGCGCAGATGACTTACCTTCTGCCAAGACTTCGTGGTTGGGGCGATTCACTTTCGCGCCAGGCCGGTGGAATTGGTGGCCGCGGTCCCGGCGAAACAAAGATTGAAACTGATCGCCGTCGCATTAACGACAAGATGGCGAAATTGCGACGTGAAATTAAGGAGATGAAAATTTCTCGTGATACCAAACGCCAAGAGCGCCGCCGCAATAGCATTCCATCAGTTGCGATTGCCGGATATACAAATGCTGGTAAATCTTCGTTAATGAATCGGTTAACTGGCGCCGGAGTCTTAGTTGAAAACGCTTTATTCGTAACCTTAGATCCAACTGTTCGCAAAACCACATCTTCTGAAGGTCGGATTTATACCTTGTCCGATACTGTCGGTTTCGTCCGACATTTACCGCACCAATTAATTGAAGCCTTCAAATCTACCTTGGAGGAGGTTTCAGAGTCGGATTTAATTGTTCATGTAGTAGATGGGGCCCATCCGGATCCACAAGAACAAATTCGCGCGGTGCGTTCAGTGATAAATGAAATCGGTGGTAGTGAAATTACCGAAATCATTGCAATCAATAAGGCAGATGTCGCGCCCCCAGAAAAAATGATGCAATTACTTCGAGAAGAACCAAATAGTTTTGCATTTTCGGCAAGAACTGGATTTGGAATCGATACTTTGGTTGCTGCAATTGAAGCTGGGCTACCTAGGCCAAGAGTTGAAATTACTACAGTTATCCCATTCAGTCGAGGCGATCTGGTTTCAGCAATCCATGAACGTGGTGAAATTTTCTCCGAAGAGTATTTACCTGAAGGCACATCAATTCACGCGCTGGTTGATGGTTCACTGGCAAAAATAATCGAGAATTTATAATGACCGAAAAAGTCATAGCTGCAATTAAGCGAGGTGAAGTTGTGATACTTCCCCTTGAACATAGTTATGTTTATGCTTGTGATGCCTTTAGTATTCCAGCAGTAAATCGCTTGCATCAATTACGTAATGACCCACGTGGTATTGCTGCCCAAGTTATTGTGGGCAAGGTTCAAACACTAGGTGGTTTGGTTCAAGTGACATCGGCAGGAGTTAAGGAATTAGTTGAGGAATTTTGGCCAGGTTTGCTGACTTTGAATCTGCCACAGAATCAATCATTAAGTTGGGACTTAGGAGATGGCGGAAACTTAAAGAATTTCGCAGTGCGGATGCCAGATCAATTGGGCACTTTGGAAGTAACAAATGCAACTGGTCCGTTAGCAATTGCCTCCGCGACTCTGGCTGGTGGCGTTCCGGTAACAAGGATTGAGAATATTCACCAACTCCAAGCGTTGGATGCTGGCGAGCTGGTGGCGGGCCCGTTTTCAACAGTAGTGGCGCAGGAGGGCGAAAACTTGGTGGTTATCCGTGTTGGGGCGCTCACATTGGAGGATTTAAGGAAAGTCGCACCGACAATTGAACTTGCTAACCAATAAGGTTCTGCCATGACCGAAAAGAATAGCGAGGCCTTTTATGGTCCAGATTTCAGCGCTCTACAGGCCCAAGATCCAGATATTGCTGCAGTAATACTGAGCGAATTAGTTCGGCAACAGAAGAATCTGCAATTGATTGCGAGTGAAAATTTTACTTCACCAGCTGTTCTAGCCGCCATGGGATCTACGCTGTCAAATAAATATGCCGAGGGTTATCCCGGCAAGCGCTACTACGGTGGCTGCGAAGAGGTAGACAAAGTCGAAATTATTGGAATCGAACGCGCGAAATCATTATTTGGTGCCGAGCATGCAAATCTGCAACCACATTCCGGAGCAAGTGCGAATGTTGCGGTATATCAAGCATTTACTAAACCAGGGGATAGCGTCCTTGCTATGTCACTTCCACATGGTGGTCATTTAACCCACGGCTCAAAAGTTAATTTCTCTGGAAAGTGGTTCAATATATTTTCTTACGGAGTTCGTCAAGAAGATGAACTAATTGATTATGACGAGCTACGAGATAACGCAATTGCAAATAAGCCAAAGATGATTTGTGTTGGCGCGACTGCCTACCCAAGTTTGATTGATTTTGAAACAGTTCGTAAAATCTGCGATGAAGTCGGGGCAATCATGTGGGTTGATGCAGCACACTTCATCGGACTCGTTGCCGGAAAAGCGATTCCATCACCAGTTCCTTATGCAGATGTAGTCTCCTTCACAACCCATAAAGTGTTGCGTGGTCCTCGGGGCGGAATGATTCTTTCAAAGGCAGAGCATGCAGCTGCAATTGATAAGGCAGTGTTCCCGGGTATGCAAGGCGGCCCAATCATGAGCGCAGTAGCGGGTAAGGCGATTGCGCTAAAAGAGTGCGCGACAACTGATTATCAAACTTATGCAAAGAACGTAATTATCAATGCGAAAGCACTTGCCGCGGATTTAGAGAAAGAGGGCATGCGCGCAGTTTCTGGCGGAACTCAGACTCACCTAGCGCTAATTGACATTAGGTCGACAGGTGTAAATGGCAAGATTGCAGATGAGCGATGTGGTGCAGCCGGAATTGTTCTAAATAAGAATTCGATTCCTTATGATCCAGAAACACCTGCTGTTACAAGTGGAATTCGAGTAGGGACGGCGGCGACCACCACTCAAGGCATGGGAGTTCCGGAGATGTCACAGATTGCTTCCTTTATTGCCCGCGCAATAAAAGATGGCGGGGATGAGAGTAAAGCAAAGGCAATTCGAAGCGAAGTAAATGCTTTGACTGCAAAATTTCCTATTTACGCTAGATAGAAATTAATTCAAAATGCGCGAATTTCTTCTCACAATCACATTTGCTTCGACGCTCTGCTATTTGATTACACCATTTATAAAGGTTTTGGCACTCAAGGCCGGAGCTTTTATCCATCTTAGAACTCGCGATACGCATACTAAAGTCACGCCACGGTGGGGTGGAATCGGGATGTGGATTTCAATGTCCATTACATTTTTAGTTGTAAGCCACCTACCGCTTGTCGCAAAATCTTTTGGTCGCGAAGCTACTGGAATCTTCCTGGCTGGGACATTCATAATGATTCTTGGTGCGCTTGATGATTTATATGATTTAGATTCAATTACAAAATTTGCCGGTCAGGCTGTTGCCGGCGGTATTTTATTATTGCATGGAGTTCAAATACTTTGGCTTCCAATAAATGGAATTTATATTTTGCCGCCAAGTATTGGTCAGCTCTTAACCATTTTATTCGTAATGGTTGTAATAAATGCCATCAATTTTGTTGATGGCCTAGATGGCCTTGCTACCGGAATTGTTGCTATCTGTGCGATGGCATTCTTTGGCTTCTCTTATTTATTAGCAGTAGTAAATGGTTTAAATCGTGCGGGAGCCCCATCGTTAATTACCGCCGTGATTATCGGAATTTGTATCGGCTTCTTGCCTCACAATTATCATCCGGCACGAATATTCATGGGCGATTCTGGCGCGATGTTCTTAGGTTTGTTATTGTCGGCTGCAGCAATAACTTTAACTGGACAGATTGATGTAAATGCAATTACCAATGAAGGATCGAGCAAAGTTTTACTCCCGCTACTTCTTCCGTTTAGCATTCTAGCAATACCTCTGATAGATCTAGTCATGGCGATTATTCGTCGACTTCGGGCAGGCCGTTCGCCATTCACTGCGGATAAAGAGCATCTTCATCACAAACTTTTATCGATGGGAAATTCACACCGCAGAACTTCTGCAATTCTTTACTCCTGGACCGCTATGTTTGCCTTCCCAACAGTTGTCGCAGCTTTTGCGCCAATCTGGGTAGCGCTCCTAGTGGGAATATTAATTTTATTATTTTCGCTAGCCCTAATTAGAAAGAGTTTGGTGTCGACAAATGTCAGGACAAAATAGTGAGAGCAATCTTTGGCGGGGAGCTTTAATTCCCGCACTTCTTATTGCGGCGATCTCGGTTATTGCTGGCGTCCTCATCAGAGGGGCGTCGGGGTTTTGGGGCTCGCTCTTGGCAAGTGGAACGGTGATTCTTTATTTTTCAGTTCACCTAGTTATTTCAAAGATTTCTGAGAATTTAGATCCAATGGCCACGATGGCGCTTGCGATGTTCTCTTACTTCGCGAAAGTTATTTTGATGGGGGCCCTTCTCCTGGTTGTGACAAAGACAACGTCGCCGCAAACGGTAGATCGCCCAACTTTCGCTATTGCTGCCCTCTCAATAACGGCAGCATGGTTGGCCGGTGAAATTCGAGCATTTGTGAAGTTGCGCTTTCAACTGCCTTTGCCTCAAACTAAGGGCTCAAATGTGGGTTCGCCAAATGACTTAAAGTCTGGAGACTAGTTATGGTTAGAGGCAATGAGGAAGGCGCTATGTGGTCAATCTTCGGCTACCTGCTATCTGGGCTAATTATCTGGGGTGGCATTGGCTGGGCCCTAGACACCTGGTTGGAGAAGAATTTCTTCCTTCTCGGCGGACTCCTTTTGGGAGCCGGCTCTTCGCTCTACCTGACCTGGCTTCGCTTTGGCCGTAATTAAGCAACTTCTCAGTTTTGGTTTTGAGCGGACTCCTAATAGTGTTGCGCCGGATTCACATGGCTTCCCAAAAGTTAACTAATTACAGGAGTGTTTGTGCGTAAGTTCGCGTTTGAAGAGAGTGGCGAAGGTTTTGTGCCACCTAGCACCGCCGACTTCAACCTCCCTCCCGTTTTTGGAAATAGCGAATTCACGACTAAGCCAATTCTTTTAGTCATATTCTCGGTAGTTCTAATTTCAGTATTTTTTATAATTTCTTCCCGAAAAGCTTTGGTCGTACCAAGTAAATTACAGTTTGCTGGCGAATCAGTTTACGCCTTTGTGCGTAACAGTATTGGCGAAGAAATCATTGGCCGCGAATTCATGCGCTTTGTTCCATTTTTATTTACTTTGTTCACATTTATTATTACAAACAATATTTTTGGAATCGTTCCACTGCTTCAATTCCCTGCAATGTCTCACGTTTCATTCCCATATGTTTTAGCGATTTTTTCATTCGTGGTTTTTCACTACGTTGGAATCAAGAAGCAAGGTCTTGGCAAATACCTAAAGGGCATTGCATTTATGCCAGGTGTCCCAAAGTTTGTTTATATTCTTCTTACCCCAATCGAAATTGCAACCTTCTTCATAGTTCGTCCGCTAACACTTTCATTGCGTCTCTTTGCAAATATGTTTGCCGGCCACTTATTGCTTCTGGTATTCATCTTGGGCGGAGAACACATGCTTAGTGGGGGAATCGGGCTAAAGTTAATTGCTCCTTTCGCATTTGCATTTGGAATCGGGATGACCTTCTTCGAATTTATGGTCCAATGCCTACAGGCATATATCTTCACCCTGCTTACAGCTTTGTTCATCGCCGGAGCACTGGCGGATGAGCACTAATCACAACAGAAATTAATGCCCACTTACTGGCTCCCGCTAGTAAGTAACACGAACAGAAAGGCAACACAATGTCAGGCACACTCAACCTGGTCGGTTATGGCCTATCAGCAATCGGACCTGCAATCGCAACTGGAATGATCTTCGCCGCGTATATCAGCGGTGTCGCTCGTCAACCAGAAGCT